>JANOXJ010000172.1:0-5148 GCA_031418455.1 Flavobacteriales bacterium | reverse complement strand
ATTGTCGGGCAGTAGTTTAGGCCAAAACTTTATTCGCTTCACAGCATTATTGTGCAATGGGTTGGTAACCGCTACCAGCACTGTTCGCTTTTTAAGAAGCGGATTGCTTGCCATAAAACCTACTGCGCAATTGCTTGCATTTAGTTTGCCTGCCAGCATTTGGAGTTCTACGTGGCAGTTGCAAGACTCTACTTATTTTCTTATTTTAGGTTGTTGCTTATTACTAGCTGCAGTGGCTATGTTAGTACAAAAGCAAAATAGCATTCCTTATAAATCAGTTATAAAAAACCATTGGCTGCATTATCCCACCAGTGCATTTTTAGGTCTGATGGCGGGCATTACAGGCATAGGAGGCGGAGTATATTTATCGCCACTGTTGCACCTGTCTAATTGGGCCAGCCCACGTCAAATAGCAGCCACAAGTGCTTCTTTTATTTTATTCAATTCAGTTGCGGCTATAATATCGCGCTTGTTTGTTCAAGGCATTAACTTGGAATGGAATCATCTTTGGCTGGGGCTATCAGTAGTATTAGGTGGTATTATTGGCTCGCATTTCACTATAAGTTTTCTTACCGAAAAAATGGTGCGCTACTTCACCATCATCATTATTGCCGTAGCCGCTATACGTATTATTTTTAAATATTATTTTCTATGAAAATTACACTTCTTGCATTTGGTATAGCCAAAGAAATTGTAGGCCACAGCTTGCAAGAAATGGAATTGGAGGAAAACATAACTCAAAGTAATTTTAGAAATATAATAAACGCTAAGCACCCGGCACTGGGCGCTCTAAGCACCTATGCAGTGGCCATTAATAAGACTTACGCACAGCCCGATGATGTAATAAAACATGGCGATGAGGTGGCTATTTTGCCACCAGTAAGTGGCGGATGAATCCTAGAATGATGACAAAATTGAATGACTTGTTTTATTGTAACACAACTAATTTTCACTCCCATAAATCAACATAGAAATGCATAGAATTTTACTAAGCTTATTCATAATTACACTTTCCACTAACGCGTACACACAATGTGCAGCAGGCGAAGTAGCGCTAACCATGGTAATACAAACCGATGCGTGGCCTTATGAAACCTATTGGGAACTAGTGCCCACCGGTAGCGGCTGTGGCAACAATGTAATAGACTGGGGTAGCAATGCCACTGTGGGTTGCGACAACACTACAGGAGGCGACTCAGAATACGGAGGCAACTCATTGGTGTACGAAGGGCCAATTTGCCTCGTTGATGGCGAATCTTATGACCTTATTTTTAGAGACAGCTATGGCGATGGTGGACTCATTTTTGAACTACAAGAAGATGGCAACACAGCACATCTTTACACTGCGCAGGGGTATGATAGTGAGTGGACATTTCAGGTGGGCAACTTCTCTGCGGTGGCGCACGACTCGCCATGCACTGCTATGGAAGTAGTGCCCAATGGCGGAGTTATAGAATTAAACAATGAAGGAGCCATAGCAAGCTTTATAGAACCACACCCTAATGCTGGCGACTGCGGTGCACTTGGGTACTGGTGTGAGAGTGGTGCCACCAATACCGTGTGGGCCTATTTTGTAGCAGAGCCAAATGTTACTTATGAAGTTACTACATGCAACAGCGAAGGTTCTTTCGACACACAATTAGCTGTTTATGCTACGGACAATTGTGGCGATTTTTCAGGCTATTCTCTTATAGGAAGTAATGATGATAAAATAGGCGGCTGCTCGCTAACAGATGTCTATGCATCTACTTGTTTTGTATCATGTCTTGATTCTGGTGCGGTGTATTATGTGCAAGTAGATGGTTGGAATGGCTCCATAGGCACCACTCACCTATCTATTAATACATATGAAGGAAACGTTACGCTTTCTGGCATGGTAAACGATATTGCTTGTCCCCTAGACAAAGGCGAGGTTGGGTCAGGCTCTGTACAACCTTACTTAGTAGGTGAGGGATTTGATTTTACTTGTGAGTGGACAGGCACTAACGGCTACACCTCATCTGAACCTGCGGTGTATGATTTAGCACCCGGTGTATACCAGTTAGTGCTCACCTCGCCATGTGGAGTTCAGTTTGAGGAAGAGTATCAGATATTTCAGCCACAGCCATGGAGTGTAATACTCAATTCGCTCAACCCCACCTGCCCTGAAAGTGGCGATGGAAATGTAGAATTAGATGTAATAGGCGCCTCGCCACCTTACTCGTATCAGTGGACAGCATTTAACTATAGTAGCAACAACCAAGATATTTATAACCTGGGCAGTGGCACATATAATATTACCATTACAGATGATAATAATTGTGATTATATAGCCAGCGTATCATTGTTTAGCGACAACAATTTTTCGTTTGATTTGGGCAACGACACTCTTCTTTGTCAAAACCAAAACACTGTGATAACAGCACCTTCTGGCCTAATTTACACATGGCAAGACGGCAGCACAAACTCTTCGTTTGAAATAATACCCTCGCAATGGCCAGTGGGCAACAATGCATTGGTGCTATATGCAGAAACACAAGATGGATGCAGCTATACCGATGCGTTTCTATTTGAAGTGTCTACCTGCATTGGAGTAGATGAATTAAGTAATAATTATAACGCCATCAACTTTGTAGTAGCTCCAAATCCAATGCAGCAACAACTCCATATTAACTCACAACAACGCATGGACAATGCCACTTTGGAAATGTATGATGCGCAAGGAAAATTAGTTTACGCACAGGCATCGCTGAATGGATTTAGCTTCAGCACACCTTTGAATATTGCACCTGGATTTTATTCTATATGTATAAAAAACAACAATGCTACATCTGTAGTACGTGTGGTGAAAGAGTAAAAAAAAAATAAGTCAACATAACAAATGCAAACAGCCCAATGAAATTCATTGGGCTGTTTGCATTTTCCTATTTTTATATTACATGAAATTCTAAATTAATAAAAAGTAATTACAACTTCCTTTTCCTCTCCAAAGTTTTCCAGTGCAAATGAATGGTGCCCGCTGTTTGCGTTGGTTTATGGTCAGTAAAATAAGTACCTACAAAAGACTTTCCTCTGTGTGCCTCTTCCAGTTTAAGCATGGTGTATCCATTAAATTTTTGATTGATGCTTTGGTTGGCCACTGTAGTAGGCACCTCGCCCTGCCAAAGGAAACAAAGCATAAAACCATCTTCATTTTCATCAGATGCAATGTCTACTAATATGCTAGACGAATGACCTATGGTGGAATAAGAATACACGTGCAGTGTAGTAAGTGTTTGCTTAACTTCTATTACAAACTTGTGCGGTTGGTCAAACTGGCTGCTGTTCAACTCACCTTCCCAACGGCCTCTAATATCAGGTCCGATTTTAAAAGGCTTGCGCATTGATTGCAAAAAACGCGTGTGCCACATCCAGTTATCTATAAGCACCCACATAAGAGTGATGGGGGCTATGAGTAAACCATAGTGCAGCAGCAATTCGCCAAGATTGGTCAAGTCGGCCAAGTGGAGCGAAATCAATACGGCCGAAAAAATGAAAATGCTAAGCACAGCCACTATAAAAATGATGCTCTTTATTTCTAATTTATAAGATTTCATAATAAATACCTCCTGTTAGGAAATGGAAAGCAGATAATACCTTCCGTTAGTTTAGTAATAACGTGGCGCCTAAAGTATACAATTAGCGCTGAAACAATAAAATTCACTTTCATCTCTTTAAAGCAATGCAAACCAATTAAGACTTTGGCAATTAAGCCAACTTGAAACGCATTCAATATTCTAAAAAGCGAAAAGAAACATGGTACCAGAAAAGAAAAGCCGTCTTTTCCCGAAATCCTCCACTGTTTTTCCAACCAATAAGTCATTTCTATGATGATGAAAACTTTATGCGCCCACCACTATTTTTTCATTTAAAAATATGCACCCGAAATGTAGCCCCATTAAAGTTGCATGTGCAAATAAGTAATGCATAAAAAAGCTAAAACTAACGCTTATTAGCACTCAGCTAGCTGCATCATGACAATTCCGTGATGAAGCACATACAAAGGCAGAAAAACCGCAGCTTAAAACGAAACAATACCCATTAATTCGCAGGAGCATAGCTCTAATAAAAAATGAGTAAAAAAGGATGCCTGTTTTGGGCTGATGGAAATTACCTTCGCCCCAATTGATTCAATAAAAAATCATGCAAGTACAAACGCCATACACACCAAAAAATAAAGTACGCATAGTTACAGCCGCCTCCCTATTTGACGGGCACGATGCTGCAATAAACATAATGCGTAGAATAATACAAAGCACAGGCTGCGAAGTAATACACCTGGGCCACGACCGCAGTGTGGACGAAGTGGTAAACTGCGCTATAGAAGAGGATGCACAAGCGATAGCTATGACTTCTTATCAGGGTGGGCATACCGAATATTTTAAGTACATGTATGATTTGCTAAAGGAAAAAGGTGCCAGTCATATAAAAATTTTTGGTGGTGGTGGTGGCACCATTTTGCCATCGGAAATTGAAGATTTACAGAAGTATGGCATTACGCGCATATACCACCCAGACGATGGTCGTGAGATGGGTTTGCAAGGCATGATTAACGACCTTGTACAAAAAAGCGATTCGCCCACCGGATATAAACTAAATGGCGAGGTTGGTCACTTAAGTGTAAACAACCATGGAGCTATAGCCCGCTTAATTTCTGCAGCAGAAAATTATCCTGACCAACATCAGGATGAAATAAAAAAGATATTGGAAATAGCCACTAAGAGTACCACACCGGTGCTTGGTATTACGGGCACTGGCGGTGCAGGCAAATCCTCTATGGTAGATGAGTTGGTACGCAGATTCCTGCTCGATTTTCCTGAAAAAAATATTGGTATAATATCCGTAGACCCTTCTAAAAGAAAAACAGGGGGCGCTTTGTTAGGCGACCGCATACGCATGAATAGCATACGCAATCCGCGCGTGTACATGCGTTCGCTTGCTACACGCCAAAGCAACCTGGCCCTTAGCAAACACGTGTCGGAGGCAGTTGCCATTCTTAAAGCTGCCAAGTTTGACCTCATAGTTTTAGAAACCTCTGGAATAGGCCAAAGCGATACTGAAATAATGGACCACAGCGATGTGGCATTGTATATAATGACACCAGAGTTTGGCGCAGCCACGCAGTTAGAA
>JANOXJ010000171.1:0-6260 GCA_031418455.1 Flavobacteriales bacterium | reverse complement strand
TTGCTTACTACTAAAAACTGCCCAATACACCCACGCTTAAAACCGTTGTACGATTATTTGCTTTACAACAAACGCTTGGTAGATATAGAGGATATAAATCCAGAATTGTTAGATATCTATAGCAAGGATGTGTTGGATATGATAAAGCACGGCTATGGCGGTTGGGAAGAATTGGTGCCTGCATATGTAGACACTATCATAAAAGACAACAGGCTATTTGGATACGACCCTGAAACACCTGTAAACCCAAGCTACACACCTCCTAAAAGAAGAAATGAGCAGCGTGTAAATCCTAACTAACGATTTGCTTGCGTTGTTGATTTTATACTTCTGAAAGCTGCAGGGTTTGCCCCAACCTTATGCCACGTTCAGTATTTTCCAATGTGCAACACTCGTTTATATTGTCGTGCTCCAGCATTAGCACAAAGTTGCCTTCGGCTGCGCGCGTTAAAAATTTGCCTTTCTCTTCCAATGTTATAAGGGGGCGTGTGTCATAGCCCATTACATAAGGCAGTGGTATATGCCCTGCGCTTGGCAACAAATCGGCCATGTAGCATAATGTAGTTCCCTTGTAAGGAATATGCGGCACCATCATGCTATCAGTATGTCCGTCTACAAATAGTACATCAAATCCTAAAGGCGTAGATGAAAAATTGCCCTCACGTTCTATAAATTTCAGCTGACCACTTTCTTGTATTGGCAAAATATTTTCTGAAAGAAAACTAGCCTTCTCGCGAGCATTAGGCACGGTGGCCCATTGCCAGTGGCGCTCATTGCTCCAGTAGGTGGCGTTTTTAAACGCAGGCACAAATTTTTCTGATGCAGTATCATATTCTATAGCACCACCGCAGTGGTCAAAATGCAAATGGGTAAGAAATACATCTGTAATGTCGTTGCGATGAAAGCCTTTGGCAGCAAGCGATTTGTCTAAAGTAGCATCACCATTTAAGTGATAATGACTGAAAAATTTTTCACTTTGTTTATTGCCTATTCCTGTATCTACTAATATTAGTTTTTTACCATCTTCTATAAGCAACAAGCGCATAGCCCAATTGCAGAGATTGTTTTTATCTGCAGGATTTGTTTTTTGCCAAATAGCTTTAGGCACCACGCCAAACATGGCCCCGCCATCTAACTTAAAGAAACCTGTGTCAATGCTATGAAGTTGCATATGCTAAGAAGGAGATTGAATTTGTTATGAATTGGAAATACCAACTTTTTTGCCTACGTATTTACGCTCATTTAACTCCAGCACCATAAAGTCGGCCAGGTCGCCTGCATTTACACTCCAGCCTTGTGTGGGGTAGCTTTCCTGAGTTTTATAGGCACCAGTGCGGTCGCCTTCTTTTATCATGGGCGGACATACAAATGTAAACTCCAGTCGCGAGGTAAGCAGCGCATCCAACACACGCATATGCGCCTGGGTTACTTCTATATATTCCTTAGGAAAGGTTACCGTTTCATACACCTTTAAATGTTCGCTTGCTTGCAAAGCGCCTATGCCCCCAATGGCTATTAAGCGTTTTACTTTATGCTGGTGCATAGCATTTATTATGTTGTGTATAAACAGTAATCTATGCGAATTTTCTGTAGAGCTAAGGCATGATATTACTGCATCTTTTCCTTTCACAGCCTTGCTCACACTATCCTGCAACAGAGCATCGCCTTTTACTACTTTCAGGTTGGGGTGCAGCAGGTTTATTGAATCTTTTTCGCGCACAAACGCGGTTACTTTATGGCCTTTTTCCAAAGCTCTTTTTAAAGTCTGGAAGCCGGTGCGGCCATTGGCACCTAGTATTACAACATTCATAATATTTATTTATTTAAGAATGAATATCAATTTTGAAACATTACTAAAACGAACAGAGGAGGGTATAAAATGTTGTTCAAACATAAAGGAAAGTGGGTGTATAATATTCATTCTTTCAAATTTTCAAATTAGTGCTTACATACATAGCTTCGCGCACACATGATTTCTGACAAACGCACCGTTCAAGACCTTCTGTTGCTTATGGAGGCCAAAGGCATTCACCACGCTGTGGTTTGTCCAGGCTCGCGCAACGCGCCTTTTTCTATTAGTTTGCATAAGCATGCTGCAATAAAAACTTACAACATAGCCGATGAAAGAAGTGCGGCATTTATAGCACTTGGTATGGCACAGCAGCTGCACGCGGCTGTGGCTATTATATGCACCAGCGGCACTGCTGCGCTCAATCTTTCGCCCGCCATAGCAGAGGCATTTTACCAGCGTGTGCCTTTGCTGGTTATTACGGCCGACAGACCTGTGGAGTGGATTGACCAGGGCGAAGGCCAAAGCATAAGACAGCGCAGCGTGTTTCAGAATTTTGTAAAGGCATCGTTCGAAATAATGGAGGAAACTCCCGGCTCTGACAGTACCTGGCACAATGCCCGCATAATGGACCAGGCCATAGATTCCTGCACTGCCGGTGTAGCAGGACCTGTTCACATCAATTTTCCGCTGCGCGAAAAACTATATGGCACTGTGGCTAATGGCAACACACATGTGAAAGTGGTGGAGCGTGTTATTACTCCTACTGCGCTGCCTCTGCATATGGTAGAGAGGTTTGTATCCATACTTTCTACTACGGAAAAAGTATTGATTCTTGCAGGACAATCGCTGCCCGATGCGCCATTGCAAAACGCTTTGATGGCATGGGCTGCTTTGCCACAAGTGGTAGTAATGACAGAGGCGCATAGCAATGTAGCCGATGCATCTTTTATAACTACCATTGACCGTTTGGCATTGAAATTTTCTGAAGAGGAAAAGAATTACTTTATGCCTGGTGTGGTTATCACTTTTGGACATAACATTATAAGCAGAAAAATAAAAGAGTATTTGAGAAGCAGCAATTGCGAGCACTGGCATGTAGATGTATCGGGCGAGGGCTTGGATACATTAAAACATCTTACTAAAATAATTGCTATGGAGCCCGCTACTTTTTTTGAAACTGTAAAACCAGCGGCAAATAAAAATAGCCATTACGCCAGCACCTTGCTAAAATGGAATGAGCAGAAAAGAAATTTGGCAAGTGAATATATGCAGCACTGCGAGTGGAGCGACTTGAGTGCATTTAATGAGATTTATAAATCACTTCCGGCACAAACGGATTTGCAAATGGGCAACAGCAGTGTGGTGCGCTATATACTTTTGTTTGATGCCCGCCACGACATAAGGCATTTTGGAAACAGAGGTGTGGCAGGTATTGATGGCTGTACAAGCACCGCCATTGGCGCAGCGCACATTTCGCAAAAAACCACTACGCTCATTTCTGGCGATGTAGGTTTCTTTTACGATAGCAATGCATTTTGGAACAAGCTAGTGCCAGCCCATTTAAAAATCATTGTTATAAATAATGGTGGTGGTGGTATTTTTAGAATAATAGATGGTCCAAATAGCACTGAAGCGCTCGAAGATTTTTTTGAAACAACACATAACCGCAAAGCAGATAAATTGGCTGCTGTGTATAGCCTTAATTATAAATGTGCTGAGAATGCAGATGAGCTGAAAGAAGGCTTGCGTTGGTTGTATGAAACCCAGGAATGCAGTGTACTGGAGGTAATGACACCAAGATTGGAAAACGATAAAATTTTAAAGAAATATTTTGCACATATTGCCGCAAATACTGTTTTGATTTGACCATAAAAAAAATATAATTTAAATTTAGCATTACATGAGAAATTGGCAAACGATAAAAGAATACAGCGATATAAAATTTGAGTATTTTGAAGGCATTGCAAAAATTACTATAAACCGTCCGCAGGTTTACAATGCATTTAGACCTGAAACCAATAAGCAGATGATAGATGCCATGGACATAGCACGCGAAAGACAAGATGTGGCCGTGGTTGTACTTACTGGCGAAGGAGACAAAGCCTTTTGCAGTGGTGGTGACCAAAATGTGAAAGGCGTTGGCGGTTACATAGGCGAAGATGGTGTACCTAGACTGAATGTATTGGACTTACACAAAAGAATTCGCGAACTGCCTAAGCCTGTAATAGCTATGGTAAACGGCTATGCCATAGGCGGAGGTCATGTGCTGCATGTAGTGTGCGACCTTACCATTGCGTCAGACAATGCTCGCTTTGGACAAACCGGACCTAAAGTGGGTAGTTTCGATGCAGGCTTTGGTTCCAATTTCTTAGCTAGCCATGTGGGTCAAAAAAAGGCACGCGAAATTTGGTTTTTGTGCGAACAATACACTGCGGAAGAAGCGGAAAAAATGGGCATGGTAAATAAAGTAGTGCCACTTGCAGAGTTAGAAAATACTACAGTGCAATGGTGCCAAACCATAATGAAGCGCTCGCCACTGGCCATAAGAATGATAAAGCGCGGACTAAATGCGGAGCTTGACGGGCAACGTGGTTTAATGGAGTTTGCAGGCGATGCTACTCTCCTGTATTATTTAACCGAAGAGGCTCAGGAAGGTAAAAAAGCTTTCTTGGAAAAACGTGATCCTGACTTTCAAAAATTTCCGAAATTCCCATAAAATGGTACACGGATAAAAACGGATTGAGACAGATTTACAGAGATAAATCAGTGGTTATTCGTTACAATCTGTGTGAATTCGTGTCCTATATATAATGAAATAGTATATGAATAAATGGTTATCTGCAATGCGATTGCGCACGCTGCCTTTAGCAGCTTCATGCACACTCACTGGTGCTGCTTTAGGCTGGCAGCTTGCTGAAAATCCTGTTGTAATTTTTGTATTGGCACTTGCCACCACTTTTTTATTGCAGATACTTTCTAATCTGGCAAATGATTATGGTGATTATGTAAGTGGTGCTGACAATTCAAATAGAGTAGGGCCGGAGCGTGCTTTGCAGAGTGGTGAAATATCAAAGTCTGAAATGAAAGTGGCACTAATTATTTGTGCTACACTCGCATTTGTTTGCGGTGTTTTGCTCTTATGGTTTGCACTTGGAAATAAGGGCTTCTTTTATCAGGCACTGTTGTTTTTACTGTTAGGCCTGGCAGCTATAGCTGCGGCTTTTAAGTATACCATGGGCAAAAATCCATATGGTTACAGGGCCTTTGGAGATGTAGCCGTTTTTATTTTCTTTGGTATTGTTGGGGTGGGTGGTACTTACTTTCTATTCACTACCCAATGGAATTATTGGGTGCTATTGCCTGCCACTACCATAGGCCTGCTTAGTTCTGCAGTGCTTAATTTAAATAACATGCGCGACCATGTGAATGATGCAGCTTCCAATAAAATTACGATGGTGGTAAAAATGGGTTTTCAAAATGCTAAGGCCTATCAAACTTATCTTATTTCTTTTGCACTTTTAGCTTTAGCTATTTATGGTTTCTTCAATTTTTGTAAGCACCCCCAGTTTCAATTTGCTATAAAGTGGTTATCAGCAGTTCCTTTCATAATGCTATTCTCAAATGTGTCGGTGGTGTGGAATACCAAGAACCCGGCCTTGCTTGATCCGGAATTGAAAAAGGTGGCGCTTTCGACTTTTCTTATTGCGCTTATTTTATTTATTACAAGTATTATTTAGCCCAATTGATGTAATTGAAATTTTCAATTGCATATTCTGGTTTAAGAGCGCATAAAAAAAGGCAAACACATTTCTGTATTTGCCTTTATCAAATATTTTAAAAATTTGAAAGTGCGTTTCTTGCGCTATTAAGACTGCACCACAGGTGCGGGCTTAAGTTCAAGCGAGTCGCGCTCTGCCCACTGGCGTGCGCCAAGCACTTCTAACAAGTCGTCTTTAAATATTACTTCTTTGTCCAATAGTTTTTTAGCCAAGGTGTCTAGCTTGTCTTTATTGGCCATAAGCAAATCTTTAGCTTTCTCATAAGCACGCTCTATCAACTTACTTACTTCTTCGTCTATCACACGCGCAGTTTCCTCGCTATATGGTTTAGTAAATTGCGACTCCCCGCTGCTATCGTAGTAGCTTCTGTTGCCTATCTTTTTGTTTAGACCAAATATGGAAACCATGGCATAAGCTTGCTTGGTTACTTTTTCTAAGTCGCTTAGTGCACCAGTAGAAATTCTGCCAAAAGTTACCTCTTCAGCAGCGCGGCCACCAAGTGCTGCACACATCTCATCCATCATTTGCTCGGTAGTGGTTATTTGGCGCTCTTCTGGCAAGTACCATGCTGCACCAAGTGAGCGGCCGCGAGGCACTATAGTCACTTTTACCAAAGGCGAAGCATGTTCTAACAACCAACTAATAATTGCGTGTCCACTTTCGTGGTATGCAATGGTAGATTTTTCTTC
>JANOXJ010000170.1:0-22462 GCA_031418455.1 Flavobacteriales bacterium | reverse complement strand
TTGGAACTCTTTCTGATACCCAAACTGAAAAGTAGCTCGGTACATATCAAAACCGCCTTCCTCTTTTGGTGCGCGCAGTCTATCTCCTGTTTCGCCCATGGTGTAGGATGCTCCCATGCGCGGACCATTCAATCTTAACATAGTTTTTGGGCTGGAGACAGGCATGTCATAATTCACCAATTGATTTACCATTAATGAATCGGGCTCTATGTTCAACAGTCGCTTTACAGATATTTCAATCATCTTTTGCAACTCGCTTTGCATATTCAAATATTCTATTGCCTGACTTCGCTCTATGGTTTCGGTTTGCACATCTATAAGCCGCAGAGTAATAATTATTTTTTCGCCAAAACGTGCAATATCACCACTCAAAATCTTGTCGGCACTAAGCAACTTGCCCGCTGTAACAAGGCATGCTCTGCTAAAACAACCATCTGTTTTTAGCTCGCCTACTTTAAACACATCTGCCATTTCGTACTTATCTACTACGCTGTACACTTCTGTTTTGTCTACCTCAAGCCTAAGTATGTAGGCTATGGTTGCGGCATCATACTCCATGCCTTGTGCATCTACATTCATTATGGCTATTTTTAGTTGAGCCTTGTCCTGGCCTATGCCGCTGGTTGCTATCATCAACAAACCTGTTATGATGAGCATTGAGATGTTTCGTGTTTTCATGGTAAAAGATTTTTTAAATAAATATTTTGTTCTATTAAAAAATTTGATACCGCAAATCACTACCTGTTTTTAGTAAATGTGGATGGTATAATTTCAAAAAACGTATTTATGCGCATTACCTAATATGTTGTATTGTAAATGTGTAGATAATCCAAAAATATCCGTTTTAACTGAACATTTTGATATAATTAGCCTTTCTATTTCCGCGTTACAAATAATACAAATCGTACTTTTCAAATGAGTAGTTTTTATGACGAATTAGTAATATTTTACATTGAATATGTATGCATTGGATGAATAAATGACAATAAAAAAAGGCAAAAGCTTATCTGCTTTTGCCTTTCAATTCTTTTTTAGAATTAAGAAAAAAAATTAATGCACGTCTTTCTCGAATGCCTCTAAAATTTTCTTCACTAATCTATGTCGCACTACATCGCTTGCATTCAATTCTATAACGGATATGCCCTCTATACCCTGCACCAAATTTACAGCGCGCAGCAATCCGCTTGGCTGATTGCGCGGCAAGTCCACTTGTGTAGCATCGCCTGTTATTATAAACTTAGCATCGCGACCCATACGTGTCAAAAACATTTTCATTTGACCCACTGTGGCATTTTGTGCCTCATCCAAAATAACAAATGCTTTGTCCAAAGTGCGACCACGCATGAATGCCAGAGGTGCTATTTCAATTACATTTTTCTCAATGTAATCAGCCAATTTTTCGTAGGGTATCATGTCCATAAGTGCATCGTATAGTGGCTGCATGTATGGATCCAATTTTTCTTTTAAGTCGCCAGGCAAAAAGCCAAGGTTCTCCCCCGCTTCTACTGCAGGCCTGGTAAGTATTATTCTTTTTACTTGTTTATCTTTTAGTGCACGCACAGCCAAAGCCACGGCTGTGTATGTTTTGCCGCTACCCGCAGGTCCTACTGCAAACACCATATCATCATTATTACAAGCTTCCACCATTCGCTTTTGGTTGGGTGTGCGTGCTATAACTCTGTTGCCGCCCGGCCCAAATACTAGCACCTCATCGCCATCTTTGGTAGTGGCCGACTGCTCTGCCACACCCCCATCCAGCATTTGCTCCAGCGACTGCATTGGCAGCGAGTTGTAGCGCATAAGGTGCGTAAAGATTTGTTCCATTTTTAGCTCAAATGCGTCTATCTCGGCATCATCGCCATTTACTTTGATATGATTGCCACGGGCTACTATTTTTAATTTAGGGAAACGACTCTGTATGAGTTTGAACTTGGAGTTAGTAACTCCAAATAATTCCAGGTGATCTACCTCAGGTAGAATGATTTCTTTTTCGGTCAAGCGTTAATTCCTTGTTTGATAAGTTGATAATGTTGTTGAATATTGCAGAGCGAATGTATTAGAAATTCACCCTCACATATGGAAATGAAATATTACAGATTTTAAACAATACTAAAATTATTTAATATTCAACAATTCCATAGGAATACCATGAGCATTATCACACTCACATCGGACCTAGGCACGCGCGACCATTATGTAGCATCGGTAAAGGCTGCTCTGTTGTCGCAAGCGCCCCAGTGCGTGGTGGTGGATGTTTCGCACAATGTGCGCCCGTTTGATATACATGAGGCGGCCTTTCTGCTGCGCAGTGTTTGGCTGCAATTTCCCCTTGGGACCGTGCATATAGTGGGGGTGCAGCCGGAATACAATGCTGAGCAATCGCAAGTGGTAGTGCAATACCTGGGACATTATTTTATAGCTGCCGACAATGGCATATTCTCGCTCCTTTTTGATGAAATGCCTGAGGATATTTATGAAATTACATTGCCACAAGGCAACGACTGGACTTTTCCGATGCGCGGAGTGTTTGCCACGTGCGCAGCTCACATTAGCAAGGGCGGAGCACCGGAGTTTTTAGGCAAGCGCATAAGTGTTTTAAAGAATACTCCTGCTAAATTGCCACATGTGGAAAAAGATACTATAAAAGGCCATGTGCAGTATATAGACCACTATGGTAACATTTACACCAACATTTCGCGAGATTTGTTTGATGCAAAAAGTGCAGGCCGAAGAGCGGAAGTTCACTTTAAAAGAGCGTTATTTACAATAAAAAAAATAAGCAACTACTACCACGATGTGATAGAGGGCGAAAGAATGGCTATGTGGGCCAGCAATGGTTTTTTGATGATAGCTATTAATGGTGGCTCGCACGAAAATGGAGGTGGCGCTGCTGATTTGTTCGGTTTAAAAAAAGATGACATAATAAGAATTGAATTTTATGGTAATACGAATAGTGAAGATGACTTTTAGAAATGAATGTTGCGAAGATTTTCTCACATTATTTTACAAGTACAAAGACCAGATACGCAATGCCAAAGGCTGCCAAAGCCTTACGCTACTGCGCGATTCTGAGGAACCAAACATCTTTTTCACCTACAGCCTTTGGGACAATGAAAAGCACCTGGACGACTACCGCTACAGCACTACATTTGCCGAGGTGTGGCCACAAACCAAAGCCTTGTTTGGCGACTCTGCACAGGCATGGACGACTGAAGCGTTGGTGCAGCTTTAATTTTTTTTTTAAATGGCTAATTATTGAAGCTCCATAATTATTTGCGCAAAAAAAAGAAATCGAGCTATGAAAGCCGATTTACAAAATTTCATTTGAAAATATGTTCTCATTATTAAAAAAAGAAATACGCACCTTCCTTAGTTCGCTTATTGGCTATGTAGTTATTGCTGTTTTCTTGCTTATTACCGGCCTTTTCATGTGGGTATTTCCGGGCGATTTTAATGTGCTGGATATGAAACTGGCCAATATTGACACGTTGTTTTTTATTTCTCCGTGGGTGTTTATGTTTCTTATACCTGCAGTTACCATGCGCTCATTTGCCGAAGAAAAACGCAACGGTACAATAGAATTACTTTTTACTAAGCCCCTTAGTGACTTGCAAATAATACTTGCCAAGTATTTTGCAGGATTGCTCCTTGTAATTATAGCTCTTATACCTACGTTAATTTATTATTTAACGGTGTACAATCTGGGCTCAGGCTCAGGCATGGACACCGGAGGCACGTGGGGCAGCTATATTGGACTTTTGCTTCTTGCCTCTGGCTATGTAAGCATTGGCATTTTTGCCAGCAGTGTTACTAATAATCAGATTGTATCTTTTCTGCTTGCAGCCATTCTATGCTTTTTCTTATTTACAGGGTTTCAGTCGTTAGCCAATTTCGACTTGCTTGGTTCTATGGACAATTTTGTAATGTCGCTTGGCATGCAAGAGCACTATGCATCGCTTAGCCTTGGTCTTATAGACAGCCGCGATGTTATCTATTTCATAGCGCTTATTGCCATATTTCTGCTGCTTACTAAGCTGGTGCTTAGCTCGCGCAAATGGTAACAACTGCGTGAGAAGTCATTAAAAAACAATAGCTATAGTGCTTTATCGGGTTAACGTTTTTCCTCCCATCACTCACTCTTCCCAAAGGGAAGAGAAGTCTGTGATGAGACTTTTGGTCGGATACATTTACATACCATTTGCCCTTAATTGGCTTGATAATCTAATATTTACAGGAAGGTAATGATTTTGTAAATTATTGTAAAACGAAGTAACCCTAGAAGCAAATTGCTTTAATCATCGGCCCTGCGCACAGAGCGTTTTAGCCTTCGGTTTTGGCGCGTAAGTTTGTGATGTTCGTGGTCAGATATTTTACCGTTGCGCGTTGCACGGCTCTTTGTGCGGTGGTAGCGGTCTTCACGTTCCGAAATTACTTCTGCTTCTGTTTTATCCACCTTGCCATTGCGCTCCAGTTCATCTAGTTTTTGTTCTGTGTTGCGGTGTTTGCGCTGTTGCCTGCGCTGGCTGCGCTGTGCATCTACATCTGACCAAAGTAGCACCATGGCCAGTGTAGCTAGTGATATGAGTGTCTTTTTCATAGTAAAAATCCAGTATGCAAAGGTGAGGCCAAATTTCAGCGCCCTTTGTATTGGACCATGAAATTGTTCAATGCACTCGGTTGAAAATGGAGCATTTTCAACCGATCTGAATTTTTTATTCATATTATTTACTATTATTGTAACTCAACTAATACCGCTAAAAACTCACGTTTCCACCCCATCTCGTTATGAGAAATTTCATTGCATTACTCAAATCATACGGCCTTTTGCAAAGGCTTATTATTGGTATAAGTTTTCTTATACTGGTATTTGTATTGGGTATAGTAGGCTACATGGTTATAGAAGAATATTCTCTTCTGAATGCGGTGTACATGACCATTATTACTATGGCCTCAGTGGGCTTTAGCGAGGTGCATCCGCTTACCAACAACGGCAAAATATTTACATCCATTCTTATTCTGGCTAGCATTATAGCCTATGTTTATTCCATTACATTAGTTACCTCATTTATTATAGAGGGCGAATTCAGAGCTTACTTCAAACACTTACGCGTGAACAAGGAAATACAACAACTAAAAGACCACGTGGTGGTATGCGGCTATGGCCGCAATGGCAAGCAAGCTTGCCAACAACTTACCTCTGGCAATGTAAAATTTGTGGTGGTAGAAAGCAATCCACACATTATAGAATCATTTAAAGAGGAAGCCAATTTCCTTTTTGTGGAAGGCAATGCCACTGAAGATGAAGTGCTATTGGGTGCAGGCATAACCAATGCAAAAGGCCTTATAGCCACACTACCTGACGATGCCTCTAATGTATTTGTGGTGCTTACCGCCCGCGAACTAAACCCGCGTATGAAAATAATAAGCCGCGCCAGCACCGATGGAGCGGAAAACAAACTGCGCAGGGCCGGTGCCGACAATGTGATAATGCCTGACAAAATAGGAGGCACTCATATGGCCGCATTAATTACCAAGCCAGATGTACTTGAGTTCATTGACTTTATAACAGGTAAAATAAATATAAGGCTCGAAGAAATAAACTACGCTCATCTGAAAGACAAGTATAAAAATAACCCCATAAGCCAAATGGAAGTAACCGCCAACACTGGTGCCAACATAATAGGGTTTAAAAATGCTAATGGCGACTATGTAGTAAACCCACAAGACACTACAATGATGACAGAAGACACTAAGTTATTTGTGCTTGGCACTCAAGCGCAGGTGACACATTTGCTAAGCATTATTAAGGTTTAATTTGTACTTGCTAGTTCAAAGTAACAGCAAAAAAGCTTATTCAATTACTTGCTCATTAGCATTGCTATGGCTTCTTGTGGATTTTCAACTTCCACCACCAGTTCATCATACTCTTCGTTTTGCAACTGCACTACTATGGTGTTTTCTTTTTTCATCACATCCCAAAACACGCGTTTCCCTTCGGTGTAATAGGTGCCCGCAGTAATAACGCCTGGTAAGTCGGTGCCAGGTACACGCCACCCTTTCCAAAAACCAATTTTATCTGTTTTTAAATGGGCTTCAACAATGTGCTCTGCTTTAATAGTAATGGAACTTTTGAAGGCCCAAAATTTGTGAAGGCCTTGCACCACAAACAGAAAATTATCTCCTTGTTTTTCAATTTTTACCATGACAGATTATTCTTATCGCACTATTTAGAAATCTGAATTTTTATTTTTCTATTCTTTATTTTTTCCTCGCGAATGCTCTTTAACAGCGTTTCCACTTTATTGCTCTTAATAGCTGCATAAGAAGTATTGTCTAACACCTCCACCAATCCTAATTCGTCTTTGGCCAAATTGCCTTTTTGAAGCAACATGCCCACTATGTCCATCTTGTTTATTTTATCTTTTTTGCCTGCACCTATGTACAATGTGCGCCATGGAGCAGCTTCAGGCAGTTTAGCTTTTTTGGGCAATGTATGTTCCTCCACTCCATCGCCTATAAAGGGTGGCATATACTCCACTGCCGAAAGTAAAATGTAGGCAGTGCCTTCGGCATTCATGCGCGCTGTGCGACCATTGCGATGCGTAAATACCTCTTGTGTAATAGGCAGCTGATAATGTACCACAGCTTCTATTTCGGGTATGTCTAACCCGCGAGAGGCCAAGTCTGTTGTTATGAGCAAGCGATGACTTCCATTGCGGAATTTTATGAGTGAGCGCTCTCTGTCCTCTTGCTCCATGCCACCATGAAAAATGCCGTGGGCCATTCCTTTTTCTAACAGCAGTTCGCTTACACGCTCCACTGCCTCGCGGTGGTTGCAAAATACTAGTGTTGGCTTGTTTTCCAATGTGCATATAAGTACAAACAGCATTTGCAACTTGTCGGTATTTTCAGACTTAATATACTTCAGTTTTAATGCCGTAGAAATAGGCGCATTGGTGTGCAGAAAATTGAGCACATGTGGCCTTTTGATGTTCGTAAAATCAGGCAACATAGGCATATTGGTGGCAGAAGTAAGTATGCGTTTGCGCATGCCTGTCAGCTCATTTATTATGTACGACATTTCATCTTTAAAGCCTGACTCCAAAGATTTGTCGAACTCGTCTAATACAAGAGTATGTATACCTGATATATCTACGTTCTGATGCCTAATGTGGTACCCAATGCGGCCGGGTGTACCCACAAGTAGCGCAGGCGGATGTGCTAAATTATTTTTTTCGATGCGAGTGGAATGGCCTCCGTAACAACAATTTACTTTATACCCTGTGCTCATTTGCTTGAACACTTGCTCTATTTGCAAGGCCAACTCACGCGAGGGTACCAGCACCAACACTTGTACTCCTTGTTTTCTTTTGTCTATGGCTGCAAGCACAGGCAGCAGAAAGGCCAGTGTTTTGCCAGAGCCTGTGGGCGAAAGTAGAAGGATATCTGAATTCTTTTTTGCAGCCTCTATAGTAGCTTTCTGCATGGGGTTCAGTTCCTTTATCTGTAAGTTAACGAGTATTTTCTGAAGCATCTTTTGCGTTTGGATGCCCGCAAGGTAGGTTTAAAAAAATATTACGCGCCTACAAACTCCTTCACTCCACTTACTATATACTCCAATTGCTCAGTGCTTAGCTCTGTGTGCATAGGCAACGATATTACTTTTTTACAAAGGTTTTCGGTTACCGGAAAATCGCCCTCTTTGTAACGTGTGTTGGTGTAGGCCTTTTGCATGTGCAATGGCACCGGGTAATACACCATAGCAGGTATGTTTTTAGCCGCTAAAAATTCTTGCATTTTAAAACGGTCTATGCCTTCCGTAATGAGTGTGTATTGATGAAACACGTGTGTGCTATTCTTAGCGCGCTTAGGGGTAGTAAGTTGTGGCATGCCAGCAAAGGCATTGTCGTAATAGGCTGCGGCTGCATTGCGCGCAGCATTGTACTCATTCAGGTGTTGCAGTTTTATTCTAAGTATAGCTGCCTGCATAGCATCTAGCCTGCTGTTTACACCTATACTGTCGTGGTAGTAGCGCACGGTTTGGCCGTGGTTAGCTATCATGCGCATGTTTTTGGCCAGCTCATCATCGTTGGTAAAAAGCGCACCACCATCGCCATAGCAACCCAAATTTTTGCTTGGGAAAAAACTGGTAGCTCCTATGTGGCCCATGGTGCCCGCTGTGGCCACTCGCCCATCACTAAAGGTGTATTTAGCTCCTATGGCCTGCGCCACATCTTCTATTACATACAAATTGTGTTTTTTAGCCAAAGCCAACAGTGGCTCCATATCGGCACACTGGCCAAAAAGGTGCACTGGCACTATTGCTTTTGTTTTAGGCGTAATGGCGCGCTCAGCTGCTTGCACATCTATATTAAATGTTTCAGGGTCTACATCTACCAGCACAGGTGTTAGCTGCAGCAAGGCTATTACCTCCGCTGTGGCTACATAAGTAAACGAGGCTGTAATAACCTCATCGCCCGGCTTTAGGTTAAGCGCCATCATGGCTATTTGCAAAGCATCTGTTCCGTTAGCACAAGGTATGGCGTGCTTTACACCTACATACCGCTCCAATTCTTCCTGAAAAGCTTTTACCACCGGACCACCAATAAATGCAGTGCTTTCCACTACATCCAATATGGCCTTGTCCACTTCTTGCTTTATCTTTTTGTACTGACCTGCCAGGTCTACCATGTGTATCGTATTCATAGGAATATGCTTTGTTGTTTCTATAGCGGGCGCGAATGTAAGGTACGACAGTATATGTTGTACTCACTGCCCTACTTACATTAGCCCCATGCAAAAATTATTGTTCGCAGCACTCGCAATAGTTTATGGTCAGTTTGGTTTTGCGCAATTTCAAGTGCGCGACAGCAGCCTTTTTGACCCACACATAAGTATTAGTTATGCCTACCAAACTCCTGGTGGCGACATGGCCAACAGATTTGGCAACAACAACAATCTTGGTTTTGGTTTTCATATAAAAAGCAAAACCAACTGGTACTATGGCCTGCAAGGCACCTACCTGTTTGGCGGGGGAGTGAGCGAAAAAGGCCTTATGCAAAACCTGCTTACGGCAGATGGCTATGTGCTGGACAAGCAAGGCCAGTTTAGCAAATTAGTCATTACCGAACGTGGCTTTACTGCCATGGCAGAGGTGGGCAAACTATTTAACATAGTGGGCCCCAACCCCAACTCTGGCATATTGGTAAAAATGGGCATAGGCCTGCTGCAGCACAAAATAAGAATAGAACACGAGGAGAATGAAATACCCCAGCTGGAAGGCGAGTATCTAAAAGGCTACGACAGGCTTACCAATGGACTGGCCCTGTCGCAATTTGTTGGTTATTTTCATATGAGCAATAATAGGTTCATCAATTTTTTTGTAGGGGCTGAGTTGTATGAAGGCTTTACACAAAGCAGACGCGATTTTAACTTCGACACACAAACTGCCGATACGGCCAAGCGAACAGATATACTGCTGGGGCTGCGCGCAGGATGGACACTGCACCTGTATGTGCGCTCGCCCGATAAGTTTTATTACCATTAATTGTGCACTTGAATTTCATTTACAACATCAGCATTTATGCCTACACGTTGGCCATAAGACTGGCTGCGCTGCTGGGCAACAAAAAAGCTGCTCTTTGGGTAAATGGTCGTAAAAGTGTTTTTACAGACATTGCCTTGTGGCGAGCTAATAATGAAGGTAAACTTTATTGGTTCCACTGCGCTTCGCTTGGCGAATTTGAACAAGGAAGGTCGCTTATAGAAGCACTGAAAGAAAAAGAACCCGCTACAAAAATTCTTCTTACTTTTTTTTCGCCATCGGGCTACGAGATAAGAAAAAATTATGCAGGAGCCGATTTTATATGCTACCTGCCTGCCGATACTATAGCCAATGCCCAAAAATTTGTAGCACTGGTAAAACCCACTACCGTATTTTTTGTAAAGTATGAGTACTGGGCCAATTACTTTTTTGCATTAAAGAAAAATGCAATTCCGCTTTATGTAATATCTGCCATACTTAGGCCAGAGCAACGCTTTTTTGGTTTAATGAAATCGTTTTGGCTTAAAGTTTTGCAATGCGTTACTCATTTTTTTGTACAAAACGAAAGCACCATGCACTTGCTGCATGCCCACGGATTTTCTAACTCTACACTTAGTGGCGATACACGCTTTGACCGTGTAGCGGCTATAAAGCAACAGAGCAAAGAAATAAAGGAGTTGGCCGAGTATACTAAAGACTCATTCTGCATAGTAGGTGGCAGCACATGGCCACAAGATGAGGACTTGCTCATACGATTTTTAGCAGAAAACAAAGCACTAAAAATGATACTAGTGCCGCACGAAACAGATGCCAATCACATAGCGGCTTTGCAAAAAAAACTACCACATGCCAAGCTGTGGAGCGAGCTTGGCCACAAAGGAGTAGATGGCACTAATTGTATAATAATTGATACCATAGGCATGCTTGCCTCCATATACCAATATGCTGATGTGGTGCTGATAGGCGGAGGATTTGGCAAAGGCATACACAACACCTTAGAGGCCGCGGCATGGAGCAAACCCATAGTGCATGGACCTAACTACCACAAGTTTGAAGAGGCCAAAGGACTAATTGCCTGTGGAGCTGCGCTAAGCATAGCTGACCATGCACAATTGGAATCCGCACTAACCTCATTGATAAACGATGAGGCTAAAAGAACCACAATGGGCAACGCAGCAGGGGATTTTGTTTTGAAAAATACTGGAGCTACGGAGAGGATTGTGCGTATGGTAGTTGTCTAAATGCTATTTCTTAGCAAAAGACCTGAAACCCTCTTTAATTATTTCGTCCTTCAAAAATATATGTGAGCCAGTATTGCCATTACATTCCATTATGACAAACTCTGTTTTAAACATTTCACTCGATTTTATTCCTGTAGAAATTTCTATTGTTTCAATACCATCACCTTCACTATGCTGGTCGGTTTTGCAATTGGTATTAGTATCTTCTGAAGTGTTGTATGCTTTAAATTCACAGTCAAATACCAGGTTTTCATCTTCTATTTTCACTAGTTTTTTCGTAAGCAATTCATCTAAATTCATAGTTGTACCTGCATTATCATTCGTGCTAATATTTACCGGGAATTTGTAGGTTTCACCAAGAGTGTATTCGCTATTAGAACTATTAATACTTGCATTGCCCATGTTTTCGAACATTGCTTTCAAAGCAGATACATCGCCAACTGTAAGCGAATCAATAGTAGCCAAAACCTTCATTTGATCTGATGTTGAACTGATAAGTACTGTTTGTACAAGTCGCGTATAGCTAGAATCAACTATTCCAATTTTATAGTCGGTTTCTACCTGCTTCATTCGCATGTCCATTATGGCAATCCATCCATCTAAATTGGAATCTACCAAATTTAGCATCACAGTATCCTGATTAACATAATTCCTTTTGCCCAATTTGTCATCCTGAAAGCTTATTAGATCCATCATCTTTTTCTTTGACAACTTGCCAAGACAATAGTAATAGTCGTAACTCAAATTGGATTCTCTGAAATAGACACCATCCTTGCTTACTTGCTCTGTGACAGTAATAGTTTGAGCACGGGCCATTGGTGCAATCAATAGCACAATAGCACAAATAAAAAAATGGATAAATGTTTTCACTATTTGAATTTCGTGATTTAGTAAAAAATATGATTAACCCAACGGCTGCGAGCCTACTATTTCTAATCCGTAGCCTATAATTCCTGTGCGCTTTACCGGATGGTTGGTGAGCAATGTCATTTTGCTTACGCCAAGGCTGCGCAATATTTGCGCTCCTATGCCGTAGTCAAGCGCATCCATTGCTTTTTGCTCGTGGTTCTTTTCTTTTGTTTGCAGTTCTTGCATTTCGTCCAGCACACTGCGCTGGCCTTGCAAATGGTTCATATACACTATTACGCCTCTGCCCTCCTGCTCTATTATGCGCATGGCGCTTTGCAATTGGCCGCTGTGTTTTTCGCTCTTCGCGGAAAATATATCGCCAAGTATATTGCAAGAGTGCACGCGCACAGGTACTGCATCATCTGCATTCCACGTGCCTTTTACCAAGGCAAGGTGCTCTTTGTGCTCCACCTGCTCTCTAAAGGCTATTAGTTTAAAATTACCAAAACTGGTAGGGAAATCTATTTCTGAAATCTTCTCTACAAGTGTTTCAGTTTTGAGGCGATAGGCTATTAGGTCTTTTATAGAAATTACTTTTAAGTCGAAGCGTTCTGCTATTTCCATAAGCTGCGGCAGACGCGCCATGGTGCCATCATCGTTCATTATTTCTACCAGCACACCTGCGGGCTCCATGCCCGCCATGCGGGCAAGGTCTATGGTGGCCTCAGTATGTCCTGTTCTGCGCAGCACACCACCATTTTTTGCTTTTAGTGGGAATATATGTCCTGGTCGTGCAAAATCGGCTGGAGCAATGGTGGGGTCTATTAGTGCTTGCACTGTTTTAGCTCTGTCATGAGCGCTTATGCCTGTGGTGCAGCCATGTCCAAGCAAATCTACCGACACTGTAAAGGCAGTTTTGCGCGGGTCAGTATTGCGTGTTACCATCATGTCCAGCTCCAGTTCCTCGCATCGCTTTTCGGTAAGCGAGGCGCATATAAGTCCGCGGCCGTGCTTGCTCATAAAGTTTATTACCTCAGGAGTTACGTTGCGCGCGGCAGTAACAAAGTCGCCTTCGTTTTCGCGGTCTTCATCGTCCACCACTATTACCACCTTGCCAAGGCGAATATCTTCTATGGCTGACGCTATGGTGTCCAGGTTTTCTTTCACGGCTGTGCTTATCATATGGGCAAAAATAAACGAACATGGAGGGTGTTCATTTTGTTTATTTGTATTAATTAAATTACCATGAAACTCCCATCCATCTCTTTCCTTTTAATCACTCTTGCTTGCCTTGTAGCAGCTTGTAAAAAAAAGGACGATACGCAGCCCCCCACAATTGTTATATCAGCACCACAGGTTGGCAACACTTATTACTACAATGATTTTATAAATGTAAGTGCTCAGGTAACTGACGATAAAAACTTGGTTTCGGTAAAAGTTTCTGTTACCAATAGCAGTGGCCAAGAGTTTTTGCAAGTCATTAATTCTATGCCCAATACCACATCCAAAAGCATAAGTACCTCGCTGTACCACAACGACTTATTCCTTGTAAGTGGAACTTATTATGTAACCATTACTGCTAACGATGGCGAAAATGAAATGCAAGCATTTAGAGAAATTAATTTGGTGGAGGCGCCAAGAACTTTGGAAAGGGTTTTTGTAAATCAACTATATGATAACGGCACACGGCTGGACTCAGTGGGTGGCAATGCACTTGTGCAGTTGTATTTCCTACCTGGCATTTATAGTGTGGGGTTAATTGATTCCAAATATGGCAACTATATCCATACTGACAACAACACCAAGACCATGTACATATTTGATATGGAAAATCAAATGAATACTATTGGTAACTATAACACACCCGGCACTGCAAGTGGCTCGTTTTATAATTGCATTGCACAAGACCCTTATACTAATACCTCATTTATAGGTGCTGATGACAATAGAGTTTACAGTATAAGTAGAGAAGGAATTTTCTCGGTTGCCATTCAGTTTGATAATGGTTTTATGCCTGAATATGCTTGTATAGTTGATGATTATTTGTACTTCTTTGCAAAGAACTCAATAGGCACACAGCAAAAAATGAGTGTATATAACCGCACCACAAATGTGTTTGTGCAATCGCTAACGGTGGATATCAATTTTGATGTAACAGGCATAGCTTGCATGGACGATAACAATGTGCTGGTGGTGGGTGAACAGAATGGTGCCAGCCTTTTTAAAACCTATGAAGCCTCTACCAATACTATGAACACAGTGTTTACCAACTACCACCCTGACCCATGCACAGGAGTGTGGAAAGATGGAAGTGGCAACTTCTATACTGCGCAAAACGAAAAAGTAGTGAAATACGGTAGCGACCTAACTATGGGAAGTGTGAGCGATGTAATACCTCAATTAAAACTAGTGAGAATAGAAAATGTATCGGGCGCTATATATGCAGTTGCACCTACTAAAATTCATTTACTCAGCAGCACAACGCTTGCAGAATATGACAACATTACCACTTCTAATTGTTTGGATGTATTGTTTTTGTATAACAAATAATCCTATCTCAATCTATCAAATTACCTTGCCAAACACCTCGGCCAAAAGTGCCTACTATTAATTTGCCTGTGGTATAATTAATGTCTAACGAGGATATGTAAGTGCCAGGCAAACCAAGTAGCAATGTCCATTCTGACTCATGTTTGGTTTTAGTAAACACACCAAAGTTGCTGCCTATATACATACGTGCATTATCGCCCCTCTGCAGCACCATACTTTCGCACTTGGCCGAACCTAAGTTGGTTGTCACATCAGTATATTCTTTACCATCATAATACCACAGTTTGTGTGTAGTTTCAGTGTAGTTATACAGCACATAAAATCTATCGGGCGATGCTGGGTCTACAATTATGTTCATTATCCAGCCTTCGTGCGGTGTTCCTACTTTCTCCCATACTATGTTGTTTGGGTCTGTTTCCAACAAGTTTTTAGTGCGCCATATCTGAGGGTTCACTCTTGTTTTCTCATCAAAAATGTATGCGTACATTACATTAGGATAATCTTCTGACAAGTAAAACTTATATGCATTTGCAAGTGTGTTGTCTAGTTTTTTTACGTCCAATATTGTCTCCCACTTAGCACCTAAATCGTTGCTACGCTTGAGCTGTGCGCCTGCGCAATAAATAGTGCTGTGCACTTTTGGGTGCATTTTTATCCATGAGTGCCACTCTGTTTTAGCATTCGGATTTTTGCCCTGCTCAAAACTTTCGCCATCAGCACTGCCTACTATCTGACCATTTTGTGCGGTGGCAAACATTACCTCAGGCTTTTCAGGATGTGTTATGGTTTGAAAACCATCGCCCCAGAACACGTGCCACCACTTGCCATTGCGCAGCATATTGGCACCCACATCATAGCCGCCATATATTACTTGTGTCTCTTTTGTTTGGGCAGTGCTTACTCCAAATACGTTGGCCGCACCTATGCCATTGTCCATGGGTTTAAAGGTGAGGCCACTGTCGTAACTAACGCTCACTCCCCCATCGTGTGTGGCCCACACAGTGGTGCCATTGGGCGCAAATGCTATGTGGTGACAATCATCATGCATTTGATTTTTTTCTATTTTAGAAAAAGAAAGGCCACCATCTGTGCTGCGGTAGAGTGGCTGAACATTGCCTACCATTATTAAGTTGGGGTCGGTAGGCGACACACCAAAACCTCTTGCGCGTGTGTGTATCAGGTTGCACATATCATCGCGTAGCGAGCGCACAAACTTCCAGTCTTTGGTTTTTAAATCTAACAGATAAAGCTCCGCTTCGCCTTGCGGGCTGCTCTCCCACCGCTCGCTATTGGTAATGCCCACATACACAAAGTTGGGCATAGCTGGTGAGTACTCCACACTTAAGCGTAAGAATTTATACTGGTCTGCATTTTCTATCACGGGCACTGTCAATTGTTCCCAGTTCATGGCACCATCATAGCTTATTAAAAACTTTTCGCCTGCGGCAATTATTATGTCTAATTCCGGATCGTTGCGGTCTATTATTTCAATGTCATAAAAATTGCCTTCCGCTATGCGCTTCCATTTTTTTTCGGCCTTTTTACTGGCATCGGCACACATCCAAAAACCCTTGCTAGTGGCGGTAAACAATACATTAAAATTTGCCGGACTGCATACTACTTCGCTTATATATCCTGTATCATCATTTTTGCCAAATGGCAGTGCAGTAGATGGATTAGTACCATTTATATTTTCATAAGTTTTGCCATTGTTGTAGGTGCGCCAAATGCCATTGCTAAACATAAACTGATCGTCACCATCGCCTATGCTTACTACCCATTGCTTAGGCTTTTTTAAATTAACAGCTACACTCGATGCACCAGAAATAGGTAACTTATCGGTACCACCAGTAAGCCATTTGGCTCCACCATTTTTAGTATACCACAAGCCGCCCGTAGGCGAGCATGCCCATAGTCTTTCTTGTTTTGTGGGATGTATGTATATGTAATTTATGCGTCCTGTTCCGTTGCCCCTGCCTGCGCTATAGGCGGGTATAGCTTTGCCCCCGGGGTTTAGTTCAGCTGGCTGTACATCGGGCCCAATAAATTCCCACTTCCAATCTTTTGTGTTGGTTATTTCACTACGGTCAGGAATGGGCTTGCTCCAATAATTGTGAGCTCGTAGTAAATCCTTAGCCCAGTCAGCCTCAGGTTCCGATGTATTTATAGAATCTACCTGCGCGGTTATTGCATTGGCAAGGCACAGCAGTGTGCATGAGAATATGTGAGAGAAGTTGAATTTCATAGCCTTCACTTGCGAATATAAATATTCAATTACTTACACAATAGTCGCTCATTTCTATTTCTTGAGGTGCTTATTGTTAGCAGTGTTTCATACTGGCATTACTGCAAAAAAAAATCCTGCATCGGTATGATGCAGGACTTTTATTATTATGAGAATAACTTTAGTTTATTCTAATTATTTAATTCCAAATGCCTTTTTCACATCGGCTACAGCGTTCAATTCTTCCCAAGGAAAAAGTTTTACTTTCATTTTCTTTTCGTCCTTTTTGCCTTTGTTAAACACCTTCTCCACCACCTTGCACTCGCGGCCCATGTGGCCATAAGCTGCAGTTTCGGCATAGATTGGTGTGCGCAGGCTAAAACGCTTTTCTATAAAGTATGGGCGCATATCAAAGGCAGGCATCTTAGCTATTTTCTGTGCTATAGCGCCATCATTTATTTTTACTTTGCTAGTGCCGTAGGTGTTTACATACAAACCTACCGGCTGGGCTACACCTATGGCGTATGCCACCTGTACCAACACCTCATCGCACACACCTGCAGCTACAAGGTGCTTAGCTATATGGCGTGTAGCGTATGCCGCAGAGCGGTCCACTTTGCTAGGGTCTTTGCCTGAGAATGCACCACCACCATGGGCACCCTTGCCACCATATGTGTCAACAATAATTTTACGACCTGTAAGACCAGTGTCGCCATGTGGGCCACCTATTACAAACTTACCGGTTGGGTTTACATGGTATTTTATTTTGTCGTTAAACAATGCTTGAACACGCTTTGGTAATTTTTTCATTACACGTGGCACAAGTATGTTTATTACATCCTCTTTTATCTTCTTAAGCATTACTGCATCTTTTGCAAAATCGTCATGCTGAGTAGATATAACTATTGAGTCTATTCTTATAGGCTGGTTATTATCATCATACTCTATAGTTACCTGGCTTTTAGCGTCAGGGCGTAGGTATGTGATAGCCTTATTCTCTCTGCGCAATGCAGCAAGTTCTTTTAGCAACAAGTGTGCAAGCTCCAACGGAAGCGGCATGTAGTTGTCAGTTTCGCGGCTGGCGTAACCGAACATCATGCCCTGGTCACCGGCACCTTGCTCTTCTGGTTTCTTTCTTTCTACACCTTGGTTTATGTCTGGCGACTGCTCGTGTATAGCAGATAGAATACCGCATGAATTAGCTTCAAACATGTATTCGCTCTTGGTGTAACCAATTTTTCTGATTACTTCACGTGCTATTTCCTGCACATCCAAATAAGCATCGCTCTTCACTTCACCGGCAAGTACTACCTGACCAGTTGTTACAAGTGTTTCGCAAGCCACTTTTGATTGTGGGTCGTGTGCTAAGAAGTTATCAATAAGCGCATCTGATATTTGATCCGCTACTTTGTCGGGATGTCCTTCTGAAACCGACTCTGATGTAAATAAGTATGGCATGTATTAATTATGATTATCTAATTATTTTTTTTTTAGAGGCGGCAAATGTATAAAGGTCGCAACAATTGCAACATATGTTCAGCATCTTTTGATGCTACGTTGATAAATAACCCCTAAATAGGAAGGTGTGGATTATTGTTTAATAAAACGGGCTGTTTGTTTTTGGTCGGCCACTACAGTGTATATGCCTGCTGAAAGCGAGCTAACATCTAAACTAAATGTACTTGCTTGCTGGCCCAAAGCCATTACCTGACACCCCATTTGATCGTAGACCA
The DNA here is from genome assembly GCA_031418455.1 of Flavobacteriales bacterium. Lineage (GTDB taxonomy): Bacteria > Bacteroidota > Bacteroidia > Flavobacteriales_D > Sanyastnellaceae > JANNVZ01. The sequence continues at coordinate 4,321 of JANOXJ010000170.1, read as the reverse complement.
TTACAGATTGAAATGGTTCAGTACTTAGCACCTGCACTGCATTAGATGCAATGGTGGGATACACTTGCAAAGCCATATCATGTTGCTCCAATACACTGTTAGCCTCTCCACCAAAGTGATATACTACATTATTAGCAGGCAAATCATCCAGGTGGGTAGAGGTAAATACATCATCAGAGTCAAAATGAAAATCGAATGTGGGTCCAAAAGGGTCACCTTGCATAATCCACATGCCTGTACAGTTATCATTAGGCAAATCGGTATTCCAATTATTAATAAGAAATGCCGGAACACCAATGGTGAAGCCTGTGCTTGCATTGTCAAAATCGGTATTGGGACCATATCTGAAATCTATGCTATGATTATTTTCATATAACCAAACCTGATAGTTTACACGCATAGTGCCTTCAGTGTCGCCCACTACTCCACAATTGTTCCATTGCAATTTGAATATACGATTGCCCTCGGCACCTTCAGTAACATAACTAACAGTGCTACTGTCCAAGTTGCTGTCAGACTCCTTTACATCTATAAGCGCTGGAGTAAGTACATCAAAGGTATTGGTGACTGTAGGATCTCCAAAACTAATCTCGCTGCCAAAGCCCCCTAATGGGCCAAAGAATATGATATGATCATAGGATTGATACATATAATGAAATACAAAGCCTATGGGCACTACCCAATTCTCATCGTCCCAGGAGCCCGAAGAAATAACAGTGTCATTCTCTAGCTGAACATAAGCTTCTTCAGACAATGAAAATGTGAGTGGCAAAGGCTGGGCTATGCTTTGTAATGAGTAAATAAGTGAAAAGAAAAGTATAATTTTTTTCATTTTAATAAAAGTGGAATAATTTGAAGATGCAAGCTAACAATGGATTCTCATACAATGCTAATGAAAAATGCCATACCGAAGCAAAGTTTACAATATAGTTTATGAATATGAAGGAAGTTTATTACATTTGCAACGCTTTATCAAGAAGGACGGAGGGATTAGGCCCACAGATGTCCTGGCAACCCGAGCAAAAGACGGGTGCCAACTCCTATCTCAGCCAATTGCTGAGAATAGATGAGGCAGCAGTGATATTCTATCATGTGCGCACTCATCCAACTTTACTTCTGTATAGAGCATTTTTTAAAAATGAATAATCATTGATTGAATTATTCCTTTCAGTTTTATTTTTATAAATGCTACAGAATACATGACCATTAAAGAATTAGCACAGCACCGTATACTTATACTGGACGGAGCCATGGGCACTATGATACAGCGCTACAAATTGCAGGAAGAAGACTTTCGCAATGAGGCGCTAAAAAATCATGCACATCCACTTAAGGGCAACAATGATTTGCTGAGCATAACCAAGCCAGATATTATAAAAGAAATACACCGCTTGTATTATGCAGCAGGGGCCGATATAGTGGAGACTAATACCTTTAGCAGCACCACCATTTCGCAAGCCGATTATGGTTTGGAACATTTGGCTTACGAACTCAACTATCAGTCGGCAAAAATTGCCAAAGAAGTAGCTGCAGAATTCAATGCAAAAGACAAAACAAAACACCGATTTGTAGCAGGTTCCATTGGGCCCACTACCAAACTCTCCAGCATGTCGCCCGATGTAAACAACCCTGGTTATAGAGCCATTACTTACGACCAACTTGTAGTAGCTTTTAAAGAACAAGTAAAAGGGCTACTGGATGGCGGGGCTGATTTGCTTCTAATAGAAACCATAACAGATACACTTAATGCCAAAGCCTGTTTGTATGCCATACAAGAGCATTTTGAAGAAACAGGCAAAGAAGTGCCCATAATGGTATCTGGCACTATTACCGATGCCAGTGGACGTATACTCTCTGGCCAAACTACTGAGGCATTTATTATTTCCATGTCGCATGTGCCACTGCTTAGCATAGGCTTTAACTGCGCCATGGGTGCTGAGGCTCTTATGCAATATGTGGAAATACTAAGCGAACACTCCGACTGTTTGGTGAGTGTGCATGCCAATGCTGGATTGCCCAATGCTATGGGCCAATACGACCAGTCGCCTGAAAATATGGGCGAACTAATGAAAGAATATTTTGAACGCGGACTGGTAAACATAGTGGGTGGCTGCTGCGGCACCACACCCGACCATATTAAAGCCATAGCAGATGTAGCTAAAAACTACAAGCCAAGAAAACTGGAAGTGGAAGCCACAGCTTAAGTGGAAGTAACGTTAAGCATTAAAAATAAATTTTAATTCAGATTAAAAGAAGTGTCATTGAACGAAAACGATATACCAGTAGCCTCGCCTACTTACACACACGCTAAGCTATCGCTGTCGGGTCTGGAGCCACTTGTGGCCACAGCCGACTCTAACTTTATAAATGTGGGTGAACGATGCAATGTGACTGGCTCCAAAAAATTTCTTGACCTGATAAAGGCCGACAAGTATGACGAGGCACTTGCAGTGGCCAAAGAACAAGTAGAAGGTGGCGCGCAGATATTGGATGTGAATATGGACGAGGGCCTTATAGATGGTGTGCAAGCAATGACTAAGTTTTTGCACCTTATAGCCAGCGAGCCCGACATAGCTAAAATTCCTATTATGATAGACTCATCTAAATGGGAAATAATAGAAGCAGGACTTAAGTGTGTGCAGGGCAAGCCTGTGGTAAACTCCATTTCTTTAAAAGAAGGTGAAGAAGATTTTTTAGCGAAAGCAAAAAAGATAAAACGCTATGGCGCTGCTGCTATTATTATGGCCTTTGACGAGGCCGGCCAGGCCGACAGCTATGAAAGGCGCATTGAAATATGCGAGCGTGCATACAATTTATTGGTGAACAAAATTGGTTTCAATAAGCACGATATCATTTTTGACCCCAACATATTTCCCGTGGGCACTGGCATGGAAGAACACCGCGATAATGCTGTGCACTTTTTTAATGCCACTAAATGGATAAAAGAAAATTTGCCTGGTGCGCTTGTGAGTGGCGGTGTATCCAACGTATCGTTCTCCTTTAGAGGCAACAATAGGGTGCGCGAAGCCATACATTCTGTATTTCTTTACCACGGTATAAAGCATGGTTTGGACATGGGAATAGTAAACCCATCGCAACTGGAAGTGTATGACGAGATACCAAAAGAGCTGCTACAGCTGGTGGAAGATGTGGTGCTTAACCGCTCCGAAGATGCTACCGAAAAACTTTTGGAGTATGCTGACAAGAATAAAGAATCTGCTAAGAAAGAAAGTAAGCTTGACTTAAGCTGGCGCAACGAGAGTATAGAATCAAGACTATCGCACGCCTTAGTAAAAGGCATAGTAGATTACATAGACGAGGATACTGAAGAGGCAAGACAGAAATATGGCCGACCATTGCATGTGATAGAAGGACCGCTAATGGCGGGCATGAGCATAGTGGGCGATTTGTTTGGCAGTGGCAAAATGTTTTTGCCCCAAGTGGTAAAAAGTGCACGAGTAATGAAAAAGGCAGTGGCCTATCTGGAACCCTATTTACAAAAAGAAAAAGATGAGTATGCTAAAAATGCAACAGCAGACTCACCCGAGCAACGCAGTGGTGCCGGCAAAGTGCTAATGGCCACAGTAAAAGGCGATGTGCATGACATAGGCAAAAACATTGTGGGTGTAGTGCTTGCATGCAACAACTACGAAATAATAGATTTAGGCGTAATGGTTCCGTTAGATAAAATATTGGAAACAGCCATAAGAGAAAATGTAGATGCCATAGGACTCTCCGGCCTTATTACCCCATCGCTTGATGAGATGATACATGTGGCCAAAGAAATGCAGCGCAGAAAAATGACTATACCACTACTTATAGGTGGTGCCACTACCTCGCGCGTGCACACTGCTGTAAAAATAGAACCTAACTATGCCCACCCTGTGGTGCATGTGCTAGATGCAAGCCGCGCTGTAACTGTGGTAAGCAATCTGCTAAGCGAAGACCAGCGCGATTCTTATGTAGCAGTAACACGCAGTGAGTATGAAAAGGTAAGAACGCAATATGCAGCAAGTTCTTCGGCTAAAAATTATTTGAGCATTGGAGAAGCTCGCACCAACAAACTAAAAATTGAATTTAAACAGGAAGATATAGTTGCTCCTAAATCACTAGGCACGCAAGTGTATAAAAACATACCGCTGGAAGAAATAGTGCCTTTTATAGACTGGACACCCTTCTTCCAAACATGGGAGCTGGCAGGCAGATACCCTAACATACTGGAAGATGAAATAGTGGGTGAACAAGCCCAACAACTATTTGCCGATGCGCAAAAAATGCTGAGCGAAATAGTGGGCCGCAAAAAATTAGAAGCGCGCGCTGT
>JANOXJ010000169.1:0-5946 GCA_031418455.1 Flavobacteriales bacterium | reverse complement strand
GCTACGGTCATTTCCACCACACCCAATGAGGCGCCAAAATGCCCCCCTTTTTCCGACACTATATCCACAATGTATTGCCTCAGTTCGGCACTCAATTGTACCAATTGCTCCTCCTGCACCTTTGCGCGTAGGTCGCTGGGTGTTTCTATTTGGGCCAATAGCGGGCCTGGTATAAAGCTATTCTCACTCATTGTTGTACTTTGTGTTGGGTAAATGTATGTATAACACGTTTATTGCTCAACTACAACAATAAACGGTGCCCAAAGTTCGGGAAAATTAATGGCGATATGAATTTGAACGCTAATAAATCATCTAACAGAATTATGGCGACTTATAAAGGAAATTCCTTTATTATTTTTTTATGAAGCACTGTTCATGAAATGTTCAAAAACTCAACCTCAAAATAGGTTGTATGAATTATCCAATAGTATAGGTTTGGCCTCGAAACGATTTTTACATGATTCAGGGCTGCCGTTCTCCGCGAGGAAACGGCAGTTCTGATTTTTTAGCCCTTCCATTCTATGCACACATTTTGTGCTTCGGTAAAAAATCGCATGGCTTCCCAGCCGCCCTCACGGCCCACTCCAGAACTTTTCACCCCGCCAAATGGTGTTCGTAAATCTCGTAGTAGCCAGCAGTTTACCCAAACTATGCCAGACTCAAGAGCGGCTGAAAATCTATGTGCTCTATTGAGGTCAGATGTCCACACGCTTGCCGCAAGGCCATACTCGGTAGCATTAGCTAATTGGGCCGCCTCCTCTTCAGTTTCAAAGGGTTGTAGGGTTACCACTGGGCCAAATATTTCTTCCATATTGGTGCGGCACTGTGGACCTAAACCTTCTATAACTGTGGGTTGGATGTAATAGCCATCTTTTAATTCGCCCTGCAGCTGTACCTGATGCCCACCGCAAAGCACTGTGCCACCTTCCTGCTTAGCCAGTTCTATATAACCTAATACTTTTTGCATATGGCTCTGGCTTACGATGGCGCCTGTTTTTGTGCTCTCATCCAGCGGATTGCCCACAGTCATTTTCGATACTTTTTCTACAAAAGCGTTTTTGAATTTCTCATAAATACTTTTTTCTACCAAAATGCGCGAGCCACATAAGCAAATCTGACCCATGTTGCTAAATGATGAGCGCAGGGTGGTGCTTAGCATTTTTTCAAAATCGCAATCGGCAAAAATGATATTGGGGTTTTTACCACCAAGCTCCAGCGACAGTTTTTTAAACATAGGTGCTGCCACTCTTGCTATATGCTCGCCTGTTTTGGTGCCACCGGTAAAGGATATAGCTTTTATTTTTGGATGTGTAATAATGGCCTCGCCTGCCTTAGGCCCTAAGCCATGCACTATGTTCAGCACTCCTTTAGGCAAACCTGCTTTAATGCATAATTCTGACAGCATATAGGCTGTCACAGGTGTTATTTCCGATGGTTTCGCCACCACACAATTTCCGGTAGCCAATGCTGGTGCTATTTTCCAGGTAAAAAGATATAAAGGCAAATTCCACGGTGAAATGCAGCCCACCACCCCTATGGGCTTGCGATGTGTATAGTTGACCGCATGGCCCTCCATAATGTGAGCTTCGCTAGCCCAGTGCATGGCGCCTGTGGCAAAAAAGCGAATGTTGCTCTCAGCCCTTGGTATGTCTACCGTGCGTGCCAGGGATATGGGTTTGCCATTGTCTATACTTTCTGCCTTTGCCAATTCCTCCAGGTTTTCAAGAATTAAATCGGCCAAACGCTGCATTATGCGAGCTCTTTCGGTGTTGGATGTGTTACTCCAAGCGGGAAAGGCTTCCTGAGCCGCTAAAACGGCCATTTCTACATCCTTTTCATCGCTATCGGGTATGTAAGAGTACACTTTTCCGGTAGCCGGATTCACATTATCTAGCCAATTTTTAGATACGGCCTCGCAAAGGGAACCGTTGATATAGTTGAGAATTCTGTTCAAAATGGTAAAATTTTAAAGTGACAAAATTAGCCGTTTATAAAAAGCGCTTGTATATGTAGAAAGCGCGATTATTTTTGCGGCCGCTTTTCCGATAGGAATATTGACCGATGGTGTAACGGTAGCACAACAGATTTTGGTTCTGTTTGTCAAGGTTCGAATCCTTGTCGGTCAACAAAAGAAGCAAAAAAGCCAACTCAAATTGAGTTGGCTTTTTCATTTCTTTTTAGTTGAGTTTCTGTGCGCTTTAGTTGCGTTGCAGTTTCAATGTTTTGGTTTTGCCACTGGAACTAACTACTTGCACCATGTATATGCCTTTTCGCAAATTTTCTATCGGAAGCAATACAGAATCACACGGATCTTTTTCAGCGCTTATCTTCACGGTGGCCATAATAGTGCCTGTCAAATCAATTATATCAATGGTGAAATTTTCAGAAATTGTTTCGTCAAAAGCTAACTCAGCTTTGCCATCTAAACCTACAATGTGAGCGCTGCTCAGCGGATTAGCCTGCTGGGCAAAGCCGGCACAGCTTAACATGCATAGGGCTATCATTAAGAGTAAATTTCTTTTCATCTCCTTACGGTTTTTTCTAATTTATCCTTGCTATATACTGCGGCAAACACCTTGCCTTAATAAACTTATTGCATCGCAAAAATAAAGGCTTTTAAGGCCAATTATCCAAATTTTTCTTAATGCAGATTAATGACTGTGTCCCTTTGGCAATTTAGAACCGTACTCGCAATTGAATATGCACATCTGACTTTTGAATGCCTAATATTTCGCTTAAGCCACTGCTTATCACCTTTCTGTCAGTGTAAATCCAAGTGCCATAGCGCACCCACAGGTCTATTTTGCGTGTTACATCATATTTAACCATGGCATAAAACCTAGAACCTTTGCCATAATAAGGCGGTATGCTGAAGGCGTAAAGAACATCGCTTTCGTAAGCGTACAATTTTGTGTTCCAACTATCGGTATCAAACAGGGCATATCTGAGTGATATGGTGTAGGGTGAACCCAATTTTTTGTAAATCATGTCCTGATATACCAGCACGCCCTTTTGCTTATTGCCTTCCTTTTCCCAAGTGGTCCACTCTGCCCTGGTTTTCATTTGCACATTTGGGTGCACTTGATACACGCCATGCAAACGTATGTTCTGCTGCCTGTAAGTCACGGGGTGGGTTATTATTACATCATAGTCGGTATTTTGAGCATTGGTCCTGTTGCGATAGCGGATGTAAAACTCGTGTTTACGATCTGGTTTGTAATTGAACTGAATGAGATGATCCATAAAATTAGACGGAGCGTCCACTCTAAATCTTAACCATGGGTAACGCACTAAATCTGCATACCCTGTCATGGTCCATTTGTTATTTAGGTTGGCCTGTATGCCTGCAAAAATGCCGCTCTCGTTATTAGCGGTGGTATTGTTTTCGCCAAATACATTCACCTTTAGCGCTTGATATTCTGACTGGAAATGTCGCTGAACCAAACTAACTGAGAGGGCTGGATGCAGCGATGCTACCATTCCATTTAACGTAGCAAAACCACCATTTGCACTGCGCGATGTTTCACCAAAAAAATTGATATTGCCCAATACCGCCTGATAATCAATTCCAATATTTGTATTGCTTTTGCCGGTAAATCTATTAACCTCGTAAGGGCTTATAGCAGGCTGAAGAGGCTGTTCAAACTGAGTATGAACAGCAGTAAAGCCAATTGCTAATGCGCGTGTGTTATAACGCAAATTGCCACCATACACCGTTTCTCCTAAAGAGCCTTTATCTGCTATTTCACCTTCTGTTCTGTGCAGGCCACTTATACTTATAGATGAAGCTATCGCCTCGTCATCATTTACTAATGAGGTATCTTGTTGTAAAACGATATTAGCATCCACTCGCTTTTGAGAATAGAATGTAGTGAGCTCAACATTTTTCACCCCAAGAGTTATGGCTCCACCTCTTAAATAATTTCCTTCTTGAACAGAAGTGTATGGACGCAAACCGAGTGCGTTTTTTTTCACGTTTAAAACAAATGGCGATTTGCCAAATCCTAATCCGTTCCAATAAGTAAGACCTTGGCCAAACAGCACCTGGTAGTCGCCCGCAATAGCTTTGCGAACCAATCCGTTGCCTGCAAACATGGCGTGCGCACTCACAAAATCAGGACCCCTTTTTAATGATTCGCCCGGATCATTTTCCATAGTAAATCCAACGGAAATATTCTTTCTGAACATAAACCGATATCGGCTATACATGTAATTTGGTGTGCCTGCAAAATCAGGTTTTCCGGTGATGGGATCGGGCAGAAAACCAGCGGATTTTTCTATGTTTCTTTTGTACCTGAGAAATAAATCGCTGGTCCCTTCTTTCAATATCGTTTTGAAAGAAATTCCTTTCATTCCGCTATTGGGAGTTACCGTAACAAATGGCTCCAAATCTCTTATTGTAGCAAGATCAAAACCTTCTACTGCCTGCAATTCGAAAACACTGCGCAAAAGACCAAATTTATTTATGTGTGAAAGCAGATTGTTTATCTGAATATCGTCCAACAAATACAATTCGCGCAGTTCATCCACGTTAGCATTATTTAAGTTCAATGGATGCTCGTAGTAGTAAAGCAAATCTTCGAACAATGTGGTGTAATCTAATTCCACACCTTCGTCTAAACTGCCAGCTATTTGCTCTATACGCTGTTCTATTATGCTGTTTTTTTGTTCATCAGTTTGTCCAAAAACATTCAATTGAAAAACGAATAATAGCAACACGCTTAGCAGCCCTGCTTTGCGCATAATTAATATTTTGAAAGCGTTGATCACTTTTTATTGCCTGAATAGGTAAGTGAAATTTGCGGGGTAAATCCAAGTGTAGAATTAAAGCCTGCTGAGGCATCAATTAGTAAAACTTTAGTTTTCCAACCAAACCCAAATGAGAAGGTGTTAAGAGTATTAAAACCTGCACGCAATGCCATTTCTTTTACTACCCAATATTCCAATCCACCATGCACACTCACATCAGCATCGCTTGGCTTTTTGATTTCGCCACTTAGCATTACCTTCTCAGAAAATTTATAGGCCACTCCCAAGCGTAAAATAGAAGGAAGTCGTTCATCATTGTAATCTACTAACTTCGATCTGGTGGGATTAGCAACATGTGCAGCCAAAATTAATTTTTGATTGTATTTGTATAAAAAACCACCTTCAAAACTCACATTATGCTGAGTTCCGTAGTTTTCTCCAATTCTAATAGAATGATAATTGATTTGAACGCCAAATGAAAACTTGTCGCTTAACTTTAAAGCATAAGCCAACCCTGCTTTGGAGTTGCTGAAAGCGCTATAGCCAAATGAACGTAAGCTAATTGCAAATGCACTATTGCCATATGGCAATGCAGCTATTACCCCCTTGTCGCTGAGCTCCTTCATCATAAAACGATTTTCATAAAAAACACCAGCACCCAATGCATTTAAATGAACCAAGCCTGCTTGATTATGAAAACCACTCCACACATCGTCATGAACCACGCCTACACCGCCCATGGCCGTGTTGCGCGCTCCGGGGGAATTTTGAGCATAAGCAAAACAACCGTTTACGATTGTAATTACCACCAATAAAAACCTTGTGTACGATTGTTTCATTATTGATTTATCCCTGTTCAGAAATTCTAAATGTAATTCTACTTGTGGTGCAAAATAGTAAAATGGCCATTAACAAGACTAATTTGAATTATAGATTTCAAAATCTTTAATACATGTATAGCATTAAAGAGGCCATGATTAACAGCCATTGTACTTTTTGATAAGGTAGTCCTGCAAATCAGGTTCGAGCATTAGTCGTTCTAAAAAAACTCTGCTCTTTCTCTTTTTCAAATTCATCTCTATTTGCATTGCTGCCCGCTGGCTTATACAATCCATACTAAATACTAATTCCCACGGCTTGTCTCTTTTTGTGAATCCTTCATTGTCATCTGAGTTGTGCTCGCTCAAGCGGTTGAGC
>JANOXJ010000168.1:0-1606 GCA_031418455.1 Flavobacteriales bacterium | reverse complement strand
GGTAAATGCAGAGCGTGTTTTCAAACTGTTTGACACACAACAAGCGCAACAAGACGAAGGTACCAAAACACTGGACCATGCAGCAGGCGCCATTACTATGCAGAATGTATACTTTGCGTATGTAGAAGAAAACTATGTGCTAAACAACTTGAACCTGCAAATAAATCCTGGTGAAATGGTGGCCTTTGTAGGCGCCACAGGTGCAGGCAAAAGCAGCATTGCAGCTTTGCTCAATCGCTCATACGATTTTCAGTCGGGCAGTATTTATATAGATGGCATAGATATACAACAATACAGCCTGGCCACACTGCGACAGAATATAGGTTTGGTGTTGCAAGATGTATTTCTCTTTAGCGACTCTATCATCAACAACATTACACTCTTTGACCCCAACATATCGCGCGAGCAGGTAGTGGCAGCAAGCAAGCTTATAGGCACGCATGATTTTATAATGAAATATCCTGGCAATTATGACTACAACGTGGGCGAGCGTGGCGCTAACTTAAGTGTGGGCCAAAGGCAACTCATATCGTTTGTGCGCACCTATGTGCAAAACCCAAAAATACTGGTGCTGGACGAGGCCACCAGCAGTGTAGACACCGAGTCGGAATTGCTTATACAACACGCCACCGAAAAACTTACAGAAGGAAGAACAAGCCTTGTAATAGCACACCGCCTAAGCACCATACGCAAGGCTAACAAAATAGTAGTGATAGAAAAAGGGCAAATAATAGAGCAGGGCACACACCAGCAATTGCTGGAGGCAGGCGGCCATTACAGAAATCTTTTTGAACTGCAGTTTCAGCAGTAGAAGGGCTATGTATTAATTATTACTTGCAATCCAATTTGAGTGGTGTATTGCAAACTTCTTGCGTGATTGGTCCAGTAAAACCGATTGAAATTATGGAGCCATTCTAAAAGTATCCGTTCGTGTAATCGATACACTGGTGCAACAGTAAATGAAACACTATTTCTCAAAAATTTTTGGTCACTATTCTCAATACCATAATTGGTAGTATTATATAAATACCACACAGCGGAAGCTTGAGCATGCATGGCGTATTTTGCCTTGTTCATAAAGTAATAGCGTGCGTATGGCCCTGTATTGAATCCTTTATTTCTATAATTACCATCTAGATTATTGTTGTTGTATGAATAGCCAATGAATAAACCTGTGTTCAGTTTATTCATAACGGTAACACCCAAGTTGTGATTAAAAGCAAGTTGTGTAGTTTGCTTTGAGTCTAATTGCCGCGAAAATCCTGCGTACATCCCTGTGACTAAATCGCCCTTTGCACACTGCGCATTGAGGTTGCAATGTAAATATGTGCAGACTAAAAGAATAACTATACGTTTCATAAATACGCTAATTGCTTGGCCGTTATTTTATCTGAATCTTCCTTGTACCATCGTTTTCTTCTATATCTATAGTGGTGTAGTCATCTAACAAAGGCATCACCTGCTGCGGCCATTCAATAAATACATAAGCATTTTGATCTATGTATTCTTCAAAGCCAAAATCAAGTGCTTCTTCTAACGATTTAATGCGGTACAAATCGAAATGAAAAATTTTGGTGCCGCTCTTAGTTTCATATTCATTCACCAG
>JANOXJ010000167.1:0-5852 GCA_031418455.1 Flavobacteriales bacterium | reverse complement strand
ATACGCGATGTAATATATCATTTGGAAACGTATGATGTTACTACAGTGCGTGCAAGTACACCTATGTATTTGTTAGCACGTGTTATTAAATCAATGGGAATTAAAATGGTGTTGTCTGGCGAGGGTGCCGATGAAATTTTTGGTGGCTATTTGTATTTTCACAAAGCGCCAAATGCCAAAGCATTTCATGAAGAAACTGTGCGCAAGTTGAGCAAGCTACATTTGTACGATTGCTTGCGGGCCAACAAAAGCCTTGCGGCATGGGGCATTGAAGGTCGTGTTCCGTTTTTAGATAAAGAGTTTATGGATGTGGCTATGCGCCTCAATCCAAAAGATAAAATGGCAGGCAATGGCAAAATTGAAAAATGGATTTTGCGTAATGCTTTTGAAAATTATTTGCCTGAAAGTATAGCATGGCGCCAAAAGGAACAATTCTCTGATGGTGTGGGTTACTCTTGGATAGACTCGTTAAAAGAGGTAGCAGCAGAGCAGGTGAGCGATGAGCAACTGGCCAAAGCTGCAGAGCGCTTTCCTATACATCCGCCTATGAGCAAAGAGGAATATCGTTACCGTTCTATTTTTAGTGAGTTGTTTCCTTCAGATTCAGCGGCACGTTGTGTGCCTTCTGTAAAGTCTGTTGCTTGCAGCACACCGGAGGCATTGGCGTGGGATGCTTCTTTCCAAAACACTAACGACCCTAGTGGCCGCGCAGTGAAATCGATACACAATGACGGTTATAAATAAACCGTAAGTAAATATTAAAGTAAAAATTGAAAGAGGAGGTGTTTTACACCTCCTCTTTGTGCATCCACTCCGGCACATCGGGTGCTTTGTATGCTTCCATTTGCGTTAGCAAATCAAGTATGTTGTTGCTTATCAAAATCATTTTATGGTTGTTAGCACTAAGCAATTCTTCTTTCACCATATGCTCCATCATGGCTATTAGATGGTCGTAGTAGCCATTTACATTTAGCAGTCCTATAGGTTTTTTGTGCAGGCCCAGCTGTCCCCAGGTAAGTATTTCAAACAGTTCTTCAAAGGTGCCAAAACCTCCGGGTAAAGCAATTACACCATCGCACAATTCGTGCATTTTCATTTTTCGTTCGTGCATGGTTTGCACCACATGCATGGTTGTCAATGCATCGTGCGCCACTTCTTTGGTTTTAAGAAATGTAGGTATTACTCCTGTTACTTTGCCACCTGCCTGCAGCGCACCATCTGCCACTGAGCCCATGAGCCCAATTTTTCCTCCGCCAAATATTACTTCTATGTTGCGCTGTGCCAATGTCGCGCCAAGGTGTTTGGCTGTATCAGCATATATAGGGTGTTTGCCTATTCCTGCTCCACAGAATACTGTTATGCTTTTCATCAATTTTTATTTCTTTGTTTTTTGCAAGGGCCAAGTAAAAACATTATTGCGCTTCCAAATCTTTTGCTCCAATATTTTTCAGAATGTTCGTGCCCTGTGCATGTTATAGTTACATATCGTTTGTTTTTATATCCTTTTGTTTGCATAATGTTATCGCATTGTTTTTGCCAAGGTTCATATTGCGCATCTAGCCCAATAGTTCCTCTGTCCATATAGCACTTGTGTGTTTTTGCATTGGGCAAGTTGTGCTGTAAGTAATTCAAAAATGCTTTTGGAATTTGCTCGTTGCGCAGTGTAGGGCAGCCTACCCAATGGGTAGAAAAACATAATGCACCACCGAATACTTTGGGGTATTGGCACATGGCATAGATAGATACAAGACCTCCCATGCTACTACCTCCTATAAAGGTATTTTTTCTTTCATGACGTGTGCTGTATGCACTGTCAATAAAGGGTTTTAGTTCGGTCACCACAAATTTTAAATACGCATCGCTTTTGGGTGTGCCTTTTATGTCATTCACTATTTGTTGTTTCAGTGTATCCTCTAATGTTGCAAATACTTGTTGAGGAAAATATTCTGGTCTGCGCTCTTTTGTGTTCCAAATACCCACCACTATACATTCATTTATTTTGCAAGTGTCGGCCAGTGCTTTCATGGTTTCATCCACTTGCCATTCCATTTTGTTTGTTAGTTGCGTGCACCATGAAGTGTCAAACATATTTTGACCATCTTGCATGTAGAGCACTGCATATTTTTTGTGGGCAGAATAGTCAGGCGGCAGCCACACATCTATATTTCTTGGCGCTATGTTATTGGATTTAAAGTTGGTGTGTCTAATGAGTGTGCCGTATGCAACAGGTTTTATTTCGGTTTGTGACAAGGCAACACCGGCATAACAAAAGAATGTGACTAAAATGAAAATTGAAAATATGTTCGACCTCATTAGAGCGTGCTTTTAGAAATTGAGTGTGCTACTTATTTTGAATGCAAAATTGTTGATGGTACCTGATAAATGCTCAGGTCCATATCTATAAAATACGCCCACTCCCAATGATGTAAAATTTACTTTGAGCAAATTATTTATTTGCAGCCCACTTTCGTAATAGCCTTTGGTAGCTGCTTTTCCCACTATGTTGTGCGAGGCGGTGTTGTTCATTTTACCCCATAGCATGCTGGACACAAGCACAAAATTCGGCTTGAAATTTTTACGCTTTATTAGCAGTTGTTTGAAATTGTGACGCAAGTGCACAGCAATAAATTGTGAATGATTAAATTCATTTATGCGCATGGTTTCAAAGGTGTTGGGCACTGTTATGCCTATCCACTTTTTGTTATAGTCTAGTGTGTTGGTGCCTTTAGCATTGTACAGCAGTGGCAAAGGCATATCTTGTGGCACAAGGCCGGCAATAGCGTTTATACTAAAATCGCCTACGTTTAGTATTCTAAAGGTTTTCTCTACACTTGCATCCAGCCTTATATAGTCAAGTGTGCTTCCAAATATGTTATCGATTCCTTTAGTAACTCTGAACCAAAAGAGTGGATAGAAGCCACCCAATCTAATTTCTTTGTTAGTGGTTCTTACAAGTTTTTCGCCCGGTGCATAGCGCAGGGTTAATCCTATTTCAGTAATGTTGAAATTAGAGGTGAACAGTTTTACATTTTCTTCAGTAGTGAAGTTGTGCTGATAGTGGTCAAACGATTTTACCATTTGCGTATTGGCAAATGCCAGCACACTTAAATTTCCCATTAGACGGCCGTTTATTTGCGCTTCCAGTTTTTCTCTTCGGTCCATGCGCGACACAAAGAAGGGGTAAATGCTTTGCGATAAAAATCCATCGGTGGGTTTGGTAAATTGATTGCCGGCAGTTTCCATCACATCATTTTCATACAGAAGTTTGGTCCATGCATTTCTTTTCTTGTAAAGATGCAGTTTTATATCACCACCATATTTGCTGTGTTTGTCTTTAAACCCATAGGCATAATAGGCACCCATGTCAAAAGTCTCGCTCAGCCTATTGTTGGTGCGCAAGCCAGCCCCCAGTCTATAACCTTCGTAATTGTTGAAACGCAAGAGCCTTGCTAATTCAAAACTTACAGGTCCCATTGGAATAAGTCCTGTGGTAAGACTTTCTAAAAGTTTAATTTGTGCATCTATATTTTCTGCCTTGCCTATGCTGTCTACTGTATGATACGTTGTGGTTTCTTTAGTATCCAGTGGTCGGTCTCTGTATTTATTCCAAATGGAATCAGGTTGGTTGCCGGCATTTTTTCCCATCAATAATGTTACGGGTGTAAATTCTTTTCGCGTAAGTGGTGGGTCTAATTTTAAATTTTTGATATAAGATTTGCCTTCGCCTGTCATAGGCTGCTCGTTGATAAGGGCCCGCGGAAAAGTGAAATAGGAGTTGAGCTGCATAGGAAACCATTTGCGCTGGTCTACTAGTTCATATTGCTGCTGTATATGTATGTAAAGGCTTGTTGTTTCGTTTGGTTCGGCTATTACATTTTGCAATGCATACTTATTTGAGTTAATAAAAAGTTGTCCTTTTAATCCATCGAATTTTTTGTTTTTGCGCGGTCTAAAAGAGACGGTAAACACCGTGTCGTTGTCAATAAAGGTGGTGTCTTCCAGAATGAATAAATATTTCTTAATAGCCCCGTCTGCCAAAGGACTCATGTAGGAGGTGCCTAGTATCTGCACTGTTTCGCCATAAAAAGAAAAGCTTTGCAGTTGTGTAGCAAGTAGGAAAAAATCTGTGTTCTTTAATCCACTCACTCGGTTGGCTATAATTGTTTCTTCACTGTGGTTGGGGGGCAAATATTTTCGGGTAGCTATACTTTCCATAAGGAATAAATATTGCTTATTGAAAAAGTCGTACATGGCTATGGTGGAAGTGTCCTGCAAAGCCAATGAATCTGGATTGTTGAGCAAGACAGAGTCGAGCTTGGTGCCAAATACTAATTTGTTATAGCTATCATATATAAAAGCAATATCGCTTTCGGGGTCATTTTGTTTCTTGTTGTTTATAGCTGCTTTTATTATTCTCTCTGCCGGATTTATGCCGGGTAGTATTATTACTTCTGCCGTAGTGTTGGCATTCTTGCGCATGGCTATGTTCAGTGTGTCGTTGCCATTACCGTATATGCCTCTTTCTATTTCCTGGTATCCCACATAGCTAAACACAAATACGGTAGTGGTGTTGGCAGGTTGAAAATGATAATACCCATCTATATCAGTATAGCAACCATTGGTAGTACCTTTTTCTACTATAGCTACAAATGCCAGTGGCTCTTTCGTATCCGCATCGGTTACACGGCCGCTAAGCTGCGCCTGCAGGGCCGGACAACCATATACTAAGGCAATGAAAAGTGCGACAAGATGTTTTAATGGCATAAAGCGAAAGCAATGAATTGAATTAATGACGCTATAAAATTAGCGCAAGTTACATTTGCACTGCACATGACACGCGCAGCTTACATAGATTCTATATTTTTTCTGAAAAAACTTACCTTTAGAAAGGTGATGAATGCTGCAGTGGTTTTTGCTTCTTACCACATAAGCAAAATAACCAAGTCTGCTGTGCACCGTGGCTTGCCTGTAAGTGTTAGCATAGAGCCAACTACTGCATGCAATTTGGGTTGTCCGGAGTGTCCTAGCGGACTCAAAATGTTTTCGCGCAATACGGGCAATTTGTCGCAAGATAATTTTGAGCAATGGCTTACCAACATGGCTGCTTATGTTACTTATATCAATTTTTATTTTCAAGGCGAGCCATTTATTCATCCTAAATTTTTGGAGTTGGTAAAGTCGGCTTCGCAAAAAGGGGTGTACACAAGCACCAGCACCAATGCACATTTTTTGCACGATGAGTTAGCAAAGCAAACTGTGCTTTCAGGACTTGACAGGCTTATAATATCTATAGATGGCACTACCCAAGAGGTGTATGAGCAATATAGAATACATGGCAAGCTGGACAAAGTATTGGAGGGCACACGCAATGTTGTGAAGTGGAAAAAGGAATTAAAATCCAAAACCCCTTTTCTTATTTTTCAGTTTTTAGTAGTGCGCCCAAACGAGCATCAGATAAATGATGTGCTGGGCTTAGCTAAAGAATTTGGCGTGGATGAAGTGCGCTTTAAAACAGCACAAGTGTATAACTATCAAAACGGCAATGAACTAATTCCTCTCAACGAAAAGTATAGCAGATACATGAGAAAGAGTGACGGTACTTATGCTATTAAAAATGCGCTAGACAATCACTGCTGGCGCATGTGGAGCGGATGTATTATTACCTGGGACGGTTTGGTAGTGCCATGTTGTTTTGATAAAGATGCCACGCACCAACTGGGCGATTTAAAAAAGAATACCTTGAAAGAAGTGTGGAACAACAATGCCTACAAGAGTTTTAGAACACAACTGTTTAAATCGCGCAGCGAGATTGATATATGTGCTAACTGCAGCGAGGGCACTAAGGTGTGGGC
>JANOXJ010000166.1:0-2950 GCA_031418455.1 Flavobacteriales bacterium | reverse complement strand
ATGCAAATAGCTTTTTATACATATTGTTATTAAGCACTTTTTGCATAGCTCCAATTAGTTTAATTAAGTGTTGTTAGGGTCAAGTGCGCCATGTCCCAAGGCTCGTTTGTGGCCGTCTACCGCTGCCTTTTTTTGGCGCTCTATAGTTGCTTTTAGTGCGCGCAAACTTTCGTAGTGGTTGGCAGAAATAACTGAGCCTCTGTCCACATGCGAAGGGCCTTCTATGGTCCAGTCGCTTGTTTGTTTTTTGTCAAATCGGCAAGTGTTACATATCCACTCACTCACCTCGCCATATTGGTCTTTGCGGCCTGTTACACGCAGCACTTCTTCACCTTTGTACCATAGTCGCACTTTGCCTGCACATGTTGGGCAGTCGCGGTGTGCATCTACAGGCTTGGTGTACCATACACGGCTTTTAAAACGGAATGTTTTGTCAGTAAGCGCACCCACAGGGCACACATCTATCACATTACCGCTCATATCATTTTCTATTACATTTTCTATGTAAGTAGATATTTCGCTGGAGTCGCCACGGCTAATAACACCGTGCACACGACCGTCTGTTATCTGGTCGGCCACTTTTACACAACGGTAACATAGTATGCAACGGTTCATATGAAGCTGCACTTTGCTGCCTATATCTATCTTTTCAAATTCTCTTCGCTCAAATTCGTAACGTGTTCCAGCCTTACCATTTTCATAAGCTAAGTTTTGCAAGTCGCACTCACCTGCCTGGTCGCACACAGGGCAATCAAGTGGATGGTTTATTAGCAAAAATTCCACTACACCTGCACGTGCTTCCAGCACGGCTGGCGAAGTAATGTTTTGCACTTCCATACCGTCCATTACCGTTTGGCGGCAAGAGGGCACAGGCTTTGGCATTGGGCGCGGGTCTTTGTCGCTGCCCTTAGTTACATTTACTATGCATGTGCGGCAATAGCCACCACTGGTTTTTAATTTGGTATAGTAGCACATAGCAGGTGGCACTATGTCGCCCCCTATCATGCGTGCTGCATTGAGTATGGTGGTGCCATCTGGCACATCTATACTTATTCCGTCTATGGTAACTTTTGCCATTGGGCTATTTCGTTTCGTTGTTATTATTCAAAAGTGTTTCTACTTCTTGTTTGAGTTTTGGCAAATCGTTAATTAATATTTTCCAAATCGAAGAATGTTCTACACTGTCATAAGCATGCACTATTCTGTTCCTTAATCCAATTATTGCTCTTGAATTGGTTAAGGAAATATTTGGTTCAATTAAAGTAAACGACCTAGTTGCTTCTCCAATTGCAGCGAGTCTTAAACTTACAGCGTCTTGTAATACAAGATTGTTTTCATACTCTTTAAAATTTTTTGTTGCACCTAAATGCGACTCAATAATTTCAATAGAGATAAGTACTAGCTCAAGATTCATGATAGCTTTTTCATTCATGCGGCATACAAGAGTTTTTTGGTTGCCTGTATACGTTTAATAAAAAAGCGATTTCTTAAATATCGGCTCGAAACTAAGTCCACATGTCGTTTAAAAACGTTCTCCAATGACTCTAAAATATTCCAATAATTTTCACCTGCAATCAATGGGTCTTCTATTTCTTCAAACTCTACTAATAAATCCACATCGCTTTCCTCATTGAATTTTTTATCATCTAACACAGACCCAAAAGCATACAGCTCCTTCACTTTGTGCTTTACACACAGGTCATGAATAGCTTCCATATTTTGTTCAAGTTTGTTCAATTTTCGGTATCTGAATTATTTACTGCTTTTTTTATTAAGTGGAAATGCAAATCCAAATAGGCCATTGCGCTGTGCAAAAAAGAAATGTTGTGATGCTCTATCGTCAATACTTGCTTTTCTGGTAACAATGTCCGGCATATTTATAAATCCTGTTTTGTATTCAAATCGTATAAAAAAATGTTTCCAAAATAAAAACTCCATGGCCAATTTGGCACTACAGCCATAGCCTGCAAAATGGAATTCATCGTTGCGCGGATAGCCCATAAGTTTTACATTGCTTTTAGGCATTAGTGCGCCTAAGCCAGCACCGCCCAAAGCGCTTACTTGAAAGCGTGGCGAAGAATATATGCTTTGAAAATATTCTATTTCAGCGTTGATGTAGTTAAGCCCATCGGTATGTTCAAAGGTTAGAAAATCACTTGTAAGCTTTATCTGATTGTTTTGAATTTGATTGCTATACAGCGTATCGTCTATGTGTCCTTCTATGTTTACGGTTTGGTTTTGTATCATCACATATTTCATGTGATCCACTCCACCTGTTATGGCTATGTGGTCAGTTAGAAAATAACCGAACCGCATATTGGTTTGCGGTATGGTCATGGTGGTTAAACCAAAATAGGTTTCTGCATTGAACTTTGTTTGTCTGTCCTTTGCCTTTACATCTAACAATGTGAAGTTGTAATCATCGCCTTTAAATGTGATATCGCTATTAGTGAAAGATGCTCTGTTCCAACCCCAGCCGCCATATATAGCTCCCTTGCGAGGTGCTGTTTCAAACCACTGAGCGTGGGTTTGCATGCCGGTTATGCAAAGTGCTATAATTAATATGAACGAGTGTTTATTCACGTTTGTTTTATGCTTCTACTAAATTGTTCAAACGGTAATAATGCTTTACATCTTTAATAGATGATGGGCGAGTAACATACTCTTCAAATTCTTTTCTAAAATGACGGATAGCTGCAGCAACAGGCCATGCAGCTGCTTCGCCCAATGGGCAAATAGTTTTGCCTTCTATTTTGCTTTGTATGTCCCATAGCAAATCCACATCGGCAAGGGTGCCTTTGCCATCAAGTATTTTATGCAGAATTTTTTCCATCCAGCCGGTGCCCTCGCGACATGGCGAGCATTGGCCACAACTTTCGTGATGATAAAAACGAGAGAAGGTATAAAGATTTTTTACAATACTTGTGTCTTCGTCCATAGCTATAAAACC
>JANOXJ010000165.1:0-6033 GCA_031418455.1 Flavobacteriales bacterium | reverse complement strand
CTCGTCAAATTCCTTTTCGTAAAATGTAACAGCAAAGGTTTTTACCTTATGGCTGGATGTATTGCTCATAAGACCCACTACTGCGCTGCTATCTATACCACCGGAAAGAAAAGCACCAAAAGGCACATCGGCCCTCATTCTAATATCTACTGCAGATTGCAGTATTTCGCACACATTCTTTTTTACCGTATCAGCATCATGATGTTTAGATTCCTGGTTCGCATTGGCCACAACACTCCAAAATTTTGTTTGTGTTATACCATGTTCACTTAACTCCATTATGTGACCCGGCATTAGCATTTTCACATCGTCAACTATCGTATTGGGTGCATGCACTGTTTGATAGCGGAGATAATCTTCTAGTGCTGCCCTTCCTATTTTTTTCTCCACCATTCCTGTGGAAAGTATAGGCCTAATTTCCGAAGCAAAAATGACCGTACTACCTTTTATGCTATAATAGATTGGCTTAATGCCCAACCTGTCTCGCACTATATATAGTTTTTGCAAATCAATGTCCCACAAGGCAAACCCGAACATTCCAAAAAAACGCTCTACACAATGTATGCCCCATTTTTGGTATGCTGCAAGAATTACTTCTGTATCAGTTTGAGTATAAAATGTGGTGAATTCTGACAACTCATTTTTAAGTTCCAGATAATTATAAATTTCACCATTAAATATTATTGCCAATTTTTTGTCATGCGAAAAAAACGGTTGGTTGCCGGCTTCAGAAACATCTATAATGCTAAGTCTTCTATGACCAAGAGTTACAGTATCGTTTTGCCAAACGCCTTGTGCATCGGGTCCCCGATGCTTTATTAAATCGCACATTGTAGTCGTTAGTTCTAACGACTTTGCTTTATCTCTTAGTCCAAATATTCCTACTATTCCACACATATTTTTATTTTCTCCAGTCTTTCAAAATTTTACCTATGCCTTCTTCTAACGAAGTCAAATCTCTATTTAGCACCTTATTCATTTTATCTATATCAGGTCTTCTTCTGGTCATATCGCCTTCTGCCAATGGTGGCAAATGAACAATGTGTGATTTAGAATCGCAAAGTTTAATAATTAGGCTAGCCAGTTCCACTATGTTGGTTTCCACATCGCTGCCCACATTTATTACATCATTTACATGCAAATTATTTCTGTAAATTTTTTCGCAGCACTCAGTATTATCATCTATAAAGCAAAAAGTTCTGGACTGGAGGCCATCGCCATATATGGTTATGTTCTCATTCTTCAAAGCGGCTTTAATGAATTTTGAAATTACAAAATCATCGCTTTGCATAGAACCATAGGTATTGAAAAAACGAAAGATGGTATAATCCAATCCATATTCTGCATGATAGGATTTGAGAAACGCTTCGCCTACATTTTTCACTATGGCGTATGGCAGTCTTGAGTTAAGTGGCGTGGTATGTTCGTTTTGAGGTATTTGAACAGGCTCGCCATATACCTCGCTGCTGCTGCTGTAAAAAACACGTTTCACACCCGTATTTTTTGATAGGTTGAGTATGTTTTTAATTCCTTCTATGTCATTCAGCACCTTAACAGGATTTGCTAATGTGCGTTCCACACCCACCAATGCAGCATAATGAAACACTACATCAAAATGCCATGCAAAAAAGACACTTGAAATGTCTTTAAAATCATTTACATCACCTTTTATGAAGTGAATATTCTTGTAAGGTGATACGGGCACTTTTTTCAACGAGCCTGTTTCTAAATTGTCCACTATAACAATGGTATCGTCAGGATTTGTGGCGAGCCTTGCGGCCATGGCACCAGGTATAAATCCTGCCCCACCGGTAACTAAAATTTTTGCCATGGTGCTATTCAATCATATTTAATAAACTTTTGGCCCACGTATCAGGAGAAATTTTTTGCGCTAGCACATGGCTATGCTGGCCCATGTTCCGCAAATTTTCATTCGATTGCGAGAAGAGCAATTTAAGTTTTACTTTCAAATCTGCGGTGTTAGTGCTTTCAAAGACATATCCATTTTTATTTTCCTCTAAAAAAGCACCTTTTGCACCCACACTGGATGAAAGCACCATAGGAACGCCCGCGGCTGCAAACTCGTGCACTACCACACCCCAGGGTTCAAAGGTGCTTGGCAATGCAAATGCAACGCAATGTTCCATTTCTTCAAAAAGACTTTCTGGCTGTAAAAAACCCAGATGCTTTATGGCAGCATGCTGAATTCTTTTTTCGTAAAGTGCTCCAGTGCCTGCGCAAATTAAGTTCCATTGCTTGTACCCTTCATGCCATAGTTCTAAAAAAACCATTTGTAATTCTTCAATAAATTTTTCTGAAGAATAACGCCCCACATACATCAGGTTTTTTACATCGCTATCAAAATTACTTTTATTTAGTTCGCTGATTTTAGCAAATCTGGGCACATCGCATGAGTAAACTCCATCTACTATTTGTTCATTTCTAAAACCCATTTTAAGACCAAGAGCTCTCTGCTCAGCTCCGGGAACAAAGGCATACTGAAAGTGTGGGGTAATAAAAAATCGAGCAAATAGAACAGCCAGTTGTTGTTTCAAATTGCCCAGCCACCAAGTATCAAATGCCAATACACATTTGGTTTCTTTCGCCTTTTTAGCGCAATTCAAATATGCCGTATCGCTCCATCCGCCCACAAAAATGAGGTCGTATTTCGTTTTTTCAACTTTCTGCAATAACGAAATTTCTGTGTGATTGGTTCTACTTTCCAAAGTCACATTTTGAGAAAATTGAAATTGGAATGGAGCATCAGAATTGATTGGAAATGCTACCACATCCACTTTAGCATCATACACCTCACACAAATGATTGATGCATTGAACAGTATATCCTGCCAATTCTCTATATAAAATAAGAATGCGTTTAGAATGAGACATAAGTTGCAAAATGCACAGATAGTAAGGAATTTCAAAAGTATGCAAATAGCACTTATATAAATAACGTATAATTGAGAATAAAACGGCCCAGCAATTAAGACAAACCGCCTGGTTTTAGAACCTAAGTTAGCGGTAGTGCATTGGCAGCAATAGCATCTTCTGAAGAAGGCTCCATTGCTACTTCGTTGTTATTCTCTTTTAATGCATTTTCCTTGATTACTCGCTTATTCTCAGCCGAAGTATAAAAATGCAACCAAATGAAGAAAGGAAATCCATTAATAAAATAGTGGCCTTGCCGGATAAGATAAATTAAGATAATAAGTGCCAAGGCATTGGACATCACCCAATATTCATTATCGGCTGAATTCCATTTAAAAATCCAACTTCTAAATAGAAGCCCCAGCATAATGAGCATTCCATAAAGTCCAGCTTCCGACATAAGGCGCAGCAGCATTGAGTTGGCGTCTGCCTTGTTAAAGTCAATTTGCACGGCACCTACTTCATGTGTAAGTGAATATTTTTCGAATGCTACAGCGTGGGAGCCAAGCCCAGTGCCAAAAACTGGGTTTCGAATAAAATTTTGCCAGGCTACGTATGAGTTATTGTACAACACGAAACTACTGCCATGAATGTCATACGAATAAATATTATCAGTTGTATATATTTCTATAGTTCCATCCCATCTGTCGCGAAACTCCGGTACATTTTTATAGGCATAATTTGCAGATAGGAATAGCGCTGGAATCATTATTAACGAGTATCGCAAGAAACCTAAATTGATGAGCAGAAAAATTATGGTAAAGAATACCGCCAATATACCTAGGCTGGAGAATGTGGTAAGGTATGCAGCAACAATAATATAGCTCTGTACGCGCGAAACGAACAATTGATTGCGCTTAATAAGGTTATATACGGCAACGAAAAATGCAGGAGCTATTGTAGCAGCATAGTAGGCAGGTTCTGAGAATACAGCATTTATGCGTATTCCAAAACCACCAAGTGTTAAACTCCATTTATTAAAGGCCCAGTGAAAATCGTAGCCATATCTAAAACCAACAAGAAAAGAAGTAATTTGTATAAGACCAATGATAGACACTATGTATGCGGACTTCATGTAGTACTTGAACAACAGCTTCATATCATAATTAAACAGCTGCACCACATAGTGGTAGAAAAGGCATGAGGCAAAAAACCCAATGAAAATTTTAAAGAATTGCTGGTAAGTATTCAGCCCAATTTGGCAATAAATAATACCTGCAATAAACAGCGGAAGGAAAACCAATATAGGCCATTTAGGCACACCAAACTTCACAAAAAACACAGGGAAATAGAACATGAAAATGAGGTAGCTCAAATAGAACTCAAACGGATCACGAGTGAAGATATACGAGAAAGAGTATATACTTACAAATATGGCCCCTATGGTAAAATACCTAAACATTCGTTCTTATTCCTTGGCATCTTCACCACTCACAACAGTGGTAAATTTCTTTTTTCGTTTTATAAATCGTTTTTCAATATACTCGTAACTGAGCGATGCAATAGTTATGGTAAATGCAAGTGAAACTACATAAACCATAGCACTCTCAAGCACCGTTAACTTTTGAGCGAAGCCAAAAATAGCATCAAGCGCATATAATGTGAAGGTAATACACATTAAATGATACATGTATATACCATAAGATATTTTACCAAGGTAGTCAATAACCCTGCCTTTGAAGCGCAAAAGGCTATTGGGATTGGCCGCCACATTGAGAATAATAATGAGAAAAGAAACCCCATAAGCCAAGTGTGCAACAGTAATAAAACCAACAGGAATAAACAATACAACCAATGGAACACTTACAAATGCGAAAATCTGTGCCGGCAAGGAAAATACAATAGTGAGTAAATATTCCTTTTTGAAATAAAGCGAATAAGCACCTAAACCACCAAATGCCATAGACTCGATTTTTGTAGTGGCTAAAAAGCGCCCAACAATTTGTGCGGTGGGATTTAATGGATTGGAGAACAAAACAAATGCTGCTTTGATAGCCAAAATAGTTATAAAAAACACCATCATCATAGCCCAGGTATTCTTAAAAAACTTCATGAGCAATGGCCAAATAATGTAGAACTGCTCCTCCACGCCTATACTCCAGGCCTGGCCCACATTAGGTGCAGAGCGATCATACATAGACATGGCCAAATTGGGCAATAGAAATAAATAGCACAAAAGATTGACTACAAAATGCTGCATAAAAAACTCCTCTTGCTTAGGTATGTCCCACCAGCCTAAATGCGGCAGAACAAAGAATCCTAATATTACAATAAGGTAATAAAGCGGCCAAATGCGCAGCACACGCCTTATATAAAACTTCTTGATAGCAATTGTACCCGATACTTTTTTTTCCTCCAGGAGCAAATAAGTGATTAGAAAGCCACTTAATACAAAGAAAAAGACCACGCCATGCGGCCCTGCTGCCGACACAAATGGTGTCTGCCACCTTATAGCACCGCTCCAAATAGCATCCCAGGCATTAGTGACAATTCTTTCAGATGCGTCCATCCATAAGCCCTCGCCATGGCCCAAAAGCTTCTTGCTAAGCTCCACGTGGGTTATTACCACAGCAAGCGCAGCCAAAAACCTAAGCCCATTAAGACCAGGGAAATAAACTTTAGAAGGCAGATTAGACACGGTGCAAACCTAAAGTTTTTATCTCTTATCTAACAACACTTTAATAGCCTCAGATGTCTTTTTAGCAATATTCTCCCAATAGAACTCTTTTATCTTTACTAAAGAAGTCAGCCTTTTTGCCTGAATATCCTCATAATTCGCAGTGCAAATGGCCTCCACTGTTTGCTTAAGCATAGCTTGGTTGCGAGGAGGCAATAACCATCCATTGGCCTCGCTTACCACTACCGGCACAGCGCCTACATCGGTAGCCAATACAGCCAGGCCACGGGCCATTCCTTCCATTATTACATTGGGCATTCCCTCGCTGTGCGAGGGTGTTACGAGCACCTGGCATGTATCCAATATTTTTTGAATCTCGCTCTTATTGGTTATTTGCCCATGATATGTTACTTGGGCAGATTGTATTTTCTTACTAGGCGGAATAGGGCCTATAAAGTGCATTTGAAAAGCAAATTTACCTGCCAA
>JANOXJ010000164.1:0-22080 GCA_031418455.1 Flavobacteriales bacterium | reverse complement strand
AAATATCAGGTGGTAGAAACCGAGTGGGAAGATGCAGCATTAAATATTCCAAATTACTACACACCCGATTCCTCGTTGCGCATTAGCTACAACTTATGGAGCTCAGGAGGTAAACTAAGGGCTTCCATTTCAAACCTCAGTAACAAGGACATTTTACTCGATTTAAGAAAAAGTTTTATTGCCGCTGGTATCGATACATTTTACTACTATGAGCCTTCTAAAATTATTGATAGCGTGGCGGTGAATGCCTACTTTTTAAAAAATGCCAGATATCTGGATGAGCCACTTAAGGATGCCAATTTATTCCCGCCTGATTCAATAGTTGAATTGTGTTCCTACCAAACCCTATTGCTCAATAAGTTTCATCTCAATTCATTTTTAAAATTGACTTTGGACTATGATAAAAATTATTCAGCCTCTCAACAATTTGATGAGGTAAATACCCCTAAGGAATTTGCTCATTGCATAAATTTTTTGCCGAGTGATTCTGTCGGTTGGACAGATTGCACGCAACAATTTTATGTAAGCGGCATAAAATCATGGACAACTGTAAGGCCAGCCAAAATTTACAGAAGAACCCCCCAAGGCAAGCAAAACAGTCGGTTTTTTGTGGTAGACAAAGGCATTAGCTCCTTTGGCACTGCCATGCTTTTTACTGTAATTATGGTGACCCTGGCCCTCTCCGGTGGTTAGCAATTTTCATTATTAATATTTTGAATAAAAAAAAGCCGCCTCTATAGAAGGAGGCGGCTTTTCTTGTAAAGCGAGTGCAAGCGCTTAGTTATTTTGATATCACCAATCTTTTGGTTTCAAATACTTTTCCATCGCACTGGATGCTGCAGAAATAAATGCCGCTTTCGAAATCAGCCGCTTTAATAACTACCGAGCCAGATTTATCGTTTAGGTTTATTTCCTTTACCAGACTTCCTACCATGTTATGAATTTGAATCTTACCGTTGCTAGGCATGGTGGCAAAATCATAAGTAATGTTTGCAGTAGTCACCACAGGATTAGGTGTAATCTGAGCAATATTTGCTGATTGCTTAACCTCTTCTACCCCAATTACACACTCCGTATCTACACAGAAATTAACATCATAACTTGCTGAGCTGGAAGGGCTGTTGGCATCTATCCAGTTAAAACGAACCGTGCTTTGGCCCACATTTTCGTAGTGTCTGAATTTAATATGGAAAGAGTCTGATGACTCGCCAGGAGCAAGTGTTACAGGGTCTGGCAAGCTGCCATTGTAACCAAGCCACGCAGAGCACAAAGTGCCCCAGCAAAACTGGTACTTAGAACCGTCTACTAATGTAAGCACTGTAGCCGAGCATAGAATATCCATTGTATTACTCGTGTTATTGGTCACAATCCATGTTGCCTCCAATTCGGCATCATCCGGATTAGCGGTTGCGCCTGCTACCAGATTGGTAGGCGTTTGAAAGGTAACTATTTGCGCAGATGCAACACTGGCAGTAATTAGAAGTGCTAGGGCAAAAAGTAATTTTTTCTTCATTTTAGACTTTTAAATAAAATACAATGTCAAATTTAGGGAACATTGCTATTAACAATAATTCCCAAAATACGGTCTTATTGGTTTTCTAAAAACCGTCATTTATTTTTTGGCCACCTTCTCCGAATGTTTAGAAATACCATAATTGACGTAAGTAAGGCAAAAAGAACTGAATTGGATATTTTAAATTCGCGTCCATCAATTTTAATTAATCAACAAAAAACATGAAAAAATTTTTACTCGCATTATTTACTGCACTTACTGTGACCAGCGCTTCAGCTCAATTGCCAAGCGGTTCTGTATGTCCTGATTTTACAGGAGTTGACCTAGATGGCAACTCGTGGCACCTTTATGAACTATTAGACCAAGGCTATGCTGTGGTAATAGATGTATCAGCTGCCTGGTGCGGACCATGCTGGGGTTATCACACCTCGGGTGCTTTGGATGATTTGAACACACTTTATGGCCCAGAGGGAACTAATGAAGTTCGTGTATTTTTCGTAGAGGGTGAATCAACCAATGGTTTAGCTCAATTGCAGGGCGACTCTCCAACAGGAACAACTTACGCTGATTTTTCTCAAGGCGATTGGATTACAGGTACTTCATACCCTATCATAGACGATGCTTCAATTAGTGATCTTCTTCAGATATCATATTTTCCAACAGTATACACTATATGCCCAAGCAGAATAGTTACTGAAACAGGACAAGCTTCTACTGAGGATCATTATGCTTTTATATCTGCTAACGCTTGCCAACCAGCTACTGTCACTAACGACCCATCTATAGTAAGCATGACTGCTGCAAGCACTTGCACATCAGCCGATGTAATAGTACAACTTCAGAACTTCGGCACTGAAACGTTGACTGCTGCAACTATCACTGTAACTGGCGGCACTGCTCCTGTTACTTATAACTGGACTGGAAGCCTTGCTACTTATGGAATTGCTAACGTAAACGTTGGTACCGTAAATATTTCTGGCACTACCAATCTTGTTGCTACCATAACTTCTGCTGATGGCAACACTACTAATAACACTGCTACTGCTGTAGCAGGTGCTCAAGAGTCAACCACACACTTACGTGTTGACATTTTGTTTGACAACTGGCCTGAAGAAGTAAGCTGGACTATTGCTGACGATAATGGTAATATAGTATTAACAAGTCCAAGCTATGCCACAAATGCTGATCAGTCTCAAACAGTTGCGGATTACTTTGTACCTAGCAGCGGATGTTATATTTTCACTTTTACTGATGGTTATGGCGATGGTCTTCATGGCGCTCAATACACTGGCTCGATAGACGGTCACATGTACGTATATGGTATTGATGGCAGCGGCAATTCTATGCCAATGATATATAACTACAATGGCTCTTATGATGTAACAACTGAAAGCAGAAACGCTAACGTAACTTCTGTAGTAGGTGTAAATGAGACTTCTGTTTCTACAGGTATTAAAGCTTATCCTAACCCATCTAACGGTATGCTGAACATAAACTACTCAGTGGCTAATAACACTGCAGTATCAGTAGAGGTTATAGATATGTTGGGCAACATTGTTATGTTCCAAAACATAGGCAACCAAAACACAGGTACTTACACTCAATCATTGGACATGACTGCTCTTGCTAGCGGTTTGTACATGGTTAACGTTAAAACCAACGATGTTGTAAATACACTTCGTGTGACATTGAACAAATAATCTTCCTCTTATTACTTTTAATTAAGTAATTATAGAAAAAAAGGAATCAGCAACCCGGTTGGTACAATCATTGTCTACCGAGTTGCTGATTCTCTTTTTATACAAGAACCAAAAGCATTTTTAAAAATGAAAAAATTTATTTTCGCATTGGCATTGTTGCCTTTAATGACATCATTCAATACGGCTGATGTAGCTAGCCTGCCTAGTGTTCAGCTAACAGATATGAATGGCAAAATTGTAGATACCGGCACTATAACCAATGATGGTAAGCCTGTATTAATATGCTTTTGGGCCACCTGGTGTAGCCCATGCAAAAAAGAATTGAATACCTATGCTGATTTATATGCTGACTGGAAAGAGGAAACGGGTGTGAAAATTTATGCCATAACTATAGATGACCAACGCACAGTGAATAGCGTGAAACCTTACGTAAACTCAGTGTCGTGGGATTATGAAATATTATTGGATGTAAATAAGACCTTCTCACAAGCTATGGGTGTAAGCAGCCCGCCACACACCTTTCTGCTGGACGGTGCAGGCAACATAGTGTGGCAACACGTTGGTTACAATGCTGGCGATGAGTCGGAAGTGCATGAGCAACTTTTGGCATTGAAGAAGTAATGCTTAAGGCAACAATTGCCTTCCAATTTATTTAAAATATCAGAACCTCAATAGCATGCTATTGGGGTTTTTTGTTGGCTACATTGCGCAAGCCTTTTAACTCAAAATTTTTATTTCTGCAAATACCATTTTATGAAGTTTAATCGCATATACATCATAACCCTTTGTGCAATAATGAGCATAAATGCTTTAGCACAAACTACCCCAGAAACCAAGGGACAACTGCACGGCAATTTTCAAATGCTATTTCAACAATACAATGAAGACAGCATAATAGGAGCGCTAGTGCCCGATGCCCAATCGGCTTTAAATGCTTATGGCAACTTTACCTATAACTACGGTGCATTTACCGCAGGTGTGCGTTTTGAACATTATGAAAATGCGGTGCTTGGTTTTCCGGGCAGATTTAAAGGCACCGGCATAGGCAATCGCTTTGCACGATATAACAACAAAGGATTGGACATAACTGTAGGAAATTTCTATGAGCAATTTGGCAATGGAATGACCTTTAGAACCTACTGGGAACCTAACCTGGGTATAGACAATGCTATGGATGGTGTGCGTGTGTTGTACAACCCCTACCGAGGCATTTATTTAAAAGCAATATACGGCCAACAACGCTTTGACTTTAACAATAGACTTATAAATGGTGATGGAATAGTGCGCGGTGCCGATGCAGAAATAAATTTGAATGAACTGATGCCGGTATTTGATTCCACACAAAAATTGAAAGTAACACTGGGCGGAAGTTTTGTAAGTAAATATGAAGCAGGTGAGACCATAGAAAAGGATAACCAGGTGCTGCTGTTGCCAAACAACGTGGCCGCTACGGGAGGCCGTGCTAAACTTATGTATGGCAATTTTCAAATAAATGGTGAATACGTATCTAAAATAAACGACCCCAATGCAGACAATCATTTTATCTATAAAAAAGGAAAAGCACTTTTTATAAATACCAGCTACAGTGCAAAAGGTATTGGAGTTTCGCTTAATGCAAAATTTATAGATAACATGGCCTTTAGAAGCAGCAGAAATGCATTGCTATTTGATGTACCTATTAACTACTTGCCGGCCATAACCAGGCAACACACCTACAACTTGGCAGCCACTCTGTATCCGTATGCCACTGTGCTCAATGGCGAAAGTGGTATAAGTGGCGAATTCTTTTACACCTTTAAAAAAGAAAGCAAACTAGGTGGCAAATACGGAACCTTTATTGGGGTAAATGTGGCCGCTGTAAATAGCTTGGACACTACCAACTACAGTGGGCTGGACCAAACTGTAATGGGTTACAAAACCAACTCATACTTTTTTGGCAAACAAAAATTTGTGCGTGATATAAACGTGGAGATAAAAAAGAAAGTGAATAAAGATTTGAACCTTGCGTTTACCTATTACTACTTCGAATTTAATACTCTGGCCACACCCGTTACACAAGATTATAAAGGCATTGTATATGCCAACATAGGCGTGGCCGAAGTGCAATACAAACTGGCACCTAAAAAAAGTATTCGCACAGAATTACAAGTGCTAACCACCAAACAAGACAAGGGCGATTGGGCTACAGTGCTGGCCGAATATAGCTACTCGCCACACTGGAGTATAAGCATAATAGACCAATACAACTACGGCAATAACAATCCTATTAAGCGTGTGCATTATTTATTTGGTAATATTGGTTACTCCAATGGCTCCAGCAGAATAACCATGGGCTATGGCAAACGCAGAGCAGGAATATTTTGCATAGGTGGTGTGTGCAGAGCAGTGCCAGCAAGCAATGGTGTGGAACTCACTCTTACAAGTAGTTTTTAATTGTAATTAAAAAAAATAATTTGAAGATGAAAATTCAAAAAAAAAATTTTTACGCTTATATAATCCTTAGCAGCATGCTGCTATTTGCATCTTGCAACGAAATAGATAACCCTGTAGTGGATTTAGGTTCGTACAGAAATGATTTGTATGGAGCACCACCCACGTTTACTCCGCTTGCTGCAGCTACACAAAAAGTGTTGCTCGAAGATTTTACCGGACATGATTGTGGCAATTGCCCTTCGGCACACGCTATAGCAAAAACTATACTTGAAGCACATGAAAGCGAAGTAGCAGTATTAGCAGTGCATGCCGGCTCGCTCGCGGAGCCCTTTGGCCAATTTGTAGATGACTGGCGTACTCCTGAAGGCGAATATTATTTACTCACTCAAATAGGTACCGACCTGCTGCCAACAGGCAGAGTAAACCGAGCTGGCGGAGCAAGCAATGATTTGTCGCCCAGCAACTGGCTAGGTGCTGTGGAAGATGAGCTGACACAAACACCAGTAGTAGATATGCAAATGGAAGCAGAATACATTGCTGCTAATGCGCATTTAAATGTGCATGTAAGCACAGAATGGTTTGGTGCCGCAGCAGGCTCGTACAAACTTGTAGTGCTCATAGCAGAAGATTCAATAATTGCTCCCCAATTAAATTATGCAGTGGACCCTCAGTTTATTCCTGACTATCTGCACATGCATATGCTGCGCGGAAGTGTAAGCGGTGCTACCGGCCTTACGGTGGCTACCAACCCCGCCAGTGGCTCGAATACTGTAAGCAGCTACACCATAGACTGGAATACGGAATGGGACGCCAACCATATAGAGCTAGTAGCTATTATAACTAATGGCGATAATGGAGAGGTACTAAATGTGATAAAAAAGAAACTGACAGAATGATGAGGATATTTATAGTATTAATTGCATTATTGATTAGCGCACAACTTGAGGCACAGAAAAAATTTATTGGTGGCATGGTAGGCGGCCCAGTTTTTTCGCAAATTAGTGGCGATGGTTTAGGAGGTTGGGATAAGCTAGGTTTTTCCGTGGGTGCATGGGTAGGTGTGCCCATGTCTGAAAAAAACAACATAAGCATGAGTATGCGCTATATAAACAAAGGCAGCAGATCTAAACGTGACACTATCAACTTTAACTCATTTGGATATTACCTAAATTATATAGATGTGCCCATTTTATTTCAACATAAGTTTTTAATTAGGCAAGGCAATTTTAGCTGGAGTGCAGGCCCCATTGTAGGCCTATTGCTCAATCAAAAAGTAAAAACAAATGGACTAACCTACACAGTACCGGAGGCATCGCAGGGCCCGGAATTTAAGCCTTATGACATAGGCCTTATGGGTGCATTTACTGCCTGGGTAGGTCCTAAATTTTACATAGAACTTAGCACATCCACCTCTATAATACCTACACGGCCTGCCCCACTTGTAGTAAACAAAAACAGCTATTACGAACAAGGTAATTACAACCAAACTTTGCAGCTCATGTTTGGGTTAAGGTTTGGTGGGGATGAGCGGTAATATCAAGTTCATTATGAGCTATTGAAAACTAAAATGAATTGATTTTTCTATTAATTCAAACAACGGTTCTATTGAATTCCATCTAATATTAAAATCTGATTGGTGAGCATATAACTTGCTAATACTTATGCATATGTAATAATTTTCAAATGCATACAAATTAGATATTTGATACTCATAAAATTTATTGCCTTCATAAATTATCTCCTTCTTCGAATGCATGGATATACCTGGTAAAGCATCCGTCACAATTCGTTTGCTTGAAATTAATTTAGATTTCATATATCGCATATAAATACGGGCCGCGAATTTTCCATAAGCAGCTTTTCTAATTTTACTTTTGCCTGAAGCATATTTGTTAGCATGCTTGTCATAATTTATAAGCACAGCTGTTCGCTCTGTGCCCAAGCCTAAATGACTTCCATATAGGGAACCACTTTTGCCTACTAGTAATGAACTATCTTCAATTGCCATTTGCTCCCAACTATCCGGTAAGCTAAACGAAATACATATGCTATCGTTTAAGCATATATTCTTTTGGTTTACAAAACCATCAAGAAATTCATCAGCCTTGTTGTCTGAATATTCAAAAGCAAGCAAAACCCTTCTGCAAGGCTCTCTCAAATTGCCTTGAATTCTGCCACGCAGCGAATCCATGAACTGCAAACTTGCCAATGAATCCAACTCAAGCGCAAGCGTAAAATCCCGCCACATTAAGAGCGAATCCGGGTTATAAATTTCTTTTGATCTCGCGTAAATATTATTGATTGCATCGGCAAAACGGTAGTCAAAATCATAACCCAACTTAATCACTTCATCGCCTAATGATGGATAATGAAGAGCTATTGAATCAATTGTTTTATGCTGCTCCACCAAGAGCAAATAGGTCATTAGAAAAATGTCGTCCGTTTTTACTCGTGCAACTGTGTCTTGCATGGCATGAGCTTTAAAAGGCAACCCAAATAGGCAACAGAGTACTATCTGACAAATTATTTTCAAATAATTAATATTCGTTACAATTTTTTTATCTCCTTAAACAAACTATACTTTACCTGCTCCACTTTGGCTTGCCATGGCTTATAATCCTTATCAAAGAAGGTATTTATTTTATCCGCCACCTTTCTGGTTTCCGCTTCAGCTATGCTCACTGCGCTTTCGGCATTAAGGGCTGGGACCACAGTGCCAGAAGATATGTAGCCGTATGCATTATATAATTTACTATTGAGCAAGTGAGATTCATCTTGTATACCCGCAGCGTCTTGAGGCAAATTATAAAGCCCCATTAAATCATCTATACTTTTCTTCAGGCTGTCCGCTTTGGCAGTAATATCCTTCTTGCTGCTGTCCGGCACGTTTACAAGTGCATCCAAAGCGAGATTGATATTTTTCTTTGCAGTTTTAAGTTGTTCCATACCATCATCGGCTAACTTCACAGTTGTCTTCATGCGCTCGTTCAACGCTTTTTGTTTTGCTTCAGCCTCCTTGCTCCATTCCATGCGCGGGTCTGCTAATACCTTTATGGTTGTAGAGTCTTTATGTTCGTTAAATTTATACACCAGCTTGTAGGTACCTGGGCCTACACTGAATCCATTGCCCGGCTCATCAGCATCCTCCTTGCGCTCTCTGCGCTGTGGAAACTGCACTCCTTTGGTATCAAAATACCAGTTTATTTGATTAAGCCCAGTATCAGGTTCTTGCTTTAGTGTGCGCAGCGTGTCACCATTCATGGTCATTATCCATGCTGTTACTTTTTTATCCTTTGGTGCTTTTGGTTTTTCTTCTTTTACCGCATCAGTTTTTGCCTCAGGCTTGTCAGCAGGTTTTATTTCCTTTTTGTCTTTCTTTCCTTTTTTATCTTTTGGTTTTTCCACTGCTGCAGCTGGTGTTTCCTTTTTCTTTTCTTCTGGTTTAAAATAATAGTTGAGGCACGCAGCCGAGGTTTTATTGTCGCCTGAGTAGTGTGCATCAGCCGGGAAACGCTGCCCTTTTGCTTGCGAGTAATTGGCCATGTATGCTTCGGGCGATGGCATAGCAACAAGTTTTTTGTCGAGCATTGCTGTGCCTTCCTGCACAAATTTTCTAAGTGGTGTAATGTTGTCCAATATCCATACTGCTCGTCCGAAGGTGCCTATGATCAAATCATTCTCGCGCGGATGGATTTTTAGATCTTGCGTGGCTACGCTTGGGTAATTATTTGTCCACTTGTTCCAGGTATTTCCAAAATCGAATGATACATACAGTCCATGCTCTGTGCCAAGAAAAAACAATTTAGACTCAACAGGATCTTGCACCACACTTAAGCAATGTCCATTTACTCGTTTTGGATCTACCAGATTTTTCCATGTGGCACCAAAGTCTGCTGTGTAATAGAGATATGGCGCCCAATCGTTTTGTCTGTAATTATTTACAACAACAAAAGCTTCGCCTGCCTTATAGGTGCTAGCCACTATTTGCGGCACCCATGCTCCTTTGGGCATACCAGGCATTTTGCCTGAGCAGTTAGTCCATGTTTTACCGCCATCTTTAGTTAGCTGTATGTTGCCATCATCTGTTCCAACCCAAATTACATTTTTGTCTATGGCACTGGGTGCAATACACAGTATGGTGCAATGCAACTCTGCCGATGTATTGTCTATAGTTAGTCCACCAGTAGTTGCCTGCTTTAGTTTAGTGGTATCATTGGTAGATAAGTCGGGCGATATTATTTGCCAGCTCATGCCACAGTCAGTGCTATGGTGCAGGTATTGCGACCCAAAATAAATTCCGCAATCGTTACCTGGCTCTTGGGCCAACCCACTGTTCCAATGAAATCTTAGAGGTTTGCCCTCCGGATGCACAGGCTTAATGTATTGCGACTCGCCTGTTTCGCAATCTACTTTACTTAGTTCGCCACCCTGCGACATAGCAAATACATAGCGTGAATTTTTAGTATAGGGCATAACATCAAACCCATCGCCAAACATTACCTCTTGCCAATCCTCGTTGCGAATGCCGCCACCGTGCCAGACGTATGCAGCACCTTTCCACGAGCCATTGTCCTGCAAGCCACCGTATACATGGTATGGTATATCCATGTCGTAATTAATATGGTAAAACTGGCCCAAGGGCAAATTGCTTGCAAAACTCCAAGAGCGGCCTCCATCGCGTGAGATATTTAGACCACCGTCATTACCTTCTATAATGAAATTAGAATTAGTAGGACTCCACCACATAGAATGATGGTCAGGATGCACGCCATAATAGGGCAACAATGTGCTCCAAGTTTTGCCACCATCTATGCTTTCGCTTACTGTGCTATGGAGATATATAAGATGGTTTTCATTTTTAGGGTCTACATATAATTCGTGGTAATAAAATGGTCGGTCGTTTACATTTTCTGTAGTAACCAGCGACCAGTTAAAACCTCCGTCAATAGATTTATACAAACCAGTTTGTTTGGCTTCTATAAGTGCATAAACTATTTTAGGGTTAGAAGGAGCTATGGCTAAGCCTATACGGCCTAGTTCACCTTCTGGCAATCCATTTTTATCTGTTAGTTGTGTCCATGTTTTGCCACCATCCAGTGTCATGTGCAGGCCACTGCCCTTGCCGCCTGAGGTAAAGTACCAGGGCTTGCGCCAATACTGATACATGGCTGCAAAAAGTTTGTTGGGATTTTGTGGATCCATTACTAAGTCGGCACACCCGGTAGTATCGTTTACAAAAAGAATTTTTTCCCATGTTTCGCCACCATTATTGGTCTTGTATACACCGCGCTCTTTGGTAGGTCCCCAGGCGCTGCCATGCACTCCGGCATATACCACGTCACCATTTTTTGGACTTATGCATATGCGGTGTATGGTATGTGTGTGTTGCAGACCGGCCATTTTCCATGAGCGGCCTCCGTCTATACTTTTATAAATGCCATTGCCACTGGTTTGCGAGTTGCGCGGATTGCCCTCACCAGTTCCGGCCCATATTATGTCCGGATTGTTTGGGTCTATTTTTACTGAACCAATACCTATTACATCCTGCTTATCGAAAATCGGAGTCCATTCCACACCGCCATTATCACTCTTCCACAAGCCACCACTGGCCGCTCCTGCAAAAATTACATTCTCATTGCCCGCTTGCACATCTATAGCCGTTACACGCCCGCTGGTAACTGCAGGGCCAATGCTGCGCATGTTCATGTTTTTAAAATGTTCAAGCACATTGGTGTTGGTTTGTTGTGCCTGGCAAATTGCTGCTACGCATAGCAATTGAACAAGAATGAATTGTTTTTTCATATAATGATTGTTCTAAGATTGTTGGCCAAAAGTATTGGCTAAATCGATTGGTGCATTACCGTTTGTAAAATGACAAAAGCCGCCCCGGAATTTTTCCGAAGCGGCTTTGTGCTAATTTTTGGTTTGATAAAGAAATAATTATTTCTTCAACAAATCGCGAATTTCTGTAAGAAGAACTTCTTGAGCTGGAGGAGGTGCTGGAGCAGCTGGAGCCTCTTCTTGCTTCTTCTTCATTTTGTTCATAGCCTTCACAATCATAAAGATAACGAATGCAATAGCAACGAAATCAATCAATGACTGAACGAAAGCGCCTAATCTGATAACAAGTGCTGGTGCAGTTTCCACTCCATCAGCGCCCATAACGGCATCTTTCAATGTTAATGGCAAAGCATCGTTCAATTGAACACCACCCATTATAACTCCTAGGATAGGAGAAATGATGTTGTCGATCAACGAACCTACAATTTTACCGAAAGCACCACCGATGATAACACCGACAGCCAGGTCCATCACGTTACCGCGATTTAGAAAATCTTTAAACTCTTTTAGCATAGTTAGTAATTGTTATTGATTATTATTAAAAAACAGTCGGCAAATAAACACTTAAGAACTGCTTTTCGCAACAAAAAAAAAGCGGACTTATTAGTCCGCTTTTTAGGGTTATTCACTATAGTGATTTTACTTCTTATCTTCCTTAACTTCCTCAAAATCAACGTCAGTCACTTCTGCATCGGCATTGGCACCACCTTGGTTAGTACCTGCATCTGCCGCGGCACCTGCATTTTGGCCTGCATTGTACATGTCCTGACTGGCAGCCTGGAACACTTCGTTCAATTTGTCCATGGCTGGTTTTATTCTATTCAGGTCCTTTTCAGCATGGGCTGCTTTAAGCTCAATAAGTGCAGACTCAATTTCGGTCTTCTTATCAGCAGGTAGCTTGTCGCCAAACTCTTTCAAGTTCTTTTCCGTTTGGAAAATCAAAGTGTCGGCTTGGTTTATCATATCTGCCTCTTCGCGCATTTTGCGGTCAGATTCAGCATTTATTTCTGCCTCTTTCTTCATCTTCTCTATATCCTCTTTGCTTAGGCCAGATGATGCCTGTATACGTATGTTCTGCTCTTTGCCAGTAGCCTTATCTTTAGCAGTAACGTGTATGATACCGTTGGCATCTATATCAAATATTACTTCTATCTGAGGCACACCACGTGGCGATGGTGGAATACCATCTAAGTGGAAGCGACCTATAGTGCGGTTGTCTTTGGCCATGGCGCGCTCGCCTTGCAATACATGTATTTCTACACTTGGCTGGTTGTCGCTGGCAGTGCTAAAGGTTTCGCTCTTTTTAGTAGGTATAGTGGTGTTGGCTTCTATAAGCTTTGTCAATACTCCGCCCATAGTTTCTATACCCAATGAAAGTGGTGTAACGTCTAACAACAATACATCTTTTACTTCGCCTGTAAGTACACCGCCTTGTATAGCAGCGCCTATAGCTACTACTTCATCAGGGTTTACTCCTTTTGAAGGCTCTTTGCCAAAGAATTTCTTAACTGCATCTTGTATGGCAGGTATACGTGTAGAACCACCCACTAATATTACTTCGTTGATGTCTTTAACAGAAAGACCAGCTTTTTTCAAAGCGCTTTCGCATGGTGCAATAGTGCGCTGTATCAATGAATCTGCCAATTGCTCAAACTTAGCACGTGTAAATGTGCGCACCAAGTGTTTTGGTATGCCATCTACAGGCATTATATAAGGCAAGTTTATTTCTGTAGAGGTAGAAGATGACAATTCAATTTTTGCCTTTTCAGCACCCTCTTTCAAGCGCTGTAGCGCCATTGGGTCTTTAGTAAGGTCAAACTGGTTGCCGTTTTCTGTCTTAAACTCCTGCACCAACCAGTCAATAATTACCTGGTCAAAATCGTCACCACCAAGGTGTGTGTCACCATCAGTAGAAAGAACTTCGAAAACGCCATCGCCCAGTTCCAATACGCTTACGTCATGTGTACCACCACCGCAGTCGAATACTGCAATTTTCACATCGTGCATTTTCTTATCTAAACCATAAGCCAAAGCAGCTGCTGTAGGCTCGTTTATAATACGCTTTACTGTAAGACCGGCTATTTCGCCTGCCTCTTTGGTAGCCTGACGCTGTGCATCGTTAAAGTAAGCAGGCACAGTTATAACTGCCTCTGTTACCTCATGGCCCAAATATTCTTCAGCTGTTTTCTTCATTTTCTGAAGCACCATAGCCGAAATTTCTTGTGGTGTGTACATGCGGTCGTCAATTTTAACACGTGGTGTGTTGCCATCGCCCTTCACTACACTGTATGGTACACGAGCAGCTTCTTTAGTTACCTCATCAAAACTGTTGCCCATAAAACGCTTGATTGAAGAAACGGTTTTAGTAGGGTTGGTAATAGCCTGACGCTTAGCAGGGTCGCCCACTTTGCGCTCGCCACCTTCTACAAATGCTACTACCGAAGGGGTAGTTCTGCGGCCTTCGCTATTAGCGATTACTACAGGCTCGTTGCCCTCCATTACTGCCACGCAGCTGTTGGTGGTACCTAGGTCTATTCCTATAATTTTACTCATCATTGAATTTTGGTTTTCTTAATATTATTGATTTTACATGATGGCCATTGTTTCAATACCAACTGCCATACGAGCAGCCGCAAGTCAACCATAGTGCCACGAGGACAAAAACTGACATGAAGGGAAAAAATGGCAGGGAATCAATTCAAATTCCCCCGAAGGGACCACAATGTGGCAATTTCCAATTCCAAATTGACCGATTGCCCTGTCGGTTGTCAGGTTTCATTAATGGAAAATGAAATCAGATAGACAAATTAATCGCGTTAGACAGAAGCTATATAATCAATGCCTGTCGAAGTCTACCACTATAGTTTCGGAAGTGGGGACAGCTTGGCAGGTGAGCACATAGCCCATTTCTACTTCGCCCGGTTCTAAAGAGTAGTTTACCTTCATGTCGGCAGAGCCTTCTGTAACGTGCGCCCTGCATGTCATACACATGCCGCCCTTGCAGCTAAAAGGTATGTCCATGCCATGCTGCTGGGCTGCGTCCAATACAGCTGTGCCATCCATGGGCATAAAAAAGTTGCTTTCCTGTCCGTCAAAAACTACAGTAACAGCGCACTTTTTGGAAGTATCTATTACCTTAGGTTCCGGTTTTTTTTCTTCTTTAATTACTACCTGGTTGGGCGACACAAATAGTTCGAAATGGACCCTTTCTTTTGGTTTACCCTTTTCGTCCATAAACTCTGACACTGCGTGTATTATAGGCTCAGGGCCGCATACAAACACTTCGTCCATTTCATCTAGCCTTACAAATGTTTTGCTAAAAGCTTCCAGCTTGGCCTTGTCTATGCGGCCATGCAATAATTCCACCTCGTT
This sequence comes from Flavobacteriales bacterium, assembly GCA_031418455.1. Classification (GTDB taxonomy): domain Bacteria; phylum Bacteroidota; class Bacteroidia; order Flavobacteriales_D; family Sanyastnellaceae; genus JANNVZ01. The sequence goes on along the minus strand of JANOXJ010000164.1, from coordinate 7,221 downwards.
AGGCTCACCAGTAAGAATATGAAAGAGGCGAAAACGACCAAGAAAGCGGTCCTTAAGGTCTTCCAAAGCGTCACGAAATATGATGCTGTGGAACAAACGATTGCCAAATAACAAAGTAACTTCGCTTTCCTTTTCTACCTCCAACACGCTTTTAGCTATGGAAAGAATGGGTGTAATGCCACTGCCTGCCGCTACCAGCAAATAACTTTTTTTCTGCTCTGGGCTTAGTTCAGAGGTAAAATGCCCCATGGGAGTCATTACCTGCATTTCTTGCCCCACCTTTAAGTTATTAATAACCCAATTGGAAAACACACCATTATCTACAGCCTTTATAGCCACGCGCAGCTCACCATCGTTTACACCACTGCATATAGAATACGACCTGCGCACATCCTCACCATTGATGGTTTGGCGCAGGGTTAAGTATTGCCCTTGCTTAAATTTATAATTGTCAGCAAACTCCGCAGGCACGGCAAAAGCTACCGAAACACAGTCTTTAGTTTCTTGCCTTATGTCGCTAACGGTTAATGAATGAAATTTTGGACGCATAGTTATTTTTGGTAGGGGCGAATGTAATGGGGATATTGAAACTAGCCTGCGTATTGGGGCTGTAAGAATTGGAAAAATATTTTCATTGCAAATTCTTAAATATCCATTTTTCGCCTACACTTGTATTCAACAAATAGTCAATGGACTGTTTTGCTATTTGAAAAAATATTTTATCGGACACGCATCTGCGTGAGTTTTCTTCTAAGTAAAACGTAGAAATTTTATAGGAGACGAAAATAACACAGCGGACGCGCCCAAGGGGCGCGTTCCATCTGTTGTAGTTATGTCTCAACGGGCTATTCCAAGTACCTTCTTAGAAGTAATGAAAGCAGTTCGGAATTCGCCCTTTTTTACTTTATACAAAGAGGTTGGTCAGATTGATAAGAGCATAAAGCGAAGAAGGTTTTTTGGAAGTAAATCATTAAATGTTTAACCAAATACCTAAAAATGTTATGTAAAAAGTATCTATTAGAATCTATTCGCACCACTTACGGCTGGGATTTTTTTACATTTGGCTCACATGTATATTTTTATATCCTAATCTAGCTATATCACAAGCTACAAGCCGAGCTAATGATCAAACCGTAGTAAAGGGTTCACCAAATGAACCGGAACAACCAGATATTATTGCGCAAGATTTAGAAGAGCCTTGCAATTCCGGATGTATCTCCGGAAAATTTGAATACACCACAGGAGCAGATTTTGGCCATACGAGAAGATTTGCATGCACATCTGGACCAAACAACATTACAGCCCCTGTAATAAATCGCTCTTGCATTAGGACCCCTAACAAGTTCAATGATAAATATTGGTGGTCTGTTGAACATAGTGTGGTTTTACAGAACGGGGCTGCCGGATGCAATTTCTTGCCAGTTGATCCCTGTATTGGTCTTTTGAGTCAAAGTGTAGATGTCAGTGTAGACTATATAACATCCAACACTTTGGTGGATCCGAATAGCACCTATAGTTTTGGATTTAATGGAAACCCTGATGTTCCCTGGGATGCATTGAATGAAGAAAATGATCACTATTTAAGATTCATAACACGAGATGGCCTGCATGAATTTGGTACTACACTTAGTTGTTTTCCAAATCAGCATTATGTGGATTACAATGAATATTCCGAAGCAGTAAAAGTTTCATCAGCAGGAAGTGGAGTTGAAGATAATCAGCCCCCACTTGTTCAAAACTAAATGTATGTTGTGGAATTTTATACTAGCAATCACGGCTTTTTAGAAAATGCGGATGGTACAGCATTACCCGATCCTGCCCAAAGTAATTTTCACTTAAGATATTTTGTTGGACCAGCCAATACAGACTGCAACTCTTACATTGAATATATTACTGCACCCAATGGATGTCAATTTAATAGGGGCAGATTTCAAGCGGCCACAAACTGTTCGACTACATGGACGTATAACTATAATAATACTATCCCAGAACAATGGACGCATATTACTCAAACATTTACAGCACCCACAAGTGATATTTATGCTGCATATTTTTCTCCCATAACTAATACTTACCATTCAGGATTAGAGTTGGAAACAGCCTATTATTTTTTAGATGACGTTTTCATCACCCCAATAAGTTCCAATCCAATCTCCGCCACTTTGAATATTCAAGGAAATAGCGGACCTATTGTGCCATGGAACGGTTTTTATCAAATTCCCTTAAGTATTTTTGTGGAAACAGACTGGACCGGTAGTAATACCGTACCAATAACAATTCAATTAAACTTACCGGCTGGCTTGACGTTTACACCGGTTCCCGGCTGGATTGGTAATACATACACTTTCCCAACAGGTACATTAAATCAAAATGGTTCTACCCTCAATGTGCAACTTAATGTTACCAATGCTATCAATCCTTCAATTATCAATGAGATTAGTGTAACAGCAAATTCCGGCTGTCTCAATCATATTCCGATTATTGGCGTGGATATGGATTGCACGGCCCCTCAAGTAAATTTCACAGATTTTCTTTATTGCTCAGGAAACCCATCAATACTGGCTACCATAGTAAACGATACGGGGCTAATACCGAGCGGAACAGGCAGTTGGAATTGGCCGGGGCCAACTACTTCGGTTGGAATGACTGCATCCAATGTTATTAGCGGTACTTATATTTTCACTTATTCAAACGGTGCATGTTCACAAAACTATAACCACACAATTGCGCTACCCACCATAGGAAGCTATACGGTTCTCGGGGCAACCACTGTAAATAATCAAACTGCATTTGATCTTTCTGGACAGGTTGTAGTGTATACGGGCGATGTTACTGTAAATGCAAACATGACATGGAATGTGAATAGTAGTACTGTTTTATTCCATAGCGACAAACGAATTAAGATTTTACCTGACGGTAACCTTTCATCCGAGAATTCCACTTTCGATGCTGCTTGCCCAAGCTATTGGCGTGGCATAGAGGTGCAGGGTATATCTACACAACCAGAAGTGGAAAGTCCATTGAACTCACCACATGGCACATGCGTATTAGGCGCTTGTAATGTCAAAAACGCCTATATTGGCGTTAGCGCACAAGGCTATGGAGTAGGCACTAGTTTTTCAACAACACTCCGGGGTGGGTTGGTTATGTTAAGAGACAATTGTAATTTCATAAATAACCGACAAGATTTGAATTTTCAGCCTACCACCACCTCCAGCAATTATATCCGAAAAAGCAGAATTTTAGATACCAATTTTCTTTTGGATCAGAGCTATTGGTTGTCTCTAGGGCCTGCATCAAGAATATATCATAGCACAAATAGTGGTGTTAGATATGCAAGAGTGTTAATCAAAAACACCGACCCACAGAGAGTAATTTCAATGCTCAATTTTAAAGCTGTTGAACTTGTGAATTCAAAAATAGAGTTTATATGCGATATCAATAACCCGCTAACAACGACTTGCAATAACGGTAACACCATAGAAGGATTTACTTATGGTATACACGCTACCCGAACAAGCAATTTTGGAATAGGTGATATGCGCGTGCACAACATCACATTCAAGTGCCATCGGGGATATTACAGTCAGGGTTCTACGGGCTTGCGGAGCTATACAATAAACAACACATTCCAAAAATTACCTGATAATTTTACTACCACGCCCAATTGCAATACTTCTCAGTCCTATATCGGCCCGGGCACATTGACATATTACGGCAGATACGGTGCTTATTTTCAAGGCACACATTTCATAAACATTATTGAGGGCAATGACTTTATTGGCACCAACAACATAGACCAACTTACGCATGTGGGTTTGGTTATCAATGGAAATGGTGCAATAAATAACAACGTTTACAAAAACACTTTTACTAACCTAAGTCATGGACTTGTTTTTTATGGAGTAAACAGAAGCACTTCCGAACCTAATACAATAGGGATGAGGTTCGAATGCAATATTTACAACAACAACAAATTGGATAATATGACTACCTCCGCTGGAGGCACAGCCAGTCCACCGGCAAGCACCGGACTTGGTATTGTGAAACTTCAGGGCAGCACGGGCGTTAGTGCAGGTAACAAATTCACGAGCTATATGCCCACCAACGACAATGATGATATTAGAGAAATGTACAATACTATACAGGACCATACCTATCATTATCAAAATATCGGATCAACAGAAAATTTCAATACGGCTGAATCTGATATGAGTGAATTTACAGCTAGCACCATGCAAGCGCATCTTTGCCCAAATCAATATTCAAACCTCACATCCGGTAGCAGCCAGATGCTGTATATGGCACTCAAGGAAATGCATGACAATCTTTTGGATGGCGGTAACACTGTGGCAGTGCTGGACGAAGTGGCAATGGCACAATATGCTGATGCGATAGAACTCTACTATTCGTTGTCAGAAAAATCGCCCAACCTGAGCAAGGAGGCATTGGTGGCAACGGTGCAAAAAGAATATGAACTGCCCACCATGCTGCTTACCCTTATTTTGCAAAACAATCCGCAGGCAGCCAAAAGTGAAGCCGTAAAATCATCGTTAGAAAACAGACTTATACCGCTGAGCGAATGGCAAATGACTTTAGTAAACAGTGGCCTCGATTGGAAAAGCACGGTAGAAGATTTGCGCTCGGAAATGGGTCAAGCAGTAAAGCAATATTATCGTGCATTGGCCAATGAACTATCAGCTATACATGCTGATGAAGCATTGAATGCAACGCAGAAGGATGAGGCTATTTTGAGTTTACTGGATGACCCTACTTGGCCTTTTAATAAATACCATTTGGCAGGACACCATGCTGGCATGGGCAGATTGGCCGAAGCGCGCATCATCTATGAAAGCATGATCGCAGAGTTGCCAGAAGGTGACAACCAAAAATTAGATTTACAAAACTTGTTGAACCTTATGGACCACGAAGCCGAGTTGGATGCATCTGTTCCTTTGACAACAGCTGATACTGAGTGGCTCACAAACATTTATCTCAATGAACTGAACCCAATAAGTTCTGCCAAAGCCGCTGGTTTATTGGTAGCAGCAGGTTATGCATTGCCTGAACCATTATTCGGCACAGAAGAATCGCAACTACGCTCGTCACAAGTGAATAATAGTCACGCAATATTGAAGACAGAGGAATCAAAGTGGCTAAGCCTAAGCCCCAATCCAGCTTCTGATTATGTGGTCTTACAATTTGTTGAGGCACCCATTACAAACAAAGCCATTGTACGAATTACCGATGCACAAGGCAGGGTAGTGACTGATATGCTTGTAACTACCAAGAGTGGTTTGCAACAATTAGACCTTGGACAGCTTGCTTCAGGGGTTTATATGGTCAACATAGTGGACATGGGATACGTTATGCAATCAGAAAAACTCATTATAAGACAGTGAAAAATCTAGTTTATCTTTTCGCAACCATTTGCGCTGCACAAACGTGTGCAGCGCAAATGGTTTATTTCAATCAGATCTATCCAACCGCTTCATGGGACAATGGTCAGTGCTCCAATATTCTAATCAATGAACAAGAGGAGTGCTATGAAATATTCATAGTGGATGGTGATGCAGGTGAACACTCATTGATAAGAAAACGTATTGACTTTGCCGGAAACGAGCTAAATGAAACATCGATTTTCTTCGGAGACACTATCGTTTCTTCTGGAATACCTGATGCCTTCAATACTATAGGTCAAGATTACTTGTTTGGTTATTATTGCAATCACTTTGCAATGGTTGAGATGTACAACTCAAACTTTTTACGTGTTTGGAGATACAATTCTGAAAATACAGACACATCAGGTTCGGCAATTAGCAAGTGCCTTACACGCTCTGATGGCACACATCTGTGTGTTGGAGTAACGCTTATTGAAAACAATGGTGAAATAGGGGATGACTTAATGGAGGTTGATTTGATCGAGCTAGATGAAAATGGAATTCAAACTAATCATTTCATTGTCAATACTGAAAAATCCTTTGGTCAAATGCGCTCCATCCACGAACTAAGCAATGGCGACATCATCCTCACAGGCACACAGGCTTTTGACTATGATGCCGTGGTGTTGCGCTTGGACAGTTTAGGTAATGTGCTGTGGCAAAAGACCTTTCAGTCACCTACAGAAGATGAGCGTGATGATCTATGGTGTCAATCTGTACTGGTAAATGATAGCACTCTGGTGCTTAATTACGGCTATGGGTTTGGTGATGAATATCCTCCGCAGCCTTGGATAATGAGTTCAGTCAGAAAACTTCATCTTGTCAAGCTCAACTTAAACGGTCAAGAAATAATCTGGGAAAAAAATTATCCAAGTATTTATGGTGTATATCATTATAATAATGACATGTTGCAATCACCTGACAATGGTTTCGTGATGGTTGGAGGTATTGAAAATAGCTCCTTTTGGCCAATTGCAGAACCGATGGTGGGCTTTCACTTTTCATACATTGCCAAAGCAGATGCAGATGGCAATTTGCTCTGGAGAAGGAACTATACCTTTTCGCCAGATACTTCCATGTTCGTGGGCGATTGGAACGAATTGTATGATATTGAACTTGCGCCCGATGGTGGCTATGTCGCTTGCGGCTACCTCAACGACTTTGACTTGTCGCCACAATATCAGGCATGGGTAATAAAAGTGGACGAATACGGCTGCCTAGAACCTGGTTGCCAAAACATAGATGTAACTGAAATAGTGCTAGGATTTGAAAATAGCATGAGCGTGTTTCCAAATCCTGTAAAAGACATTTGTACAATAGAGTGGAACGTAGATAAAGTTTCTACCATAGAAAAAAACTTTAGCCAATCGGAACTCATAATTACAGACACACAAGGCAGAGAAATTCAGCGTTTGCCTATTTCAAATTTTGGCAATCAACATCAAATGCAAATAGACATGAGTGGCTATGCAAGTGGCATGTATCAGGTGCATTGGGTAAGTGGAAGTGCGTGGTTGGATACGGTGCAGGTTGTGAAGGAAAAACCATAGCCGAAAACAAATTGATAGCAACAGAATAACATGCAAATAAAGGAGGAGAGCCTGGTTGCTCAGGCTCTCCTTTCTAAAAACCTATTCAAATGAAAAAAATAATTGCTTTGATATTGTTGACAGTTAGTTTCACAGCACAAGCTCAAACATGGAACAAATTGTATCTTAATAACCTCGAACCTATGAATTATTCCAGACCTTACGGCTGCAAAGTATGGAATGACACCATT
>JANOXJ010000163.1:0-1692 GCA_031418455.1 Flavobacteriales bacterium | reverse complement strand
GCTTCAGCCACATACATCAGCTTGCCATAAAAAATTAGCTCGTTCAACAAGTCTTTTGATTGGTAGTAATGCCTGGCTTGCCTTGCCACCCAACCTTTAGCAGCATCGGCTACTAGAAAGTTGGCATCCATATTTGCTTTTTGGTAAGCAGGAAACATTTCCGGATGTAGCTTTTGTGTAAGGCTGTTTTTTTCGCCCAGGTAGCAGTCCAGCGCTATGCCAAGGGTTGAGTCAAGCGGTGCTATATTATTGTTCCAGGCGCTTTGGTAATACACCACACAGGGTATTATACTGTCAGGAAAAAAGGTATTCCAACGCTGTATCACCATGCTCAATTCAGCAGATATATTAAATATTTTTTCATCAGTAAATACCTTTTGAATTTCTTTATGTGTTTCCAACATATCGGCATTTTTCACAAACGGAACAAGCAGCTGGCCTACAGAATCTGATTGGCAGGCGGCCAGTTTCAGGTCGTTTTCCACAAAATTGCAAAAGAACGAGCCATAAGTGTGGTATAGTTGTTGGCAAGCAACAGTTGGGTTAGAGAAATCGGCACCAAAAAGGTCTTTGTCAAAGCGCTTAAACTTAATGGTAAGCTCTTTGGCCTCAGGGGTTAGCTCCACTTTTTGCAAAGGTTTGTCGCCCTCGCAGCCTGCACAGCCACTTATGAATAAGATGATGCACAAGGCCGTAAAAGGCGGTATGATTTTATTTAGATTTGGCCACATAAAATTTTTATAAAAACAGAAGCTGCAAGTTTAGCTTTAGTAAACCATAGAAAATGAAAAATAGTATTTTAGTTACCATTGCATTATGCGCAACCCTAGCTATGAACGCGCAAGACCCTATTTGGAAAATAGGCATTAAACTCAACCCCAACGTGTCGTGGATGAAACCCGATGCCAAATACATGACCAATGAAGGCAACAATTTCCGTTTCGGATTTTCGCTTATGGTAGACAAGCAGTTTACCGATAACTATGCCTTTGGGACGGGTGTAAATGTGATAAACACAGGTGGCAAACTGAGCTACCTGCAAAAAACAAGCGAAATAATTCCTTCTATAAACGAAGCAAGAGATGTTATTTCTAAAATAAACCGCAACTACAAATTGCAGTATGTAGAAATACCATTGACCTTAAAACTACGAACCAACGAGATTGGCTACATTACCTATTGGGGTCAGTTTGGTTTAGGACTTGGCCTAAATATTCGCTCTAAGGGTGACGACACTGTAGACTACCTAAAGCAGGCCACAGGCGATGTGCTTATAGAAGACCGTTGGGAAGATGCTACATTGGAATCAGTGAGCAGAGAAGATGAAGACATAAAAGACGATATCAGATTATTTCGTACATCGCTAATTATAGGTGGTGGTATAGAGTATAACTTGGCTGGCTCTACTTCTATTATTGCGGGCATTACTTACAACAATGGCTTTAATAATGCTTTAAACAATAAGGGTGTGATAACAGACGACCGCGATGCTGCTGTATACGAAGGTTCCGGTTCTAATAAAACACCAAAGCTTTATGATTTAAAAGCACAAACCAATTTTATTGAATTCAACATTGGCTTATTGTTCTAAACCATAGTTTAGAATAGAATAATAATACTAGCATTTAAAAAGTCCTGTCTATGAATAAGGCAGGACTTTTTTTATGTTTATAAGCGAGTATTTTTGACCCA
>JANOXJ010000162.1:0-2311 GCA_031418455.1 Flavobacteriales bacterium | reverse complement strand
TACCACGGGGCAGTGCTTGCCGTTAATAATCACCTCGCCCACACCATTGCTTAGCGAACGTCTCAATCCGTCTGCATAACCTACGGGTATAGTAGCAATGCGCATTTTTTTTGTAGCTACAAATTTTCTGGAGTAGCCTACGCTATCTCCAATATTTATATTTTTTATTTGAGAAATAACTGTGCGCAAAGTGCCCACCGTTTGTAGTTGTGCTTTGTCCTCTGCACTTACTTCTATTCCATACAGGCCCACACCTAGACGTACCATATCCATTTGGTGTTTAGGAAAGCGCGAAATGCCTCCGGTGTTTAGCGCGTGCATAAGAAAAGTTTGCTTTATCGATTTCTTAAGTTGTTTGCACAAGTGTTCAAACTCTTCTAGTTGGCGCAGCGTAAAGGCATCATGCGTGCTCTCGTCAGTAGCAGCTAAATGTGTAAAAACGGTGGCTACTTTTATCTGTGGAGACACTATGATTTTAGCACATAGCTCCATAAGTTGGTCGGCCTCAAAACCAAGGCGGTGCATGCCTGTGTCTAACTTTATGTGAATAGGATATGGCTGTTTTAATGGTATGTTTTCTAACGCTTTTAAAAATGCCTGCAAAGTGCGAAGCGAATAAATTTCGGGCTCCAGTTTGTAGCGAATAAGTGTTGGCAAACTGGATTGCTCAGCATTGAGCACCATTATGGGCAACGACACACCGGCCTTGCGCAAAGCCACACCCTCATCTGTATAGGCTACGGCCAAATAATCTACCTTGTTAAACTCCAGCAGCGAGGCCACTTCATATGCACCACTACCATATCCAAATGCTTTTACCATCACCATTACTTTGGTAGTGGGCAATAATTTGCTTTTATAATAATTGAGATTGTGAGCCAGTGCATTCAAATTTATTTCGAGCACAGTGTCGTGTGTTTTTTCTTGCAACAAACTCACTATGCGTTCGAATTTAAAACTTCGTGCGCCCTTTATTAGCACTGCTGCATCGGCAAAATCGGTGGTATTGGCAGACTGAAGCAGCTCCTCTGTGGTGGTATAAAAAACAGATGGGGTGGTGTATGCATTTTTATTATTGCACATGCTTGTGCCCACTCCCACAAGCTGCCAAATATTTTTTGCAATCAAAAGTTCTTGTACTCTCTTGTGCAATTCGTTTTCGCTTAAACCCGTTTGCAAAATGTCAGAAAGAATTATAATTTTTTTTCTGCCGCCTGCATGTTGTTGCAAAAAGTCGAGCGCTATTTCAAGCGAGTGCAAATCGTTGCTGTATGAGTCGTTTACTATAATGCTATTGGAATCGCCTGTGAGCAGCTGCATGCGCATCTCCAGCGGTGCCAGTCGGCTTAGTCGTTCCTGTATCTCTTTGGCATTGTAGTTTAGCTCCAGCATGCAGTGTATGCATGTAAGTGTATTTTCTATAGAGGCTTTGTCAGAAAATGGCAGGTGAAACGTTAGCTCATTATTGTTCCATACAAATGAGGCTTTGCTTGTATTGTCATTGCCTACCTCCACTATTTTTTCGCTCTGTGGTATTACTACTATTTTTTTGTTCTCAGTCCAGGCAGATAGTAGTTGAAGCACATCACCATCATCAGGACAGAGTATGGTGTGTGCGCTGGAAAAGAGGTTTAGTTTTTCGCCTATGAGCTGCCTGCGGCTCAAAAAGTTTTCGCTGTGCGCGCTTCCTATGTAAGTAAGTATGCCTATGTCAGGCTTAATTATTTTTGATAGTTGCTCCATTTCGCCCGGCTGCGATATGCCTGCTTCAAACAAACCAAGTGTATGACTCGATTCCATATTTAATACCGAAAGTGGCACTCCTATTTGCGAGTTCCAGCTTTTGGGGCTGCGCACTATGTTGTAATCATCTGCAAGCAGTGTGTTCAGCCATTCTTTTACTATGGTTTTGCCATTGCTGCCAGTTATGCCTACTACAGGGCATTTATACTTGAGGCGGTGGTTGGCAGCTAACTGTTGCAATGCCTGTGTGCTGTTTTTTACCTTTAGCACATTGGCCCCCGGTAGCATTTTTGGGTCTATACTTTCTTCTACCAAAAATGCACGAATACCTGCCGCATATACTTGCTCAAGGTATTGATGGCTGTTGTGCCTTGGACCTTTTATGGCTATAAAGAGGGAGTCGCCTGCTTGCGATAGTTTGCGGCTGTCCAGCAACACCCTGTTAATGGGCTGCTTGTTGCCGTTCAGAATAATTTCGCCATGCACTATTTCTGCTATTTCTTCAAAAGTATACATGGGCTTTTTATTTCTTGTCGGCTCGTTTTTGCATGGCTTTAAAAAATGCCTC
>JANOXJ010000161.1:0-12918 GCA_031418455.1 Flavobacteriales bacterium | reverse complement strand
GGCGCTGTATTGTTGACAGGTACACTTGGCAACCTTTGGACGCCAGCTACTGCTAACAATGGCGACCCTATTGTGCTATATGACAAAGCTGCTGACCGTTGGTTTCTTGCACAATTTGGCTCTAGCACTGACAACAAAATTTACATTGCAGTATCTACTACCAACAACCCTTTGGGTTCTTATTACACATATACTTATGTGTCGCCACAGTTTCCAGACTATCTTAAGTTTTGTGTATGGCAAGATGGATACTATATGACTTCTAACCAAACTACTCAAAAGGTATTTGCATTTGAAAGAACAGCTATGCTTGCAGGCACACCTGGTGCGCGCTCGGTGTATGTAAACTACTCGCCACCTAAGTCTGGCTTTTTTGTTCCTTTGCCAGGCGATGCAGGCGATGGTCCATTGCCAGCAGCTGGCACACCATGCCCTATTTTCTCTTATTCAGATAATGGATGGGGAGCTAGCTATTTTGACCGTGTGAACATTTACAACATGGCCGTAAACTGGACACCAGCTACACCTACTGCTACTATAACACTTGCCGCAAATGTATCAACCGCAGCATTCGATGCATCGTACAATGCACAATGGAATGATATAAGCCAGCCCGGTACCAACCAAAAATTAGATGGTATTGGTGGTGTATGCATGTATCGTGCACAATGGAAATCATGGGCAGGTTATAACTCTGTTGTGTTGAATTGGGCAGTAAAAATCAGTAACACACAACGTAGTATTAAGTGGTGCGAGTTGCGTCAAAATCAATCTACTGGTGTGTGGACTATGTACCAAGAAGGAATCTACACTCCAGATGCAGCTACCAGATGGATGGGCAGCATTTGTATGGACAACAATGGTTCAATTGGTTTGAGCTATTTAAAATCGCAATCAAGCCCAGCCATTTACCCTGGACTATACTACACTGGCCGCAGGTCGTGCGACCCACTGGGCACCCTACCGGTAACAGAAGTGTTGGTGCAACCTGGCACTGGTTACCAAACAGGTACTAATAGAAATGGCGACTACGCGCATCAGAGTTTAGATCCTGATGGAGTTACTTTTTGGAGCACCAGCGAATACATGGGAGGCACATCGGGCGCCAGTGCTGCACGCACTCGCATATTCTCTTATCAGATAGCACCATGCAGCAACGTTGCAGGCGTATCAATTGCACTTACCAGTGGCACCAATCCAACTTGCACAGGCAGCACACTAACGTTCACAGCAACGCCTACCAATGGTGGCTCTGCTCCATCTTACCAATGGAAAGTAAATGGAGCCAACGTAGGCACCAACTCTGCAACATATAGCTCAAGCACTCTTGCAACAGGCAGTGTGGTTACTTGTGTTATGACTTCTAATCTTGTTGGTGTAACAGGCAATCCTGCAACAAGCAATGGAATAACAATTACTGTGAATGGTGCAGTAACACCAAGCGTTAGCATAGCCATTACATCAGGCGCTAATCCAAGCACTACAGGTGCCAACGTTACTTTTACAGCAACACCAACAAATGGCGGCACACCATCCTACCAATGGAATGTGAATGGCGCTAATGTGGGCACTAACTCTGCTACGTACAGCACCACTACTTTAGTAACAGGTTCAGTAGTAAGTTGTGTTATGACATCAAGCCTTTCTTGCGCTTCGCCAACTACTGCCACGAGTAATAGCATAACTATGACAGTGAATACTGTGATTACTTATTGCACTGCAAGCACTACTACTACTACCTACGAGCGCATAACCAATGTAACATGTGGCAGTATCAACAATTCAAGTACTAACTCTTCTTATTCTAATTTCACTGCATTGTCTACCACCGTATCAGTAGGTGTGCCACGCTCAATTACTGTTACTATAGGCAATGCTTATAGCTCTGACAAGGTTTTGATTTGGGTTGACTGGAACAACAACGGTACACTAACCGATGCCGGTGAAGCAGTGTATTCAAGTCCAAACGGAGTAGGTCCGTTTACTACCAGCTTCACCCCTCCTGCAGGAACTACACTTGGAAGCAAGCGCATGAGAATTCGTTTGACTGACACCGCAGCAGGTGCTAACCTTACACCATGCGGAGCATCTACCTATGGCGAAGTGGAAGACTACACTCTGAATGTAGTAGCAGCTATGCCTACAGTTACCGAACCAATTAAAGACATAGTAGATGCAGAAAAGAGCAATGAAGTGATGGTGGGTACTATTTCACTTAGCGTGTATCCAAACCCAAGCATGGGCAACTTTACCGTTACCTCTACATCAGAAGGTGCATTCTACTTAATGAGCGAGAATGGCCAACTAATAGAAGTAATAAAATTGAATGCTGACAATAACTTCAGTTATAACATTAGCAATCTTAGCTCTGGCTTCTATGTACTTTCTGGCCAAACCAAAGAAGGTATAGTAAAACAAAAAATAGTAGTGACTAACTAAGTCATGCACACTGTTGCATACACTTTATGCAATTGAAAATATTTTAATTAAAAAGCCCGCAAGAAATTTCTTGCGGGTTTTTTATTTTATTTCTGTTTATGTGTAAGTGTAAATTTCTATCTAACATTCTAAGTGCATTAACCTAATTATGCAATTGAAATTTACTTTATCAATTAGTAAATACCTTGTTGTTGCATCCATTGCTTATGCGCTTTGCGGCCTTTGCGCCCCTTGCCAAACTGTGGGTAGGCAAGTCGTTGCTTTTTTGCCAATTCCTCATTCGCCTTTATAGCGTCCCATTGCTCTTGAGTCATTACAGTATATGACAATTGTAGTGTATAAAAGAATTGAATACAAGGTTCTTCCATATCCGCATTTAGCACCTTGTCAAACTGATTGTATGGCAATCTATCGTAATAAATAGTTTTATTCTTTTCGGCAGTTTGTATAGTAAAATGATGGTCGCGCGCATCTGCCGTCAAAGAGCCATCCACCTTTACCGTATTGCCTTTGCCACTCACATATATATTATTTACATCTCTAAACTCTCTTTCATACTTCACAGCCACAGGCGAAGCACCGCTGTAGTAGGCAGTATATTGTTTGTATCGCTCCATAGGGTATGTACATGTAAAACCATCGCTCATTGCAGTAGCAGTTAAGTGAAATTTTAGAGTATTGTACGTAGACTCCTTTGATGCAATAGACTTCATGGCAGCATCGCGCAATTCGTTGAAGTAAGTGTCCATACCATCCAGGTTATATTCCACTTTTACCAATTCATATATGTCAACAAAAGCCATTTCGGAAATAATGCGATCCAATATGGAATGTTCTTTAAAAAGAATGTGAATGTTCTTTTTCATTTCAAAACCCGTGGGCACTTCCGTCATTCGCTTACTGAATTTTTTCTCTTCCACTTTGTAAGCATAAGTAGGCACCATAGAAACAGCATCTACATGTATAGCATCTTCAGGCACACCCATAATACCAAGGGCATAGCGCACTTGGTCAAGCCTTTGTTGCATAAGGCTATCTACCTGATATACATCTACCCCAATTTGCACCGCAGCAAAAATGGCGGTGTAACTGGTGGCACGCACGTTCATCATCACCTCCGCCTTTAGATTCACCACATTTGCATTGGGTATGTTGGCCGGAATCACTATTCTATCGGTATTCATAGAATACGGATTGTTGTAAATAAAATTGCCTGCGGCCTGTGAGAATAATTGGTTCGTACAAAGCGTTATTGCAGCTAATAGCACGGTGCTTAAAGTCTTTTTCATTTTGATTGAGTTATTTTATTATAAAATTATTTTATTGTGATTTGCTGCATTCAATCAGCAAATTCAGGTTGGTTTCAAGAGGTGTTACCGCTTAACTCAAGTTAGGTTCATTTATAAAAGCAACTTATTGCATCACTCATACGTATATTTGCACTGCATTTGTCTTTTACACGTCAGGTTCAGCCCTTCTCCCCCAACATACATTGGGTAGCTGATTTCCGAAGCCTGATTAGTTGGAGCCAACCACTTAGTGGCGCACTGGATGCTGAATACATTACAGAACATAGTTCTAATGCATATCCTAGTTGCAACATTTTCAGCTTTAACAATTTTATTTATAACAAGAAAATATTCTTGAACAACATTCAACTATTTGAATGCTGCATGGATATTTTCTGCACACAAACACATTTTTAAAGAAATGACATTTCAATCATTAGGTCTTGTAGAACCTATTTTAAAAGCCTTACAAAACGAAGGCTACGAAAAACCTACACCCATACAGGCACAAGCAATACCTGTAATATTAGAAGGCACCGACCTTATAGGTTGTGCTCAAACAGGTACCGGCAAAACAGCAGCTTTTGCCATACCTATTATTCAAAATTTATACAAGAAAAAACAAGAACAACCACAAGGTGGCAAACGCCACATTAAAGTACTAATTCTTACACCTACCAGAGAGCTAGCTATACAGATAGCCGAAAGCTTTGGCAGTTATGGAAAATTTGCAGGTTTGCAACACACTGTAGTATTTGGTGGCGTAGGCCAACACCCACAAACAGTGGCATTGCGCAAAGGACCAGAAATACTAATAGCCACACCAGGCCGCTTACTAGACCTTATAAACCAGGGCTATGTAGATTTAAAAAACATAGAAGTATTCGTATTGGACGAGGCAGACCGCATGCTGGACATGGGCTTTATACACGATGTAAAAAAAGTAATAGCCCTGTTGCCACAAAAGAGACAAACACTCTTCTTTAGTGCTACCATGCCTCCGGAAATAGTAAAGCTGTCATCTAGCATACTATTTAAACCTGTAAAGGTGGAAGTAACTCCACCTGCTACTACTGCACAAACCATCAACCAGTCATTGTACTTTGTAGAAAAAGGCGACAAGAAAAGTTTGCTAATACATATAATGAGCGACTTGAGTATAGAGCGTGCACTTGTATTTACCAGAACCAAACATGGAGCTAACAAAGTAGTAAAAGACCTTGTAAGCAAAGGCATAAGAGCGGAAGCCATACACGGCAACAAGTCGCAAAATGCACGACAACTGGCCCTCAAAAATTTTAAAGATAAAACTACACGTGTACTTGTAGCCACAGACATAGCCGCGCGTGGCATAGATGTGGACGACTTAACACACGTAATAAATTTTGAAATGCCCAATGTGCCCGAAACGTATGTGCACCGCATAGGCCGCACAGGCCGTGCAGGAGCATCGGGCATAGCTATTTCCTTTTGCGAAAGCGAAGAGCGTGCATACTTAAAAGACATTCAAAAATTAATAGGTATTCAGTTGCCTGTGGTAACCGACAAATTCTATTCATCGAGCATACCAGCCGAAAAAGAATTTGACCGACCAAAAGACAATTTTGGTAAGAAAAGCGGTGGCCGCCCGCAAGGCAACCAACGCAGGAATAATAACGGACCACGCAACAATAACGACCGTAGAAATGGTAACTCAGCACCGCGTGGCACTAACGACCGCAATGGTGGCAACAATGAGACACGCCAAGATGGTGGCTCTGCTACCAGTGCCAATGGCGGCAATGCAGGTGGCAAAAAAAGCTACCCAAGAAGCAATAATAACAACAGTAATAACAACCGCAGCGCTAGCACAGAGGGAGGCAATAACAAGCCTAAGAGCGAAGGCAACGGCCACAACAAACCCACCTCAGAAAATGTGGAGCAAAAAAAATCGTGGTTGGCTAACTGGAAAATGAAACGATTTACGCGATAGTAAAAATGGGGTTATGAAAAATGAATTTTCATAGCCTCCAACACATCATTTGGACACCGCATAGGACGACCCGTTTGTTTGTCTACAAACACCAGGGTCGTCCTTGCTGTATTCAGCAATTCGCCTGCGCGTTTGGTTTCGTATTCAAACTCTATGCGCGCAGAGGGCAGCGCAGTTATTTTAGTTTCCACCACCAACTCGTCATCATAATAAGCAGGCTTTATAAACTTGATAGAATAATCGGCCACGGGTAGCAAAACCCCCTCGTCTTCCAACGACTTATAGGTAATGCCCAATTCACGTAAAGCCTCCACACGCGCTACTTCAAAATAGATGGCATAATTGCCATAATACACGTAGCCCATTCTATCGGTTTCGGCATATCTCACTCTTAACGATATTTTGGATAAAAACATGCTTGCAATGTCGAAAAGGTGGCGGACCCATTTTCTGAACTCATGAAATGAAATGAACAATTCTTGCTCAAAAAGCCACGAAAAAAAAAGGGGCAATTTTGAATAATTTGTTATAAAATTCAATAATTGACTTAAATTGAACCTTTTAATGGAATTGCATTGAAGTATAGATTGTGACACTGTCAAAAAACCCACGCCCACAAGCGAATTGAAAAATATTTCGTACTGTCAAAAATATTTTATATGCAATAGCAATTAACTTTTTTTTTTCACTGAATTACTACTTCATTTGCGGTCATGATTTTGTTTTTGATTTAAACCCTAAACAAAGCACGATTATTACCACACCTATTTTTTTAATTAACCGTTTAAACACATTCTAACCTATAATGAAGAAAGACCACAATCAGGTTTGGAAGGATTGTCTTGAAATAATCAAGGACAATGTAAGCCCTCAAGGATTTAAGACCTGGTTTGAACCGATAAAACCAGTCAAACTAGAAGATTCAGTTTTAACCATACAAGTACCATCACAATTTTTTTACGAATGGTTAGAAGAGCATTACGTTACACTTCTTAAAAAAATCATTCGCAAAGAACTAGGAGCAGAAGGTCGTTTGGAATATTCTATCATAATGGAGAATAACCAAAACAACCAGAACCCATACACCATTAAAGTACCAACAACCAATCGCAAAGCCATAAAGAACTCTGCGGTATCTATGCCATTGGATTTGGCTGAGTCGCCAATTAAAAATCCATTCATAATTCCAGGATTGCGCAAGATAAATGTGGATTCTAACCTGAATCCAAATTACTCTTTTGACAATTTTATAGAAGGAGATTGCAACCGCCTTGCACGCAGCGCGGGTTATGCCGTGGCCAACAAACCAGGCGGTACTGCTTTTAATCCATTATTAATTTATGGTGGTGTAGGTTTAGGTAAATCGCACTTAGCGCATGCTATCGGTATTGAGATCAAGAATAAGTTTCCAGATAAAACTGTTCTTTATGTTAGTAGCGAAAAGTTCACTCATCAGTTTATTGATGCAGTGAAGAACAACAGCGTTAACGATTTCTCGCACTTCTACCAAATGATGGATGTATTGATTATAGACGATGTACAATTCTTTAGCGGTAAGGAAAAAACACAAGATGTGTTCTTCCACATATTCAATCATTTGCACCAAACAGGCAAGCAAATAATCATTACAAGTGATAAAGCACCTGTGGAAATGCAAGGCATGGAGCAACGCCTGCTAAGCCGCTTTAAGTGGGGATTAAGTGCCGACCTTCAAGTACCATCATTAGAAACACGCATAGCCATTCTTAAAAAGAAAATGTATGCTGATGGTATAGAGCTTCCGGATGATGTGGTAGAATACTTAGGTTATTCTATAACTACCAACGTTCGCGAATTGGAAGGCGCATTGATTTCGCTTATAGCACAATCATCACTTAACAAAAAAGCCATCAACATAGAACTTGCCCGTCAGATGATAGACAAGTTTGTGAAGAACACAGCCCGCGAAGTAAGTATAGACTACATACAAAAAGTGGTGTGCGATTATTTTGACTTGCCTATAGAATTGCTTAAGAGCAAAACACGCAAGCGCGAAATAGTACAAGCCCGCCAGATAGCTATGTATTTTGCAAAGAAGATGACCAAGAGCAGCCTTGCAAGCATTGGTGCACACTGCGGTGGCAAAGACCACGCTACAGTATTGCACGCATGCCGCACGGTAAACAACTTGCAGGAAACTGACAAGCACTTCCGCAAATACTTAGATGATTTAGAAAAGAAATTGTCAATTGCTTAACCTAAATTGACCTCTTCTACATGAGAGCAAAGAAGCCGCCCCAATGGAGCGGCTTCTTTCGTTTTGTATGCTTTAGTATTATTTATTTATCCCAGATTAAGCAATAGAAGGCTCGCTAAGAGCCGAACTATTGATTTAGCTGGGGTTATCCCGATTTAGCAGCCTGTTTTAATCGCTTGTAAATGCGATGAAATACAGATGCTTAATCGTTTGCTCATTTCTAATGAGCAATCTGGGTTTATACAATCAAGAATGACACGCTCAATGAATAAGTGATTTTCATTTTTTCAAACTGAATAGTGGCTGAAGACAACCCAAGTTTGTCGCCAGAATAATCACTGCTTTGCAAATAGCGAACGTTACCAAAATTCGCATCCAGTCCATTTAAGTTGGCGGTTTTGTTTACAGTAGTTTCAGTTATATACACAGGATCACCACATTTTTTGTTAAGCTCTGCCAACAGGTATGTAGCCTTTTCTTTAGCATTTCTAATAGCCTTTTTATGCACGTCTGCTTTTAACTCTTCCATTTTAGAATGCCACACTCGTGCAATACTCACTTGCACATGCTTTACATCTTCTAAAGCCTGAAACACCTTGCCGGCCTGCTCAGCAGTGGCCACTTTGAGCGAATAATCTTTAGAAGTAAGCAAATCCTTTTCGTTCCAACGCACACGCACATAAGTGCCGCTGGCATCACTCATTACAAGATCTGCCACATTTAGCCCCGCACTTTTCAATCTAGTCACCATATCCTGCTCCATCTGAGCTATGCTCACCTTTACTTTGTTATCCATGTATTCGCGTAGCACTATGCGCAAATAAATTTCGTCAGGTATTACATCCATTTCGGCATAGCCTGTTATGTCTATTATTGGCCTTGTGTCGGGGTTAGCATTCGTTTGTGCATAATTATGAATAGCCAATAGCATGGCTGCAAGTAGAAAAATATTTTTCATGGTTCGGAATTTAAAAAATTATAGTGTTTGTTCCTTTACTAATTAATAACTAAGAAAATGTAATGCGAATTAAGTGAAATTATTGTGGCTACGAATAAGGTGTGCATAGCTTATGATTTTTGTACCTTCGTACCATGCCACAAAGCAAACACCTCACCCACCTGGACACAGAAGGCAATGTGCACATGGTAGATGTTTCTGATAAGAAGCCCAGCC
Organism: Flavobacteriales bacterium; assembly: GCA_031418455.1. Lineage (GTDB taxonomy): Bacteria > Bacteroidota > Bacteroidia > Flavobacteriales_D > Sanyastnellaceae > JANNVZ01. The sequence goes on along the minus strand of JANOXJ010000161.1, from coordinate 3,808 downwards.
TACGCAAGGCAATAGCACAAGCCAGAATAATGCTGCCAGCAGCCATAGCGGACCTGTTTGATGGCCACGATATAAATATGCCTAAAGGTGCGGTATTTCAAACTGCACGTATAGCCGGCATAATGGCGGCAAAAAAAACAGGAGACCTTATACCACTATGCCACCCCTTACCAGTGGAAAGTGTGCAGGTAGAACTAATAATGAAAGACTCGGTAATTACCATAACAGCTACTGCCGCCATAACAGCAAAAACCGGAGTAGAAATGGAAGCGATGACTGCAGCTAGTGTGGCAGCGCTCACTGTATATGATATGTGCAAGGCAATGTCGCACGATATAGTGATACAAGAAATAAAACTGATGGAAAAAACAGGCGGCAAGAATGATTTTAGAAGAAAAGCATAAGAAACATGGCGATATAACAAAGTCTTCATTAGGCCACTATGGCCGCCATGAAGTAGCTATATATGGCACTACCTGCGAAGAAGTAAAAAGCTTTGTAACACAGATATGCCAATTGATGCCTCAAAATTCCTTTGCATATGTAGATGCGGAACACGCCACCGATGCGCAGCTACAGCAAGCACCACATACCTACTGGCAATGGAAAAATAACTCTGTACAATTCACTACAAACCTTGCGGACAATGCCTTTCAGCGCAAGCAAATGCTTGCGCAAAACGATTGCATAATAGTAAATGGCAATCATTTTGAAGCCTCTGAACAAATAATAATATGCAATGCTGAAAAAGAATCATCGCTTAGGAAAAGAGCAGAACAGCTGAAGAATGTAAAGGCTTTGATACTGCCCAATGGAGTAAATGAACTACCTAATTACATAAAAGAAATAATAAAAGAATACTCCACTCCGCCCATTATAAAGCAATCTGACAGCAATGCACTGAAGCAGCTAATAGTACAAAATTATTTAAAGGCTGCACCCCTAAAAGCCCTGATAATGGCTGGTGGCAAGAGCACACGTATGGGCAAAGACAAAAGCGAATTGCACTATCATGGTATGCCACAATACCAATACATAAGTGCATTGTTAGCCGAATTAGAAATAGACAGCTATGTGTCGTGCCGCGAAGACCAGCGAGAATTTTTTGAAAGCAACAACACAAAAGTGATAACAGACAGAATTTTAAATTGTGGCCCTATGGGCGGAATATTAAGTGCATACATGCATACGCCTGATAGCGCTTGGCTGGTGCTGGCCTGCGATGTTCCTTTGCTAGATAAAAATATATTGCAAGAACTATTAAACGAGAGAGACCCTGCACACAATGCCACTGCATTTATAAGTCCGCACGATAATTTGCCTGAACCGTTAATAGCTATTTGGGAACCAAAAAACTACAGCATGGCTTTGCAATTTTTAGCACAAGGTTATACTTGTCCGCGCAAAGTGCTTATAAACACTCCTACCAAATTAATAAACACGGTGGCACCGCAAAAGCTTGCTAATGCTAATACACCCGATGAAATGAATAGGCTATTAGCACATTTAAAATGAAGCACACTATACCCATACTTTGTATAGCCATAGCCTTGTATATAAGCGGATGCAAAAAAGAACGCACCGCTATGGCACCGCTTGCCACTATAGATTTGGGATATAGCATTAGAGTGAACGATATAAAAATGCTGAGCGATACCACATGGATAGCGTGCGGTGGCAATAGGAATGTAGAGGGCTACATTTTTAAATCGAAAAACAAAGGCGACAGTTGGTCTGTATATCCATCTGAATTTGCAAAGAGCATTTATTGTTTGGAATTTCCCACCGCACAATACGGATTTGCAGGTGGCGATTTTTTGCATCTATGGCAAACACAAGACTATGGCGAAACCTGGAACTTTTATTGGCTAGCCGACCAAGTTCCTTTTAATGGTGAAGACAGACCTGCAGTACGCGAAATAAAAATGAAAAGCCCGGTTGACTGGTACTTCTGCGGGGGCGAGAATATGGGCGAAGGCGTGGTGTATGAAACGCACAATGCAGGCACTAACTGGAACTTTAAATTTGTACAACATGAAATGCGCAGCCTGCAAATGAACAGCGAGTCCAAGGCACTTGTGGCAGGTCATGGTGCTGCATATACTTTTGATTTTACGCTCGATTCATTTGAGAAGAATAATTTTGAAAATGATTTTATTACATCTACTACTTGCATAGATGATGAGAGATGCCTGGCAGTAAGTTATAACGGAGCCATTTATGAATCAGAAAATTTTGGCACCACTTGGCTAGAGCAGAAAGCAAGCAATAAACTATTTGGCACACGCATCAACTGGAATAAAATAGCACACAATGGATCCACAGTAGTAGTTGCAGGCAATGAAGGATACTTTGCGCAAAGCACCGATGGTGGCCAAAACTGGCAACTATTTCAGTTAGATAAACAGCCCAACCTATACTCATTAGCCATAAGCAATAACCAAGTGTGGGCCACTTCCGATGGAGGAAAAATTTACAGACTTATATGATTCATTACCGACTAATAATTTTCATGTTAGCGTGCATATTCCTAGTGGCATGCCATACGCCCACCAATAAAGAAGCTGCACAACTGCACATACTAAGTGTAGAGAAACCCGCTTATGCTCGGGGTTTTGAACTGCAGCACATGAGCGATTCCAGCACACGCATTATATTGTTTGACTTAGAACATGCAGGCGATACACTGGACATAATAACATGGAAACCAAAGACCATAGAACGCATAGCCTGCCTGAGCACCACACACATTGCCATGCTGCAAAAACTAAACAAATTGAATCTGCTAAAAGGAGTAGGTTTTGCAGATTTGGTATTGAATGAAGAAGCAAAAGAAAAAATAGCAGGTGGCGAAATAATTAATCTCACCACAAGCCACGATGTAGATCCGGAAATTGTTTTTAGCATTAGTCCTGAAATATTTTTTGTATATCCTTTTGGCAGCATGAATTACGAGCGCTATGCAGAAAAAAATATTCCATGCATACCCATATCGGAATATTTGGAAGTGCATCCATTAGGGCGTGCTGAATGGGTTAAAGTATTTGGCGTATTGCTTGGCGAGGAGCAAAAAGCTGAAGCAACATTTAACGCAATAACAACCGCGTACAATGCGCTTATACAAAAAGCAAACACATCGGCTACGGACAAGCCAACAGTATTTACCGGATTTTATGACAGCGGAAGTTGGTTTGCGCCACCCGGCAACAGCTTTGCAGCGCAGTTTATGCAAGATGCAGGAGCCAATTATATTTTCAATGATAGCATAAGCAGCAGCAACATCATTATCCCATTTGAAACCATGTTGGAAAAAACGTACAATGCAGATTATTGGGGGAAAATAGTATTTGAAAAAGAAGCACTCACTTTGGACCGCATAGCAGAAGACGACAAGCGACTTACCCAACTAAAATCATTTAAAGAAGGAAAAATATTTTATTGCAATGCCGCTAAAACCGACTACCATGGCGATGCTGTAATGCAACCCGAGGTAGTGCTTGAAGACTTAATTGCCATATTTCATCCGGATGTTATAGCGCAACATGCACCGCACTATTTTCAACTAATAGAACAGTCCAAAGCGATCAAATAATTCTATTCTTAACTATCTCATCCACCACCAAGGGGTCAAGCAATGTAGTAGTATCACCAAGGCTGTTGATTTCACCTTCGGCCACCTTTCGCAGTATTCTGCGCATTATTTTTCCAGAGCGTGTTTTGGGTAATCCACTTACGAATTGAATTTTATCTGGCTTTGCTATTTTGCCAATTTGCTGCTCAACGGTTTTTAAAATTTCTTCCTTCCATA
>JANOXJ010000160.1:0-8363 GCA_031418455.1 Flavobacteriales bacterium | reverse complement strand
ATCCTTTAAATCTTGTTTTATAAATACCAAATCAAAAAATTGCTTTACATGCTTAAGCGGGTCAAATGCCATAAGGCCTGTGCCTGCAGTGTAGCTATATGCGCCATATTCATGCGCTGCAAGTAGAGCTGCTACTGCTATGTAGCTGTTTGCATTGCGGTCGCTTTGTGGCCCCCGCACTTCGCACCATATGTATTTTATTTTACCGTTGGCCAATGTATTGTGCATGCCTTGCACCACCTTCTCTTCGTTGCCTTCCACATCTATTTTTACCATTGCCTGCTTAGTATGGTCAGCAATAATATTGCAAAACACGCTATCAAAAGTGACCACAGGCACCTGCACTTTATGCGTGTAGCCACTTGCCTCCCATCCTTTATTGCTTGCAATAAGCGAGCTTCCGCCAATGTTATCATCGGAGATATAAAACTCTGCGCTACCATTTTCGTTAGAGAAAGCCTTGCCAATGTGGTTGCCAAAGGCCACTTCATTCTCTTGTAAAAAGGCAGACAAACCAGGCACAGGCTCTGCATTATACACCAACAACTCCTGCTGTTTTGCCAAAAAAGAATAGCCGCCCAAGTTGGCTCCTACATCTATAAACAAGGCACCTTTTTGCAAATGGGTTTGCATAAAATGCGCTAATGCCGAACGTTCAAAATCTTGAAAAAAATTATGTGCCGCAAAGTTGATTATTTGAGCAGGTGCATGACCTTTTACAATAATACTCCTGCCTTTATAATTTACCGTTGGAATTTGGTTAAGCTTAAACAAATGCCCTATTTTCATTATCGCATTATGCTTGCGCCCACTTACATTTACTGTAAAGGGCAATACTGAAAGTAAGGATGAAAGCCAAGACATAAATACGCTAAAAAGGTAAACTGAGAAATAAAAATAAGTGCAACAAATAGCTCACTGAGCATTCGTCTATTCAATCATGTTATAATTGATGCGTTGCTTATTCGTTGTAATTCATCACCTTGTGTCCACCCTCTTTTAGGTAATGGTCGCGCTTAAACAATTCCATGTCAGACTTCATCATGTCTGCCACCAATTCTTCTAAATCATGCTTGTGTTTCCATCCCAATTTTTCGAAAGCCTTGGCAGGATTGCCTATGAGTAATTCCACCTCGGTAGGGCGGAAATATTTTGGATCTATTTCTATAAGTACTTTGCCTGTTTTGCTATCATAAGCTTTTTCGTCTACTCCTATTCCCTTCCACTCCAGCTCTATGCCTGCGTGTTTAAATGCAAGGTTGCAAAAGTGGCGCACAGTGTAAGTTTTGCCTGTGGCCAGCACAAAATCTTCCGGCTCTTCTTGCTGCATCATTAACCACATACCTTCCACATAATCTTTAGCATGGCCCCAGTCGCGCTGCGAGTCCACGTTGCCTAAAAATAATTTATCCTGCATGCCCAACTGAATTTTTGCAGCAGCGCGGGTTATTTTTCTGGTAACAAAAGTTTCGCCACGCAAAGGCGACTCGTGGTTAAACAAAATACCGTTGCAGGCATATATGCCATATGCCTCACGGTAGTTTACAGTAATCCAATAGGCATATAGTTTTGCCACTGCGTACGGGCTGCGCGGATAAAAAGGTGTATTCTCATCTTGCGGCACTTGCTGCACCTTACCATACAATTCGCTTGTAGAGGCCTGGTAAAATTTTGTCTTTTTTTCTAAACCAAGTATGCGAATGGCCTCTAACAATCTGAGTGCCCCTGTGGCATCTGCATTAGCTGTATACTCAGGTGTTTCGAACGACACATGCACGTGGCTCTGTGCAGCCAGATTATATATTTCATCGGGCATTATTTCCTGCACCAATCTTATTAGGTTAGTGCTATCAGTAAGGTCGCCATAGTGCAAATACATTTTCACATCGCGCTCATGCTGATCTTGATAAAGATGGTCTATTCTATCGGTATTAAAAAGTGAACTTCTGCGTTTTACGCCATGCACTTCGTAGCCTTTTGACAAAAGCAATTCGGCCAAATAGGCACCGTCTTGGCCAGTGATACCTGTGATAAGGGCTTTTTTCTTCATTGGCCAAAGATAGCAAGGGAAGCACCATTGCACCCAATGGATATAAAACTCTGATTTACAAAGCTTTAAAACAGCTTTTACCCCACAGCATCATCCAATAAATAAAAACAGATAAATGCTTAATGCGGACTAAAAACCGAGTGACAGCATAAGAGGATGGAGCTCTGCATATTTTTTTCCGAAAGAAAATTTAGCGGCCTCAGGCGGTGGCATGTCTAGCAGCAATACCTGATGCATGCCCAGTCTTTTTATTCGTTTGCGAAGCACCATGTTGGCTTTGTTTTCTTCCGCTATCATGCCAGCATACAACACCGTTAACCAAATATCCATTTCCTCAGCATGCTGTGTATAGGTGTTGGCTAAAGTGGTAATTTGCTCCAACACATGGGGCATTATTTCTTTAGTGGTTTGCTCGTAAATGGTCACAAAATCTGCATATACTTTTTGGGCTGAGTATATGTCTGCCATGTTTTTAACGAATGTAAAATATTCTGTATCGCGCGGGGCATAGCGCTTCTGCCCCTGTCTTTGCAGGTACACACACCAGTTGTCAAATTTGCCCGTGTCAAATTCTACTAAATGTGCATTGCGAATGTGTTTGACTAAAGTGGTCAATCAGTGTCAAAAAATTTAATTTGAGATTTATTTTTTATTCCAGGTTTTGGGTCCCTGGCCACCAGCCGCTGCCTGCTGTTTTATTTTAGCAAAAACAGCATCCAATCCCTGGCTTGGCAGTGGTGTAAAGGTGTATTTCACTTTTAATTGAGGGTCTAGCATTACCGCATGTGGCATGGCTTTTAGCGCAAAATTTTCTTTGAGCATAACATTACCGTAGCCGTATAGAAAAGTAAATTTCTGCTTGGAATGGGCTTGTAAATATTTTTTAAAATCATCTACCTTTTCGTCCATGTTAATGGCCACTATGCGTATGTCTTTTTGGTATGTCTCGGCCAACTTTTCCAGCAGCATCATTTCCTTTAGGCTGGCGTGGTTCCACGATGCAAAGAAAATAATGTACATAGGCAGCCCATCATTTTCAGCAAGGTGCCACTTCTCTTCGCGCTCGTCTAACAAAGCAAAATCAGGTTGAGGCCAACCCTCTTTGTTTTTTCTTAATTGCTCTACAGTATTTATGGCAATGGTTTGCTGCGGTTTTGCAGTGGTAGTTTTGCCCAGTGCTTCTAATGTTTTTTCTACAGCCTTGTAAGAAAATTCTTGATTAAAATAAAGCTCCTTCAAGCCATAAATCATTGCTAATGTTCTTACCTCTGTATTGGTAAGACAGCTGTCATCGGCCAATACTTCCTGCAACTTAGCAGGGTCTTGTTCTGTGTTTACAATTTTCACAATGCTTTCGTTTTTCAACTTGGTTTGTGAAGTGAGCAGGTTGTTGTAAAATATTTTAAACACCCGCATATATGCCGGATTATTTAGCTGCACTGGTTGCGACATAAAATACTGCTTGTAAAAAACAGGGCGATGAAGACCAGCTACCAGCTCTATTTCTGCCAATGAATAAGTCACATAGTCTTTGAAAAAGGCATTGCCATAGTGAGCGCTATACTTCTTGTGCATGCTTGCCTCAAAGTGGGTAACCAATTCGCTAAAGTTGGATAGTGTCTTTTGTTTTAGCGAATCACTCTCCGATGATTTTATATATATATCTGCCTTTGTGTTTTTGCTTACTCTTTTTATAAATTCTGGATTGCCTTTAAATTCGTCAATGGCATAATCGTAATAATGTTCGTTTACAAACGTGTAATAATCTTTATTGAAATTTTTGATGAGCACGTTTAAATCATTTTCGGGCGATGCGCTTAGGTCAGGATAAATTTCTGTTTTATCTAATTTTCTAAAATCTCTTTTAGACTCTGCCGGCAGTGCTATAGCATAGGTATGACCCGGCTCTACATATAGATTGGCTTGTATGTGCAACACCACCAAGTATACTTCACTGGTTTGTTTTATGTCCATGGCCAGTGTGAAACTGCCATTTTGCGCTATCATAGTTTCTGCCACCAATTCCCTTTTGCCCGATATATAATCGGAAGGAACAAATGCGGCTATTTGCCAACCTGCATGCGAGCTGTCGGTGCCTGTAACAAAAGTGTTTTGTGAAGTAGCGGCAACAGAACAAACAAGGGCCAGCAACAAAGTAAGCACTCCTAAAGAAGCACCGTTAGGTAGCAACGCCACGCTCTGAAATGCGTGCGTGTTATTCCGTAAGATTGATGGCCGAGGGCACAAACTGCGAAACGTTTCCATTGTTTTTAATAATCTCTCTTATAACAGTGCTGTGAACAGAGGCAAACTCGGGGTCGGTGAAAACCAAAATGGTTTCCAACTCGCTCCACAACGCCTTATTCATGTGTGCTATGGTGCGTTCATATTCAAAATCGCCACCATTGCGCAAACCTCTAAGCAAAAACGTTGCCCCATTTTTTTTACAGAAGTCTACCGTAAGTCCTTCGTAAACCTCTACACGCACTTTACTGTTGCCGGCAAAGGTTTGTTTCACCCACTGCAAACGCTTTTCCAAAGGAAACATTGTTTGTTTGGTAGTATTGTGCCCAATGGCCACAATTATTTCATCGAAAAGGTGGGCTGCTCTATTTACAACATTTTCATGACCACGCGTAATGGGGTCGAATGAGCCGGGGAATACTGCTATACGTTTCATGATTCTGTAATTCCAAAAAAGCTAAAATGCACATTGCTATACTTTCTGGTTTGCAAAAAGTAAGGATGTTCTTCAAATTTATTGCGCTTGCCGTGTTCTAAAACAAAAACTCCTTCTTCTTTCAACATTCCTTTTTTCATGACCATGTCCGGCAGCAACTCCAAACTGGGCAAATCGTATGGCGGATCAGCAAATATGAGATCGAATTTTTCGTTGGCCACGTTTATATATTTTATGGCATCGGTAAGTATTACATTGCCATTGTCTATACCAAAATGACGAAAATTATCGCGGATAAAACGTGCGTGTTGCGGATTCATTTCTACACAAAGTAATGAGGCCGCACCGCGAGAAAAACACTCTACAGTAAACGCTCCGGTGCCCGCAAACAAATCAAGCACATGCGCATTTTCAATATCCATAATATTGTGCAACACATTAAAAAGCCCCTCGCGGGCAAAGTCGGTAGTGGGGCGGCCTTTAAAATTTTTGGCCACAAGCAGGCTGCGGCCTTTGAGTGTGCCGGATATTATACGCATACCTGGTGCATGTATGTAATGATGGGTTGGGCTGTGGTGCCTTCTGTATGGATTATTTCCGCTGCCGTGTTATAGTCTTTCAGTAGAGCAATTAAATGCAAGTCGGCAGCGGGGCTGTATAGTTTAAGCTGCACGGTTTCTAAATCTACTCCCAGCTGCATGGCTGCATTGGCAGTGTAGTAGAGCACATCTTCTGCGCTTTGGGCCTGGTAGTTATTTAACAACAGCAGCTCTTTGTTTTTAATAATAGTCAGCGTGAGATATGGCTGGTGATACAAAATGCGCAATGCACTATTCTCCTTGGCAGACTGGTTATAAGCATAGCGTGCAAGCAAATAAGCAGACGGAAAAATACGTGCGTTGGGAAACTTCTGTGTCAAAGTCTGAAGCGATTTGTCCACTTCAAAAATTAGTTCTGCTGCGAGTTCATTTAAACTTAAAGAGGCTGCATGCAAGTGCTTTTTGCCTGTTTGAAATTGCAAAAGCGTTAGCTCATTTTCCTTCTGAAAAAAGGCGGAAGGCACCAGAGCAAAGTCAGCTGTATCGAAAGAAATGGTGCATTTGCGAAAAACTTTTTCTCCCCAATTTTTTTCTAACACGAATGCTAAGGACAAATCGTAAGAATCTGTTCCTGTGGCAGCCACCTGAAAAGTTTCTGTCCATGCCACTTGCCCACCGGCAGCATCGGCCACGGTGGCGCACACCCATGAGGTATGCATGTGTATGCACAGATGCATGGACGAGGCCTGAGCCAAAATGTCTTTTGGCATCATGGCGCGCGCCATATTCTCTATAAGTTGATTGTTTGTAACGCCTTCCACTGTGGGTGAATAATCCAATAATTTTACGCAGGCGAAGCTAATACGAAAGTGATACTATGCCAATGTTATAGCCCTTTCATTTGAAAGTAGCTGCAACTATGAGCCGATTTTCTATTGCTTCTCTAATTATTTATTGCAAAATTCAATAATATTTAAAAATGAAAACCTGATTGAGCACAAATAGGTTTTTATCTCTCATCTTTGCAGGCGTATGTCGTTAAAACTAACATCCAACTACACTCCCAGTGGCGACCAGCCGCAAGCCATAGAACAACTGGTGCAAGGCGTGGAGCGTGGCGACAAATACCAAACTCTGCTTGGTGTAACAGGAAGTGGAAAAACTTTTACCATAGCTAACCTGCTGCAACAAACCCAAAGGCCGGCTCTTATTCTTTCTCACAACAAAACATTAGCTGCTCAGCTTTACAGTGAGTTTAAAAATTTCTTTCCGGAAAATTTGGTAGAATACTTTGTAAGCTATTACGACTATTACCAGCCGGAAGCATTCTTGCCCAGCAGTGGCACTTATATAGAAAAAGATTTAAGTATAAATAGTGAGATAGAAAAACTGCGCCTTAGTGCTACAAGTGCGCTGCTTAGCGGCAGGCGAGATGTGATAGTGGTGGCAAGTATTTCGTGCATTTATGGTATAGGCAATCCGGTGGAGTTTCACAAAAGTGTAATAGAACTACATAAAGGACAAGCCCTCAGCCGACAAGGTTTTTTGCATAGGTTGGTAGACTCGCTCTATAGCCGCACGCGCAACGAGTTTACACGTGGTACATTTAGAGTAAATGGTGACACGGTAGATGTGTTTTTGGCCTATGCAGACTACGCTGTGCGTGTTACTTTTTTTGGCAACGAAATAGAAAGTATAGAAACGATATATGCCGACAGCGGCAAAAAAATAATGTCGTTTGAGATGATGAATATATACCCTGCCAACTTGTTTGTGACCAGCCGCGAAACCATGACAGAAGCCATTTGGGAAATACAACAAGAAATGGCCAGGCAAACCAAAGCATTTGAAGAAGCAGGAAAATATATAGAAGCCAAGCGCCTGGAAGAGCGTGTGAGTTATGATATAGAAATGATGAAGGAGCTTGGCTACTGCAGTGGTATAGAAAACTACTCGCGCTATTTCGACCGCAGACAACCCGGCCAGCGGCCCTTTTGCCTGTTAGATTATTTTCCGAAAGACTACCTGATGATAATAGACGAAAGCCACGTAACCGTGTCGCAAGTAGGTGCTATGTATGGTGGCGACCGCTCGCGCAAGGTGAATCTGGTAGACTACGGATTTAGACTGGCAAGTGCTATGGACAACCGCCCACTCACTTTTGAAGAATGGGAGAGCATGCAAAGCCAGGTGGTGTATGTGAGTGCCACACCGGCCGACTATGAATTGAACAAATGTGAAGGCGTGGTAGTAGAACAAGTAGTGCGCCCCACAGGGCTGCTAGATCCACCTATAGATGTGCGCCCATCGCTTAATCAGGTAGATGATTTGATAAACGAAATACGCATAACCATAGAACGTGGCGAACGCATATTGGTAACTACCCTTACCAAGCGCATGGCCGAAGAACTTGCAAAATATTTAGACAAAATAAATATTGCATGCCGCTATATACACAGCGAGGTAGAAACACTGGACCGCATAGAAATACTGCGCGACTTGCGCGAAGGAAAATTTGATGTGTTGGTTGGAGTAAATCTATTGCGCGAAGGATTGGACTTACCAGAAGTGTCGTTGGTAGCTATAATGGATGCCGACAAAGAAGGATTTTTGCGTAGCAACCGATCGCTTACACAAACCGCAGGACGCGCAGCACGTAATGTGAACGGCAGGGTAATAATGTATGCTGATAAAATAACGGACAGCATGCAACAGACCATGGACGAAACCACGCGCAGAAGAGAAAAGCAAATAATATATAATGAAGCCAATGGCATAACACCTACACAAGTTACCAAAGGCAACAAAACCATATTTGAACAAAGCGGATTGCTGGACAAACGCCAAAAGAATTTTTATGTGGAGCCCGATGAAGCATCAAGTATAGCAGCCGATCCATTATTGTCGCACTTAAATGCCACACAGCTGGAAAAAACCATAGAGCAAACAAAACGCGCTATGGAAAAGGCCGCCAAAGAAATGGACTTTATGGAAGCTGCACGTCTGCGCGATGAAATGTTTATGCTGAAAAAAATGCTGGATGAAAAAGTGAGGGCTGAGTAATCGGGTTTTATTTTTTCTATAACCACATAGA
>JANOXJ010000159.1:0-38906 GCA_031418455.1 Flavobacteriales bacterium | reverse complement strand
CGGAGGTAATAGGGGATGACAGCACAGCATCATGTGGCACGCTTACTTGCTTTAATGTGTTGTTCTTAAACAAGAATTATTTTAATTATTAAGTAAAAAAATAATAACACCCATACACCATGGATATAGAAAACACAAAAGCTCAAATGCGCAAAGGGGTGCTGGAGTTCTGCATCTTGAGCGTGTTGCAGCGTGGCGAGGCATATCCTTCTGATATTTTATCTGCATTGAAAGATGCAAAGTTGATAGTAGTAGAAGGAACACTGTACCCACTGCTCACACGATTGAAGAATGAGGAGCTACTGAACTACCGCTGGGAAGAAAGCCTGCAAGGGCCACCGCGCAAGTACTACGCCATTACACCAGTTGGAAAGAAATTTCATGGCGAATTAAAAAAGACTTGGGACGAATTGTCTGAAGCAGTAAAAAGAACACAAAAACCTTAAATAACCAATTATCATGAATAAGACCATATCAATAAACCTTGGAGGAAGTGTCTTCAACATAGAAGAAGATGCATTTCTGAAACTCCGAAAATATTTGGACAGCATAAAGGCCAACTTTGTGGGCGACCCTGCAGCCGAGGAAATAATGCAAGACATAGAAGTGCGTATAGCCGAGCTATTTAACGAGCGCATGAACGAGCGCAAAAACGTAGTAATGGCTTCGGATGTGGATGAAGTGATAGGCATAATGGGCCAGCCGGAAGACTACAAAGTAGAATCGGAAGATGCACAACAAAACAAACAGACCAATAGCGGTACTCGCCATGCACAGCGCAAACTATACCGCGATGAGGATGATAAAATAGTGGGCGGTGTATGCGCAGGACTTAGCCATTACTTTGCTGTAGACCCAATTGTTATTCGTTTAATTGTGGTTGCCATATTTCTAATAAGTGGTGGCACTGCTATACTGGGTTATATATTATTCTGGGCGTTGGTCCCAAAGGCCGAGTCCACTGCCGAAAAATTAAAAATGCGTGGTGAGTCAGTGGACATAAACAACATAACCCGCATGGTAAACGATGAGGCCAAAGCCGCTGCCGACCGTGTAAATAAATACGGTCAAAAAGCAGCGCATAGTATTAAAAACGCTGCACATGGCACCAAGTCGGAGCTGGGCAGAATACTCGGTATACTATTCGGCTTTATAGTCATGCTGGCCGGTTTTGGGCTTTTGCTTGGGCTTTTAAGTGCCATTATCATGAGCGATTTCGATTTTTTTGGCTATGGTCAAAATGGATTTGATACACTGAACCAACTTGTGTTTGCCAACGATGGTACTATGTGGATGTTGGCCCTTGGTGCAGCATTGGCTATAGGTGCGCCTGCGGTAGCCCTTATATATGTGGGTGTGCGCCTTATTACTTCCACACCTAAGCGTATCAAAGGATTTGGTATTTCGCTATTCGCATTGTTTGTAATAGGCGTGGCCCTTTGCATGTACGGTGGCATTAGCACAGCCAAACAGTTTAGCCGCGGAGCAGATATAAAAACTACAGCAGTCTTGGAAGCTACTCCTGCCGATACTTTGTATGTGAATGTATTGACAGATTCGCTTTTTGCACGCAGCAGCCGCCATGATGATGAATTTGGCGATTTGGTGAAAATAGTGAATGGAAAAATATATTATGGCGAACCTTTGAGCGTACAGTTTGAACCTACCCGTGCTAAGGATTATAAAGTAGAAATAATAAAAGCAAGTCAGGGCAGGAACAATGAGGAAGCACGCACGTTTTGCAAAAACATGATGTATGATTATGCTGCAAGCAAAGATTCAGTAAATCTGTCGTCATACTTTACCACTCCTGAAACTGATAGATACCGTGGGCAAAATATAGATGTGACAATATATGTGCCCATAGGCAACTATGTGCATATGGGCCAGGGCCTGCGGCACATAAGCTGGTACGACCGAGACGGTGAAGTGCTGCGCATGGAAGATGATGGCCTGGAGAAGGAGGAAATGCCAGATTGGGAGCAGATGGAAGAGGAAATAAGGGATGATACAACTCAAGCTTCAGAAGAGGTTACAATTAAAATAGATGATGGCAAACTTTCTATAAAGAAAGAAGTGAAAGAGAGGAACTAAGAAATTTGAGCATCATATTTGATTAAGATAATTTGCAACAACACAGACACAACAATATAAAATTTTCGCATTCTCTTTAATTACTATAAAACAAAAGAACACAAAAATGAACACACGCAATATTTTCGTTTGGGTACTTTCCTCACTGGTTGTGGTTATTACCATAATGGCTCTGTTAGGCATTTGGGATGTTATTGATTGGGGTTTTCTTCGTCAATATCTCGGCAAAACAATTCAATCGCTTATTATCATTGTTATTAGTGGAGTAGTTATTTACATTATTAATGCGCTTTTTGGCAGCAACCAAAAACCCGTGCGCCAGCCGGAGCAGCAGCAACGCAGCTCTGTAGATTGAACAAAATAGTAGATTGGTTATTTATACAATGCACAACACGCTTACCTTGGTAAAAGTGTTGTGTATTTTTGTTTTTTTGATAGCTGTTACGCGCAATCCAAATGAGTACTTTGGACGTATATGAAATTACATAAATCAATACTTTGAATAAAATGACACTAAAAACAGTAATAAATATTTGGTCTTTCAGTATGCTTGCACTCGGTATAGTGGCATGCTCCAATACCGGTGCTACCCACTCCGACAAAAAATTGAACTTAACAGATATGATGAACGACACAACCAATAAAGACATGGCAAACGATACAACTTCTGGCAACGACACTGTGCAACTGGCCACGTTTGGTGCAGGTTGTTTTTGGTGTGTAGAGGCGGTATACAGCGGCATAAATGGAGTATCAAAAGTGCAAAGCGGCTACAGCGGTGGCACAGTCAAAAACCCTGGTTACAAAGAGGTATGCACAGGTAGTACCGGCCATGCCGAAGTATGTCAAATTACTTTTGACCCGCGGGTAGTTTCATATGCCCAGTTGTTAGAAGTGTTTTTTGAAGTACACGACCCTACCACCCTAAACCGACAAGGTGGCGATGTGGGCACCCAATACCGCTCCGCTATTTATTACCACAATGCGCAGCAAAAAGCAATGGCTGAGCTGGCTTTAAAAGCAGCTAATGAAAGTGGCAACTGGACTGATCCTGTTGTAACAGAAGTGACAGCCTTTAGCGTGTTTTATGCGGCAGAAGATTATCATAACGATTACTTCGCTCTGCATGGCGAGCAGCCTTATTGCCAAATGGTAGTAAAGCCAAAGGTGGACAAATTCAAAAAGAAATTTGGCGAACTGCTAACGAAGTAATACCTACTTCACAGCGCGGCTGGGTCGCACTATTATTTCGCTTATTACACTTCCTTCAGGGCAGTTTATAGCATGCATTATTTGCTCAGCTACCAGCTGTGGCGATAGGCCGGCAGCAAAATAATCTTTGTACTCGCGCAGCATGGCCTCGTTGGTAGTGCGCTCCACAAAAGGCGTGTTTACACTGCCGGGGCTTATAGTAGTTACCCGCACCTGGTCTGCCAGTTCCATGCGAATGCTTTCGCTTATGGCAAACACAGCATGTTTAGTTGCGCAGTACACTCCGGAGTTTGGAAACACAAGGTGCGAGGCCACACTACCTATATTTATTACTTGCCCTTTGCTTTCCAAAAGAAAAGGCAAGGCAGCGTGCAGGCAGTTAAGCAATCCTTTCACATTTATGTCTGTCATCTCATGCCACTCTTCTATTTTGCCTGTGGCTACCTTGTCAAAAAAACCAACACCTGCATTATTCACAAGCACATCTATTTGCCCATGTTTAGAGGCAAATTGGGTGGTCAGTTCTTTTACACGGTCGTAGTCCCTAACATCGCAGGTGGCTGTCTCCGTATGCTGGCCCAATTCTTTTTTTAATTCGTTCAGTTTGGTTTCGTTGCGCGCTAGCAGCATTAGTCTATGCCCTTGAGAGGCTGCCATGCGGGCTGTAGCTGCCCCTATGCCACTGCTGGCACCTGTTATAAGTATGTTTTTCATTGAACTTTTTTGGTTGTCTCTTGTTAAGGATTGCAATATTGGACAAATGAAAGCCTTATACATCCAATAGCGGCACTATTTTCGCACCCGTTTTTAGAAAATTTCTTGATTCAATAAATATTCAAGCAGATGCTAAAAGAAGGAGAAGTAATAATTTACGAAGAAGGCGCAAGCCATTTTCAGAACTATATAGCGGTTGGTGGTACTCTAATACTTACCAATATGCGCATTCTTTTTAATACCAACTCGGTAGCGCACTACAACCATCATTTGGAGTTAGTCTTAAGTTCGGTTTCTAATGTGGAGTTTTTTAAAACATTGCTTATAAACCCCAATGGTTTGGCATTGTTGCTAAAAGATGGAGGCATAGAAAACTTTATAGTAGACGACCGCAAGGCTTGGAGCGAGCGCATATTAGCCTCTGCCCATCAAATGGCCTAATCTTTGGCTGTTGCATAAAAATGCAACTTTATTTTAGGTTATGTCGTTGAAATTAGCTTCATAACCTAACATCCTAATGAACAAGAAAAAATTTACTCGCGTAAGCAAGAAGTGCAAAGTGCGCATCAATCTCAAGAGATTTGAAAACATCCGACTTCACATAAAAGAGTGGGGTTTTGATGACTTTAGCCACTGCCTTAACTGAGCAACAGCACGCATACAAAACTCCCGAACAAAACAAAAGGCCGCTGTATTTACAGCGGCCTTTTTAAATTTATGTTTTATGTAAGTGGCAATGTTTCTAGCGCTGCACTATCAATTTTTTAGTGTATTTATTATCACCGGCTTTCACAGAGTATAAGTAAACACCCTCGCTCAAGTTATTGGTTTCTATAACCAAAGTGTTATCACCACTTTTTGCATTAATAGCTTTGGTATACACCACAGCACCAAGCAAGTTGCGCACTTCTATGTTTACTTTTTCGCTTTGTTCCAGACTAAAGCTTATTTGCGTATTGTCGTTAGCCGGGTTAGGCCAATTCTTAAGTCCGGTGAGATTCGGTGCTACTTCGCTCACACTGTTGGCCGGGTCCACTATGGTTAAGGTATAATTGTCAAAAACATAGCCTATGCCCTGAGGGAATATTCCAAATGTGACAAAAACTGTGGTGTAAATTTTTACCGGAAAAGTGCCCGCTGAGGTGGGAGTGCCCCAAATATCGCCACAATAAGAACCACCAGGCATAAACATGCAAGCGTTTGGCGAAACGCCTAAATTGTTGCAGCTAATATATAAGCCAATATTAGTTAGCGATACATCTACCAAGCCATTGAAAATAGTAATACTGTCAAGGCTAAGCGAGTCTATAGCTAAGTTAAGGTCCTTGTATGCACTATCTACTTCGCCTGCTGTAGTAGGTGCTTTTACATATACTATATCGGCATATGACTGACCCAAAACGCCATCTACAAAAGTTTCGCCAGCATTGGGGTCAGGAGATACACCATAAGTAGCGCCTGCCCAATCGTGGTCAGCAGGGTTACATTGTGCAGTAGCAAAGTTTACCGATGCCATAGTAATGGCCGCAATAAGTAATGTTTTTTTCATGCAAAAAAAGTAATGATATTCGTCTTAAATGTCGCGCTCTACCTCTTCCATGTACACCAAATCTATGGCTTCATTCAAGGTTGGGGTTATTTTCAAGATTGGGTCCAATTGTGAAATAGTTATCAGTTTTTGAACCGAAGCTTGCAGCCCACACATTACAAACGAACCGTTACTATCCCTACATAGTCTGTTAGCCACAAGCACAGCGCTAAGGCCAGACGAGTCTATATAGCGTGTTTCGCTAAGGTCTATAACTATGTTCTTTTTGCCTTCTTTATTTATTAGAACAATTTCGCTCTTTAATTCAGGAGCGTGAATGGCATCAAGTTTTTCAACCTTTGTTCTTATGACAGTTACTTTGTCTTTGTCTTCAATTTCGAATTTCATGTGATAATGATGGTTTTGGTCAAAAATACAGAAAATTTGTCCAATGTGCTCAATCGCAATGAGTAATACCAACATTCAAAAGTGAACATCACCCCTGATAGGAAGGCACCAATGGTTTATGCAATGGCCGCAGCCATTGCTATTCCTAATAAAATGCTGCCAAATTTCATCCAGTTAAACTTATGTCCTTCCTCACTTTCAAAAATAATGGTGGTGGACACATGTAGCAGTATTCCTATAAGAACACCAGTAACTTTAGGGGTAAGGTCAGCTATGTTGGCTATACCATTTTCACCTATAAAATAATGGGCAAAAGCGCCTGCCGGGGCTACAAGAGCAAATAATACCAGCCACATAAGAGCTCTTTTTTTGGAAAGTCCTGCGCTTACGAGCAGGGCGGTAAATACAAGTGACTCAGTTATTTTATGCAGCGATATGCCTACGAGCAGCGAGTTGCGATGATCGTGGCCTGCGGCCCCATGCGCATGGTCATGTCCATGGGCGTGCACATGGCCTTCCATAACTCCGCCAAAGGGCATTCCTTCTATAAAGGCATGTATCCACAGCGATGCCATCACCGTGTATAAGAAGCGGGTGCCTTGGTGCTGGTGGTTGGTGTGTGCATGCCCATGCTCCACCCCGTGCGAAAAAAAATCGAGTACTACTTGGAGCATAAAACCGCCAAGCACATACCAGCCCGCATGCGCTATTTCGCTCATAAACATTTCAGGAAACAGGTGGAGTAGGGTAAGACCCAGCAAATAAGCCGCACTAAAGGAGAGCAAAAGTTTTATGCCCTTGCTGGTTTGCTTTTCTGTAAGTAAATAAATACCAGCACCTATTAGTGCACTTACAAACAGAATGGCTGCATAAAAAATAGGCGGTTGGTTCATACTTTCCTCGAAATAATAATAAGCCTGTCTGACGTATCGGCTTGGAATGGTTGCAAATTATAGTTGCCAAATGTAGCAATAGGATGCAATCCGCAAAGGGCCAACATGCTATATAATGTTGAAGCATCAAACAATTGCACCTGTTCTGTAAAGTGCATCGTCTTTTCTCCCTCAGTTACTTGTATGTCTTTAAACACACGTCCACCTTCTATGCGCTTGCTAATTTTGAAATGATAGCCACGAGCATTTTTTTCTATTACCGATGTTTGGCCTTTGCACACCTGATTCATATTAAAATAGTCTAGCACAAAAACACCACCTGCAGAAAGGTGCTTACAAATTGCTTTTAATACGCTATGGTTGTCTTCTTCTTTATCAAAATATCCAAAACTGGTAAAAAGGTTGAGCACACAATCAAAATGTTTGTGCATGCTGAATGTACGCATATCCTGCACCTCAAAGTGCAGCCTGCTATTAGCAAATTGCAGGGCATATCTTATACTCTCGGCTGACAGGTCTACACCAGTTACATCAAAACCTTTTTGGTTCAGAAACAGGCTATGCCTTCCTTTGCCACAGGCCAAATCCAGAAGTTTGGCATCCTTATCCAGTTGCAAAAAGTTGAGCAAATTGGAAAGAAATTCCGCAGCCTCTTCTTCGTTGCGGTGCTCATATAATGCATGATAATAAGGAGAATCAAACCAAGTTTGAAACCACTCGTTGTTTTCTCCGTTAAACATGCTGTTTTATTTTGTTTTATAAGGACGCGAAGATATAAACGTATGCATAGTTAAAACTTGATACATGCTATATGTCTTAATATATAACCATCGCCCCATTATTGTAAGCAGTTTTAAACTTTAACTCCACACTATAATTTTTCTTAATGATGAACGAAATTAAAATGGCTTCAACCAAGAAGACACCTTCTGTAACTTTTGCTGCTGAAGGCAAATTGGAGCTTAAAGGCAGAAGCATTCCGGAAAATTCACTTGAATTTTATAAGCCGCTCATAGATTGGATGGAAGCTTATACAAAAGGCCCTGCGGCTGAAACTAATTTGCATATTCAACTTGAATATTTTAATACCAGCAGCAGTAAATGCCTGCTAGACTTGTTTAAGCGCCTTGAGGGTATTTCAGGCAAGGTAACCATACATTGGTATTATGAGCAAGACGATGAGGATATGCTGGAGGCTGGCGAAGATTACGAAGCCATCATAAGCGTTCCTTTCAAAATGATAGAAGTAGAAGAGCTGAGCGCTGAAGGCTAAGTCTTTGCAATCGGTTTTTATAAATACAGAATAGTTAAGCGGTGGAAATTTTCCACCGCTTTTTTTTATTGAGCTATTTTTTTGAAAGAGAAAGCAGCTATAACCCAGCCTGCCACAAACAATAGCCCGCCAATGGGTGTAATGGGACCTAGCCAATTCCACTGGCCTTGCCACAAGCTCATAGTGCTTAGCACATAGAGCGAACCACTAAAAAGCACTATACCGCCAAGCAGCAGGCGCATAGCCCACAT
This sequence comes from Flavobacteriales bacterium, assembly GCA_031418455.1. GTDB lineage: Bacteria > Bacteroidota > Bacteroidia > Flavobacteriales_D > Sanyastnellaceae > JANNVZ01. The sequence goes on along the minus strand of JANOXJ010000159.1, from coordinate 30,533 downwards.
CAATCTGCTACTGTTCAAATGGTTATTAGCCGCTACAGCAGCAAGAATAAGTATGCCTAAGGCATGCAAAAAATGGTACTGCACCGCAGTGTGCCATGCTTGCAGCGAGTTAGGTTCTAGCCTGGTTTTAAGGGCATGAGCACCAAAGGCGCCAAAAACAACTGCTAAAGCCAAGAGGAGACAGGCAGTGGTAAAAAATGTTTTGTTGGGCATAAAAAGAAGAATTTTATTACTGCCACACTGGGCAGTGTTGTAAGTGCACAAAAATGCATTACAAAAAAAAATCCCGCCTAAGTTTTTCACTTGGCGGGATTTTTATAAATGAATTATTTATGCGGTTTATTATTTTTCTTTGTGTTTGGTTATTTGTTTGCGCAAGGCGTCTATTGCACTGTCAGTGGCTTCTTCAAAGCTTTTGCACTGTTTGCTGGCAAACATGTCTTTGCCCGGAACCGAAATTTTTATTTCTGCTATTTTATTTTCCTGAACATCGCTTTTATCTAGCCTTAGGAAAACCTGACTATTAATTATGCTGTCGTGAAATTGAGTTAGTTTACCGATTTTTTCTTCTACAAAACTGATTAGTTTAGTGTCTGCATCGAAGTGGATGCTCTGAACTTGTACTTGCATATGGCGACAAATTATTAAAGGGTTTATACATTATTTATTTCTAGGGTGCATCCTTGTGTGGATTCCCTTAAGCTTTTCAATAGAGTTGTGGGTGTACACCTGTGTGGCGGCTAAGCTGCTGTGGCCTAGTATTTCTTTTATTACATTAAGGTCGGCTCCGTTATTTAGCATATGTGTAGCAAAGGTGTGTCTTAATATGTGTGGGCTCTTTCTCCTCACGGTAGTTACAAGCGAAAGGTAGCTAGTAACTGTGCAATACAAAAAGTTTTTAGATATTTTTATACCTTTATCCGTAATAAGCAGGTGCGATGTTTCATTTTTAGTAAAAAGATTATGGCGAAGGGCTTGGTAGGCCTGTATTTCCTCAATTAGTTCTTTGCCTATGGGTACATACCTCATTTTGTTGCGTTTGCCCAGCACCTTTATTTGTCTTAATGAAGGGTCCACATCATCATTCTTCAGGTTCAGCAGTTCGCTTTGCCTTATGCCTGTTTCGTATAGTAGTTTCATTATAAGTTGTTCGCGCACCATGGCAAAGTTGGTCGTGTCAATTTTGCGGCCATAAATTTTGCTGGTGGCACTTTCTTCCACAAACACGGGCAATCTTTTAGGTTTTTTAGGCTTGGGTATGCCACGCACCGGATTTTCGGTGGCCTGGTTGGTTTTAAGCAAAAATCGAAACCACGCGCGCAAAGATGAAAGCTTGCGGTGCACCGAGCTTACCTCATACTGCTCATCTAGCAAGTGGGCTAGCCACGAGCGCACTATGGTTTGTTTTACCTCCTGTGCATGCTCTATAGCGTAGGTATGGCTGGTGTATGCGGCAAATTGCTCCAGGTCGTTTCTATACGCCTCTAGCGTGTGTGGCGAGCACCTTTTTTCGGTAAGCAGGTATATGTAGAAGGGTTGAAATTGCACCAAAGCAAAAAGGGTGAAATCTTCGGTATAACCGAGACTTCACCCTGAATATTGTGAACAGAGGCGTGTTCTTACGCTTCTTCTGAACGCTTTAGGTTAGCGATGTAGGTCGCTTTTTTGATTTCAGTGCGTCTTGTAACGCTACTTTTTTCATATGCCTGACGCGCACGAAGTTGTTTTACAACGCCTGTTTTTTCAAATTTCTTTTTGAATTTTTTAAGCGCTCTGTCAATGCTTTCGCCTTCTTTTACTGGAATGATCAACATAGTGGATATACCTCCTTTAATTTTGGGAGCGCGAATATAGGTAAGATAAGAGGTAGTATTTGCAAAAAAATCCTTTTTGTCAATTATTTAAGGACTTAATGCCTTGTTTCTTACTGATTAGATTAATGCATTGTCGACTCCTTCGCTCAACATCAGATTTAGCGAAAGTGCACATGCTTTATTGGCTTCATGATTACTTCTGCTTCCCTGGGTGGCTCCACCAGTTCAGTTTAGATTTTACCCAAGATAATCGCAGGCCTGCATTAAATATGGTCACATTTTTAGCATCGTTGCGCAGCCCCGTCACGTTGTGTCCGTTTACAGCTTCTGCAAAATCTGCCAGTTCCATATAGGGTGCCCACGTGGCGGCTATTTCAAAAGTAAAAATCAATTTACCTACATTGAATAAATGATAGCCTGTACCAAACGAAAGGCACATAGATGTTCTATGCGGTGCATAAGGTTTGTTGTCGTCCCACACCAGTGCACTACCATTCACCCTTACATAAGGAAAATACATGGCCAGCTCTGGCCCAAGAGTTAAGAACCAACGCGGCCCAAGAGGGCCAGACACTTGTATGCCTTTGACAATAGCCTTTGGGTGAAAACGAAAATTGGCAGCCAATGAAAAGCGCTGAAATCCAATTAAATTCTCTTGACCAAAATTAGAAGAATGACTACTAAAACGCATGTAACCTAGCTGCGCCACCATATGCAGTTGCCGCGCTTTGTGGATCATAACGTTCCACCCAAGGTTTCCACCATAGCCATAGGTAAGTGGTGTTAGCTTATCCTCCTGCCACTCTCTGGAAAAATTGTAGGTCTGCACTATGCGGTCCAGGTCGTTGCTTTGTATGTAGCAACCTAGAGCTTGTCCTGTAAGTTGTGCATTTGCAGTATTTGCACATAGCATGCTTGCTGCTAATAGCACAATGCTTACACGGAGCAATACAGCGTATTTTGTATGTTGTTGTAATGTTGTTTTCATCATTGCCCTAGAATTTCGGTTACTGCTCTAAGGCCTGTTTCCATAGCGCCATGCACAGTGGCAAAGTGGCCTCCTGTATGGGTTGCTTCACCTGCAAAGTATACTTTTTGGTCTATACTTTCGGCTATAATGTTGCGCGCATTATCTATACCGGGCAAGGGGTAGGAGCAGGTGCCGCTTATATATGGTTCCGCACCCCAGTCTTGTATGTAGTGGTCCACGTAGTGTGGAGTTACATCGCCCAATATCCCGTCTAGTTCAGAAAGTATTTCAGGTATCATTTCATCGCCTAACAAAGCAAGAGTTTCGGCATTGGCACCGTTTACGTAGGCCGTAAGAATGTTGTCGGTACCGCGGCCACCGGCACCACTGGCTATAAACTCAGGCACCAGTCCGTTGCCATATATGCTGCGCGTATTGTCGGCCCAAAGGCGTTGGTCAAAACGCAGTATTATTTTCATTCCATAGTCCATACCTATTTTTTGGAAAGCTTCTGTTTTAGCACTTCCCAGCGATGGCACAAACAATATATCGTTTCTTTTAAGCACTGTTATAGGCACAGTTACTATTACCTTATCGGCCTTGTGCTGCTGTCCTGCTGCATCGCCTATATTCACATTGTCACCACCATAGGCTATGCTCACCACCGGAGTGTTGTATTTTATTTTGCCCAGTATTTCAGCAAATCGTTCTTCTATTATTGAGAGTATGTCGCTGTCTTTTAGCAGAAATTCTTTGTCACCAGCGGTCCATTTTATTTTGGCTTCGTGCAGGCCATCCATACCTATGCGTGCATTGTTGGTGCCATACTCATTGCCTATAAATGCATTAAAAAGATTGCTCACATTTTCGCTAAGGCCACCGTCTATGCCCCATTGTTCGGCAGATACATCATCGCCACCATAGTGGTTTAGGCTTTCTAACAATGCTCGCAGTTCTAAGTAAAAAGTATTTTCTAAGGCCTCTGTTTCGTTTTTTAATGTGCCATTGAAGTAGTAGAGATTGCCCAGTTCCTGATCCACAAAGTTGACACCTGCTGCTCGCACCATATCATACCATGGGCTGCGCTCTCCTTTTATTTTTTCGGCCCCCAGGTCTATAGTAAAATCGGTATAGTCCTTTAGTGATTTTATTCGGCCTCCATGCCTGTCAGATGCTTCCAGTATTTCTACCTCCGCACCTTGTTTGTGGAGCAAGTATGCTGCATACAAGCCTGCCACACCCGCACCTATTATGGTTACTTTGCCAGTGTATTTGCTTCCTTCAAAAGCAGTGTCTTTTTTGCACGAGGCCAAAAAATGCTGAAGCATAATTAAGCCTGCCACACTTAGCGATGATTGTTTGAGGAACTTTCTACGATTCATACACAACAGGGTAGTTTAGATTTCGGTTTAGCCATTACGAATATAGCAAATAGAAACAACTATTAAGTTACTTTCACCCGATTAACATTATTTGCATGAGGATAGACAAATTTTTGTGGTGCATTAGAATTTTTAAAACAAGAACCATAGCGGCTGCGCAGTGCAAGGCCGACAAGGTGTGGCTAAATAATGAGCTGGTAAAGGCCAGCCGCGAGGTTAAGCTGAACGATACTATAAAAGTGCGCAAAGGGCCTATACATTTTTCGTGGAAGGTGCTAGCATTTCCTACAAGCAGAATAGGAGCCAAGATAGTGACTACCTATGCGGTGGATGTGACTGATGCGGATGAAATAAAGAAATTAGAAATAATAAAATTGCGCATGCAACATGAGCGTAATGTGGGCACCGGTAGGCCTACTAAAAAGGAAAGGCGCGATTTGGATGATTTTTTCTTGCCCGATGATGAGGATGAATAAAGATTAATGTATTGTCAAAAGTTGATACTATGTGTGACATAGCAACACATTATTATTTTTACAGCAATCTAAAAAAAAAGAAGTTTATGTCTGAACCAAAACGTTTATTTGATTTTCCGTATTACCAACTGCAGCACTACCCGCAGCAAGTAATGATGACAAGCCGTGTGGCAGGCCAGTGGCGTGCGTACACCACAGCTGAGTTTGTAGAGAAAATGAATTTAGCCAGCCGTGGTTTATTGGCTTTGGGTGTGCAGCCGGGCGACAAAATTGCGCTTATTACAGCTGGCAACAGGGTGGAGTGGAACATTATGGACAACGCCATATTGCAAATAGGCGCTATTGATGTGCCTATCTATCCCACTATGACCGAGCAAGACTATAACTATATACTCAACCATTCAGAATCTAAATACTGTTTTGTAAGCAATGATGAGTTGTTGCAAAAAGTAAATGCTATAAAGCACGAGGTGGCTTCGCTTAAAGGAGTGTACACCTTTGAGCAAGTAGCAGGTGGCCAGCACTGGAGCGCCTTGTTCGATTTGGCCGAGGGCAAATCGCAGGCAGATGTGGACCAGATAGCGGCTAAGGTTATGGAAGAAGATATGGCAACCATAATATACACCTCTGGCACTACAGGTTTGCCTAAAGGTGTAATGCTCAACCATCGCAACATAGCTAGCAATGCGCGCGACTGCGAAGAGCGCTTGCCTTTTTTGAAAAGGGGTGATAGCAAAGCACTTAGTTTTTTGCCCTGCTGCCATATATACGAGCGCATGTTGCATTACCTATACATGTACAACGGAGTAAGTGTGTACCTAACGGGTATGGATAATGTGAAGGAAGATTTAATGGTAGCAAAGCCAAATATCTTTACCGGAGTACCGCGCTTGTTCGAAAAATTTTATGATGGCATAGTGGCCAAGGGCTTGGAAAATACAGGAGTAAAAAAATCCATTTTCCAATGGGCACACGACCTGGCGATGCAGTGGCAGCCCGATGGAGCCAATGGATGGTGGTATGAGCAAAAGTTAGCCATAGCAGATAAGTTGGTTTTTTCTAAAATAAGAACTGCCCTTGGACTCACAGAAATAAGTGGTGTAGCCAGTGGCAGTGCCGCCTTGCAAAGCAGACTTGCTGCATTCTTTTGTGGAGCAGGCATAAAGGTGTACGAGGGTTATGGACTAACGGAAACCAGCCCTGTAATTTCAGTAAACACTATGCGCCAACCAGCTATGTACCGCATAGGCACCGTGGGTAAACCCATAAAAAATGTGGAAGTGAAAATAGCCGAGGATGGCGAAATACTTTGCAAAGGACCTAACGTAATGATAGGCTACTACAAAGAAAAAGATAAGACCGATGAAGTGCTGAAAGATGGTTGGTTTTACACAGGCGACATAGGCGAAATAAAAGATGGTTTTTTGCGCATTACCGATCGCAAGAAGGAACTGTTTAAAACCAGTGGTGGCAAATACGTAGCACCACAAGTGGTGGAAAATGCTATGAAGGAAAGCCTTTACATAGAGCAATTAATAGTAATAGGCGATGGACAAAAGTTTCCTGCTGCCCTTATAGTGCCCGATTTTGTAATACTTAAACCATGGGCAGCCAAGCAGGGCATAGCCACCACTGACGAAAAGGAACTGATAAAAGATCCGAAAGTGAATGCATTAATTCTATCGGAAATAGAGCGTATAAATGCACGCTTTGGCAATTGGGAACAGATAAAAGAATTCAGACTTTTGCCACGTGTATTTACTATCAATGATGGTGAAATAACTCCTACGCTTAAGCTGAAAAGGAAAAAAATATTGGAGAATTGGCAGGCACTTGTTCAAGACATATACAAGTGATTTCATTATTGAAAAATCCATTGATTAAGCTAAAAATAAAAACACTAATAAGCTAAGGTGAAGGAGTGGCTTAAGCATACCGACACAGAGCTATTTCTGTGGCTAAATGGCGATGCAGGTCAGGCTATGGATGTGCTTATGTGGTATGCCAGCAAAACATGGCCGTGGGTGCCTCTTTTTTCTTTTTTGCTTTATCTCATTTATAAAAAATATGGAAGCGGCCAGTTTGTTGCCGCGGTTATTTGCATAGCAGTGGCCATTACCTTAAGCGACAGAATTTCAGTAGTGTTTTTTAAAGATGCATTTATGCGCCTGCGGCCCAGTCGAAATCCTGAGCTTGAGGGGCTTATTCATTTTGTAAAGGATGAGAATGGCAATAACTATATAGGTGGCATGTATGGTTTTGTTAGCAGCCATTCTGCCAATTGCGCTGCGGCACTTGTGTTTTTTATAGCCCTTATGCGTCCGGTAAAAAAGTGGCTATTGGCATTGCTACTATTTTGGTATTGCCTGGTAGCTTATAGCCGTATTTATCTGGGGGTGCATTATCCGGCCGATGTGCTTGGAGGTTTTATGCTAGGCGCAGCTTGCGGTGGATTTGCAGCAGCACTTTTCTTCTTCATAAGCAAGCAAATGAAATTGAATCACGCATGAATTATATATTAATTTTCATAGGTGGTGGGCTTGGTTCGCTGGTGCGTTACTTTATTAGTTTGTGGTGGGTAAGGAGCAATGTGCTTTTTCCGTTTGGCACTTTGGTAGCCAATTTTACCGCAGCATTTATTTTGGCTATCATGTTTTTTAGTCAGATAAAATCTTCTAACCTGCAGCTTTGGATGTTTGCCGCTATTGGCTTTTGCGGAGGTCTAAGTACTTTTTCTACATTTAGTTTGGAAACCTTTCAGCTGCTCAAGTCAGGTGAACATTTCTATGCCTGGCTCAATGTTTTTTTGAGCGTGGCTCTAAGTCTGCTGCTGTTTTATATTATTCAAAAATTGTTTTTTCCTCTGTCAGTCTAATCATTGGCAAAAAAAAACCTCCTGAAAAAATTCAAGAGGTTTTTCTTTTATCAATAATCAATAATACTAGTCATTACACTACTAGTTCCCTATGTAAATTTTAAAATTACAGTCTCAAATTAATTTTTTTCAGAGGGGGAGGTAAAATCTTGCTGAATGACTATTTCACCCATAGTGCCCTTGTTGCAACAGTTTTGAACGAGTGGTAAAACATTTACAACGACACAAAGATGATTGGTTTCTATCTAACGATCCATTCCTTTTATCGGTGCACTATTGGATTTCATTGTTTCATTAAAACAAATATTTTTAATACTTAAAAGTACTATGCATGAATAGTAATCGCAAGTCTGAATAGCTTGATAATAAAGGGATGTGAGGCTATTGTGCTTTGAGAAAAAGTTAGTTGCCTTACAAAACTTTATCGAAAATTCCTGCAGTATTTAATATTCATTTCCGTATAATTTTTGGATTTCAGTGGCTTTAAAAATTTTTTTATTTGAGATCCGGATATTGGATACATGTTCCAACATTTTGGTGCGGTTAGTATGCCAAATGGCATTTTCCTTAGGTGATTGAATAAATTACTCGTGGCTAATTTTCATATCTAAATTAAATTCGCGCCTCTTAAAATTATTTATAAGAAAAATAGCACATGAAAATTAGCTACAACTGGCTCTGCGACTATATACACACTGAATGCGATGTGCAGCAGGTGGCAGATATACTTACGGCCATAGGTTTGGAAGTAGAAGGGGTGGAAAAAATAGAAAGCATACAGGGTGGCCTAAATGGTGTAGTGGTGGGCGAGGTAGTAGAGTGCATAAAGCACCCCGATGCTGACAAGCTTAGCTTAACCAAAGTAAATCTTGGCAATGACGCACCTGTGCAAATAGTGTGCGGTGCGCCCAATGTAGCTGCCGGACAAAAAGTGTTGATAGCCACCATAGGCACCACATTGTACCCAAGCGGTGGCGAGGCACTCACCATTAAAAAAGGTAAAATACGCGGTCAGGAATCGCACGGAATGATATGTGCCGAAGATGAATTGGGCCTAGGCACAAGCCATGCAGGCATTATGGTGCTTGATGCGGCTGCACAGGTGGGAACACCAGCTGCCAAGTTTTTAAATATTACGGAAGATTATTGTATAGAAATAGCCCTAACACCTAACCGCACCGATGCTTTTTCGCACTATGGTGTAGCACGCGATTTGGCCGCTGCATTGCGCAACATGGAGGGAATAGCCAACCAATCTGCGCCTCTAAAACTGCCTTCGTTAGACAGTTTTAAACCAATGGCCAACAAACAGGGCGTTCAGATAAGCGTGAATAATGAAGAGGCTTGCCCACGCTATTGTGGCATAACACTGGAAAATGTAAAAGTTGGCCCTTCGCCAAAATGGCTGCAGGAGCGCCTTGCAGTAATAGGCCTAAGACCCATAAACAATGTGGTGGACATAACCAACTATGTGCAGCACGAGATAGGTCAGCCGCTGCATGCTTTTGATGCAGACACTGTGCAGAGCAACACCATAGTGGTGCGCACTGCCACAGAGGGCGAAAAGTTTGTAACCCTTGATGGCATAGAGCGCACATTAAGCGAGCAAGACCTTATGATTTGTGACACACGGAAACCACTTTGTATAGCAGGTGTTTTTGGTGGATTAAACAGCGGAGTAACTGAAACTACAACACGCGTATTTTTAGAAAGTGCTTACTTCAACCCTGTGTTTGTTAGAAAAACAGCGAAGCGGCATGGCTTAAAAACAGATGCTTCATTCAGGTTTGAACGAGGTGCTGACCCTAACGCTACACTTTGGGCTTTGCAACGCGCCACCCTGCTTCTGCAGGAGTTGGCAGGTGCACAAGTGGCAAGCGATGTAACAGACGTATATCCGGCAATGTTGGCTCCACGCAGTGTTAGCTACAATTTAAATAATGCGGCTAAGCTTATTGGCAAGGCCATTCCTAACCAAAAAGTAATAGCGATACTTAAAGATTTAGATATAACAGTAACCTCGCAAACTGATGATACGCTGCAGCTGAGTGTGCCGCTATACAGAAGCGATGTAATGCGCGAGGCCGATGTGGTGGAAGAGGTGCTTCGCATATATGGATTTAATAACATAGACATACCTACACGCATGCACTCCAGCATGCAGCAGGCACCTAAGCCAGATGCAGAAAAGACCCAGCAGCGTGTGGCAGATATGCTAAGTGCCAATGGTTTTCATGAAATGATGAGCATGAGCCTAACGCGAACCAAATACTTAGAGCTTGCAGGTGACGATGACATGACCAAAGAAGGGGCAGTGCTTATGCTAAACCCACTTAGCAGCGATATGGGCATGATGCGCCAAACGCTGCTTTATAGTGCCTTGGAATCTATTGCGCTTAATCAAAATCATCGCAATGCAGATGTAAGAGGATACGAATTTGGCAAAGCATTTTTCAAAACAGAAAAAGGATATGTGGAAGATGCCAGACTGTCCATAGTGCTTACTGGTCGCAAAAGTCCTGAAGCCTGGAACAATGGCACAGAAGCAGTTTCATTTAGCGATTTAAAAGCAGCACTGGAAAGAGTAACCAAACTATTGGGCATTCAAAACTTAAGCTATACTGCCGGCACAAGCAGTGCTTATGCAGAAGCGTTGGAGTGCTATTCAGGCAAAATTCTTATAGCCAAGTTGGGCGCAGTGTCGCCAGCCTTGCTCAAAGCATTCGATGTAAAGCAGCCTGTGTGGGCAGCAGAAGTGCGCTGGGCCAATGTGCTAAAAGCATTACCTAAAACTGCAGTGCAGTATAAAGCACCCGATAAATATCCGGCAGTGCGCAGAGACTTATCGCTGATGGTAAATGCAGCGGTGAGTTATGCTGACATAGAGCGCACAGCTATGGAAACAGAGCGTAAACTTCTGCGCGGGGTTAATTTGTTTGATGTGTATGAGGGTAAAAATCTGGAGCAGGGCAAAAAATCTTACGCAGTAAGTTTTACCCTGCAAGATGCTGACAAGACAATGAACGACCAGCAGGTAGATACCGTAATGGGCAGGATACAAAAGAATTTGGAAGCTAAGCTGGGAGCTACTTTGCGCGGTTAGTACTAACCTATTATATGCACACACTCATCGGCCGGTAGTAGCAGATCGGTTTTTAAATCGCGCACCATTACCTGGAATACAATGCGCAAACCAGGTTCTAATTTAAAGTTGAACGTCTCGGTATTGCAATTTATTTCTGTGCCTTTACATGTAGGCAGTTTGCCAATGTATTCATCCTTGTCGTTATATATTATTGGCTCGTAAGCATTGGCTACTACGTAGCGGCCATCCAAAGGAGTAAACTTGTACTTATCGGCCAAAAAGAATTTCAGTTCGCATTTGGTAAGAAGGCTGTCTTCCAGCACCATTAATCTTATTTCTGGCTGATATACTGCTATAAAATTATTTACCGTAGTCACAGTGTCCCAATTTTCGCCACGTTTTATGCGTTGTATGGTAAACACGGTTACATCACCTTCCTCAGCAGGAGTTATAGCATATTGGTCTCTTGGGTAGTATGCAGGCTGGTCAGCACGGCCGTTGTTGGTATATACTTTTATCAGTTCTGCATTTCCTATTTGGGTAGAAAAGACTATGTTTTTTAAGTCAACCCACATATACATTTTAGGTCCCTTAAATGGCGAAGCAGCATCGCGCGGAATGAAAACACCAATAGAATCGGACTGAGAAAAACTAGTAGCATGAACCAGCATGATTAGCAAAACCACAGTAAAGCTGCGCAGTTTTGCCAGAGGTGATAGAGGTAAAAATCTATAAGGTTTTTCCATTGAATTGAAGATGCCGAGCTTTAAAACAAAAGTCGGGCCTAATTCTGTGGTTAATTTTAAGTCCGCTCAGACACGAATCTCCAAAGGCTTTCAAACTTCTATTAACAATGGGATATCTATATCTCAACCAGTCAGTACCAATGGACACAATGGCTTAAATATTAGTAAGTTAAACGCCCTAGGTTAGAGCATCATTTTCTCATATTTGGAAATATTTCCAGGGTCTATGAGTTTGCATAGCTCGTATATGCGCTGCTTTTCTTCCACTGGCACAGGCTTAAATATGTTTACCACTTCGTCAGCTTTAGCATACCAAAACACCTGCATGTTGTATGAAGAAGGTTTTATTTTATGTATGTTTTTAAGTTCCATTAAGGCATCGGCCATGGTTTTGCGAGCGCCTTCCACATCCTGGTATAGTTTGTCCATACCCTTGCGGTGGTAGTCGTACAAACATTCTCTTATTGGTTTAAAAGTTTGGGTGAGTATGTTTTCTACCAACCAATACCTGTTTTGCTGTCCTTTTTCATTGCTTCTCCATCCATCTTCCGGGGCCGATTGTGCATTGTTTACTATAGTCTGGCAAGTAAGGTATTGTTCGGTGCCACCTTCTAAACTAAAGGTATCATAGTCAGCCGCTATTATCATGTTGGCGTAATATGCCAGCACACTGCTCAGATTATCGCGATGTTGGTCATTGCTCCATTGTATCATGGTATTCTCCTGATAAGAGAATTGGAAATTGTTATCGTTAATGTTGAGCACCGGAGTTTTGTAGTCGCTATTGTACACAGGTCGGCTACTGCTTACCTGAATGCTGGCTTTGAAAGTTCTAATATCCACTTGCTGCTCTATGGTTATTTGCATAGTGCATTCTATTTTTTCATCTGCATTCCATGTATCGCGTGTCCATTTGCGGTTGTTTACAAACTCGGCTATGGTGCTCTTCATGGTAGTGAACAGATCAGGGGGCGATATTACCTGCTGTGGCAATAAAATATTTACACGGCAGTCTAACTCTTGCGCCACACCAGCAAGGTGTATGAATGAAATAGCTATTAAAAAGAGGAATTTTTTCATGCTTTAAAAGAGGTTCACAATTTGAGCCACTATATCTTTAGCAGCTTCTGCCTTCGATTTTAACCCAAAAGATTGTTTTTTATTGCCCGGCCAAATTAATGTGATTTTATTGGTATCGGTTCCAAAACCTGCACCTTCATCTCTCAATGAGTTGAGCACAATGAAGTCGAGATTTTTTTTCTCCAATTTTAGCTGGGCATTGGTTTCTTCGTTCTCTGTTTCCAGCGCAAAGCCAATAAGAACTTGCGATTTTTTCTTCAGTTGGCCAAGGGTATAGGCTATGTCCACTGTTTTGGTAAGTTCCAGTATTACTGTTGTATCCGACTTTTTTATTTTTTCGGGGGCTATATTTTTAGGCTTATAGTCAGCCACAGCCGCAGCCATTATGGCTATGTGGCAGTCAAGAAAAGAGATGTTGCAGGCCTGCAACATTTCCTCGGCACTTATCACATTTATTCTTTTTATGCGTGCGCTTTGCACTGTTTGGTGCGATGGGCCTGCTATAAGTGTCACCTCAGCACCTTGCGCAGCAAGGCTTTCAGCCAAGGCAAATCCCATTTTACCGCTTGAAAAATTGCCAATAAAACGCACAGGGTCTAACTTTTCGTAAGTGGGGCCGGCTGTTACCAAAGCCTTTTTGCCCAGCAGTGGCAATGCAGGATTAAAGTGCGCTATTATTTTTTCAAGTATTGTTTCAGGCTCCATCATGCGGCCTTTGCCTACTAGGCCACTGGCCAGTTCGCCATCTTCTGGCGATAGTATGATGTTGCCAAAAGATTTTATTTTAGTAAGGTTCGCTTGCGTGCCACCATGCAGGTACATGTCGTGGTCCATGGCCGGGGCGGCCATTACCGGGCACCGGGCGCTCATATATACCGCCATAAGAAAACTGTCGCACAGGCCATTTGCCATTTTGCTTAGGGTATTGGCCGACAATGGGGCGGCTACTATAAGGTCGGCCCAAAGGGCGGTAGCCACATGGTTGGTCCATGTGCCTTCATTTTTATCTTCAGTAAAATCTGAATGAACTGGATTTTTAGAAAGTGTGGCAAAGGTGAGGGGAGTAACAAACTCAAGAGCTCCCTTGCTCATTACCACTTTTACCTGTGCGCCACTTTGCACCAACAACCTCACAAGAAAAACACTTTTGTAAGCGGCAATACTGCCGGTTACCAATACCAATATTTTTTTTTCTTTAAGCAATGTCGCCAGTTGGGTTATTTATTTAAACAAAGAAAGATGGTCGTGTGACCATCTTTCAAAAATATTTTATAAAAAATACAGGGATTAATTTATTGGTTCTTCCGGGTAGCGATAGTGCACTGCACCGTCTATTAGCTCTTGCAATGCAATGCTATGTGGCTTTGGCATGCGCTCGTAGTGGCGGCTAATCTCTATTTGCTCGCGGTTTTCAAACACTTCTTCCAAGTTGTCGCTGTGGCTTCCAAACTCTTCCAGTTTTTGGCTTAGTTCTTCTTTTACCTCGCGGCTTATTTGGTTGCTGCGCTTGCTAAGCAACACTATGGTTTCAAAAAGGTTGTTGTCTACTTTGCCGCTCAATTCCTGCGTGTTGCGGGTAATGGTGGTCTTAGCTGCGTTGGTTGATTTGTAATTGCTCATTATTTTTTATCTAATAAAAAGTCTTTATTTTTTTTTAGGTTGCGCTTTCGCTTTTTCAATCTGAGCGCTACTTTTCTTGTAATATTCTTCCGCTTCCTTTAGCCATTTGCTGTCAGGATACGAGAGTGCAAATGTAAGATAACTTTCGTTAGTTGCGCGCAGTCTTTCAAGTCTTCTTGTTTCTATGCTGCCTAAGGCATATTCGTACTGGCTTTTTACTATCATGTAGTGGGCCTCTTCGTTGAATTGGCTGGCCGGATAATCCTTTAAAAACTGCTTTAACGCTTGTACTGCGGCCTTGTATTTCAGTGTTTTAACATAGCCTGAGGCTACCTCAAAGTTTTTTCGTTCAATTTTAAAATTGAGCGTTTCTACCATTTTGTTGGCCGAATCGGCCAGATTGCTGCCGGGGTATTTGTCTAAAAATAGCTGGAACTCATCTACCGCATTGCGCGTGTCCATTTGGTCCAGACTATAGCTGGGCGACAATTTGTAGCTGCACATAGCAGCCAGAAAGAGGCACTCTTCAGCTCTTGGGCTATTGGCAAAGGTTTTAGCAAAAGATTTAAAGTAATAATTGGCCAGGTAATAGTCCTTGGTGCAATAGTGGCTTTGAGCGTAGTAGTAATAAACATCCTCAGCACGCTGCGTGCCGCGGGTAAGGCCTATTAATTCCTCCAGAAGCGGTAGTGATTTGTAGCACTCGCTGCTGTCGTAATACTCCACTGCTTTGCGGTACTTTAGGTCAGCATCGGTGCTTTTTAGCACTTTGTTGTAATCGCTGCAGCGCACAAAAAGCATCAACCCAAGCAGTGTAAATATGAAGAGAATAAATTTATTCATTTTTTGAAAAAGAGCGCGCGAATGTAAGCACCAGATGCTGTGACGCCTAACGCGTATTATTTACTACAATTTTCAAGTAAATAAAAAGGCTTGCAAAATTTAAGTTTTGCTAGCCTTTTATGGTTGGTTGGTTTCAACTCTTGGTTTTCCTGGTTATTCCTTTACCACACGTATCACATTTTGTGAGCCATTGGTTATTATTCTTAAAATATAAACTCCTCCAGCTTGGGCATGGAAAATCTGGTGCAGTTCTGTATTTATTTCTGTAAGGTTGCCTTTTAAGTCGGCTATCAGTTTACCATCGGCACTTGTAATAGCTACATAAAGCAACTCATGTCCTTCGTAATATCCATTGGCCATAAGTTGTATGTTGCTATTGCCTGGATTAGGGTATGCGCTAAATTCTGCCTGCGAGATATTGCTAAGTGGAATTATTTCACCTTTGTAGCCATAGGTGCCTTTGCCACTCATTTCACCTTGGTTTTGCAACTGGCCTGTCACTTCCAAATGTCCGTTTACAAACAGGTGGCTTCCTTCTTCTATCACTAAATTCTGAACCTGCACATTTCCTTTTAGAGCAGGTTGTGGGAATGCATTGGAAGGAATGATTGCATCCGTTTCTGCATCTGGTATTTTACCTTCTTCCCAGTTGTCAGCATTGTCCCACTCAGAGGTGTTGCCATTGCCAGTCCAGAAAGAGGCAGTATTGCCGGCAGCATTAGCATTTAGCACTGTGGCAGGGGCTGTGTAAGTAAGGTTTACCCAGCACTTTTGTGTGGGGTTAGTACTTACGTTATTGCGCACTTTTACAGTAATCCATCCAGTAAAATTGGGAGTGTATGTTCCGGTAAGGGTGCCTAAGCCAGATTTGGTAGAAAGCAATGTGCCAGCGCTGTTATACAATCCAATATATAGGCTTTTTGTAGCATTTTCAGGATACAGGATATAGGTAACGGCCTTGCCGCTTTCTACAAATATTTTACCTGCTACTCTAAAGTTGGTAGAAGATGCAGGAATGGCACCGCCTTGCCCAAGCGAGCTTGCGTGGCTATCGCCTAAGTCGTTAGCCATTTCCCACTCTTGGGTGGTAGCAGCACCGCGCTGCTGAGAGTATACATCGCCATCCTGACCCACAGGAGCCCATACACTGTAGCCATGTCGGCCGGCTATATTCAATGCAGGATTTACAGGTGGAGTATTTATTGGAGCCCATCCATTGGCATCTACCGTTACAGTGGTAGCGCCATTAGCACCAGAGTAGTCTTTAAGCACTGTACCAGGTGCAAATGATGTGTAAACCCATTGGTTTTGCCACACATCCCAACTATCTGTAATGCCTATGATGGCTCTGCCTGCGCGCGAAACAACCAGATAGTCAGCATTGCTGAATGGCACTTGGTATGCTCCTAATTTGAAATCGAGGTTTTGGTGGCACCACATAAGGTTTACTAAATCGCTTCTTACAGGAAGCGATGTAGCAGATTTAGGGTCGTGTGTCCAACGGTTGCCTGTGTAGCCTATGTCAAACAAATCTTCGAAAAATATTTGAGGATTGCCATCCATGGCCATAATAACTGCGTAGGCAGTGCTGTTTCTGGCTTCGTTAGGTTCTATATGGGGCGAAAGTTCCGAAGAAGAATTCCATCCGCTGTAGTTGCCGCTATTGTTAAGCTGCGGGCGAAAAGTGTCGTGATTGTTTACAAAAGGCACCGTGCGATGCACGTAGGTATTGGTGGCCGAGTAGTAGGTTACGCGCTCGTTTTGCTGCGCACCCGGCAGTGTGGCCATATTAAAATTTCCCATGCCATACACCATTCCATAAAGGCCGCCATTGGGGTCGAAACCGCGCAGGTTAAAATCAAAAGTGCCCATCATTTTTTCGCCAGAAGGCGCTGCTATGTTATTTACATATGCATCTAGTTCAGATTTGCTGCCTACCCATTCGCCTACGTTGAACATATTGTTGCCGCCTTTGGCCCATGCAGGCAGTGTATTTTTAAGGTTGCCGCTATAGTCTTCTTGTATGTATGTAGGAAAATGTTTTACTGCATCCCAGCGGAAACCATCTACAGCAGTTTGTTTTTTGAGCCATGTTATCCAGTTGCGCCCACCATTGCGCATGTAGTTAGCTGCTTGCGCAGGGTTGTAGCCGGTTATGTTGCTGCTTGTGCCATTAGAGTTGCCCTCGTATGCCATGTCAGGGCCAAAGTAGGCTGAGCATATATCGCCTGTAGTACAATTGTTGTTGGCATTGGGATAAAAATTCCAGAAGTTTTTAAACCAACGGCCGCTTCTGTTCCAATAGTTGGTTTGCGACTCATCGGTAGCAGGTGTGGAGTAACTAACGTATCTAAAATTTTTGTAACCATTGTTGGTCGCAAGAGAGTAGGAGTTAGGGTCCTGGCCACCTGCGCCACTTCCGCTGCCTGCGCCAGAAGTATGGTTTAGAACTACGTCTTGTATTACTTCTATTCCATTGGCGTGCAATACTGCTATCATTCTTAGCAGTTCATCTTTGGTACCTAGGCGTGTATTGGTATTTCCTTTTTGGTACTTGTCGCCCAGGTCGTAATGGTCAAAGGGAGCATAGCCAACATAGCTAGGGCTTTCGTTTTTAGAGCTTGGAGGTATCCACACAGCATCTATGCCCATACTCTTTAGGCGGGGAGCTAATTCGGTAAGATAGTTGCACCATTTGTGAGTGTATGCATTGTTGTGATAGTCCCACCAAAAGGCTTGTAGCACTACTTTTTTTACGGTAGTTTGGCTATAAGTGGTATTGCCAAAAAGTACTAGCGCAATAATTACAATAATGAGTTTTTTCATAGGGTGTTTTAAATTAAGGCGATGCAATATGGAGATTAATAGCCAATGAAGGAATTTTTTCTTATAAACAACAAAGTGCCCATAAAGGGCACTTTGAATTGTAGTGATAAGTTGGGTAATAAAACCAACAAGAATTTTTCTTTCCTTTATTTAGTTAGGATCGTGTATAAGGGCAATTTTAGATGCAGGATTAATAACCAGTGGTACTTTCTCCAATACTGTGTCGCTCTCTTCCAATCCCCATGATTCAATATCAGAAAGTGAAATAGATTTTAAAGCCATGTAAGCATTTGTAATAAAGCCATCTCTCACACCTAAATCATTGTCGGCACTCAGGAATTTCTCTAGCACAACAAATTTAAAGTCGTGCGTGTCGTTGTATTTAGCATAGGGTTCTGGTTTTGCTTTAAGGTCCAACTCGCCTCGTTGCACCATCTCATCCACTATGTGTTGGAAAAAGTTGTGTACGCGCGGTTGCATTCTAAAACCTAGTTTTATGTTCACTTTTATCACTAGGTCGTTTTCCAATTCTTCTACCTTATAAGTGCGTGTGTATGGTTCGTCAGTTCGGTCTACGTGTACAAACCAATAAATATCAGCTCGCTTTGGTGTTTTAGCCAATATGCTTTCCATTATTTTTTTCTCTATATGATGGCTATAGTTTGCTTTAGTAAGAAAAACTAAATGGGTAGCATATTTAGGAACAGCAGTGTCATTGCTTAACTCGCGCAGTTTTGGCACATAGTCGCTAAGCGCTTCAAACGACAAAAAGTAATTGCTCATTCTGCGGTACATGTAGGTAATCCACATTATGTGCAGCAGACCTAAATACACTATAATCATCATCCATGCCTCTTTCAATTTTTGAATGTTGGCAACGAAAAATGCTCCTTCTACAAAAATAAAAATAGCAAATAGAAGACCTACTAACCAAGATGGCCATCTAAGTTTATACTCCATGAAATAAATGAGCAGCACCGTAGTCATCATCATAGTTACGGTAATAAAAAATCCGTATGCGGCCTCCATATGCTCTGACTCTTGAAACCAAAGCACAACACCTACGCAGCCTGCATATAGCATCCAGTTTACGCTTGGTATATAAAGTTGTCCTTTTAGTTCGGTAGGGAATTTAGTAGCCACCTTGGGCCAAAAATTAAGGTTGATAGCCTCGCTTACAAGAGTGAACGAACCTGTAATAAGCGCCTGACTGGCAATGATAGCAGCGCATGTAGCTATGATAACTCCGGTGAGCAAGAACCATTCAGGCATTACAGCATAGAAGGGGTTGCGGCCGGCAAGTTCAGTTTGTTGCATAAGCCAGGCACCCTGACCAAGGTAGTTGAGTACCAAACAAACTTTTACAAAAATCCACGACACGCGAATGTTGTGTCTGCCGCAATGGCCAAGGTCGCTATAGAGCGCCTCGGCACCTGTTGTGCAAAGGAATACCGCACCTAATAACCAAAATCCCTGAGGATAATCTGACAATAATTTGTAAGCGTAATAGGGGTTGATGGAATGAAGAATTTCAGTGTGTTGCAAAATTTGATTTACGCCCAACACTGCAAGCATACCAAACCATAAAAGCATAATAGGGCCAAAGGTTTTTCCCACCAACTTAGTACCATAGCGTTGGAAAATAAAAAGCAATGTAATTATGGCAATTACAATAGGCATTACAGGCAAGTCTTCGTTATAAATTTTTAGTCCTTCTATAGCAGACGAAACCGATATTGGTGGTGTAATCATACCATCGCAAAGGAGTGTGGCTGCGCCAATCATGGCCGGCCAAAAAAGCCATTTACCTCTGCGTTTTATAAGAGCGTATAGTGAGAAAATGCCACCTTCACCTTTATTGTCGGCCTTAAGAGTAAGAAGTATATATTTAAAAGTAGTTTGAATACTAAGTGTCCAGAACACGCATGAAATGCCGCCATACACCAGCTCCTCGCTTATGGAGCGTGTGCCAATAATAGATTTCATTACATACAAAGGAGAGGTGCCTATGTCGCCATATATTATGCCTAATGTTACCATTAGGCCGGCTACACTTAGTTTGTGTGTATTAGAAGACATAACTATAAGATTTATATTTTTTAGTTTTAGGTAAGTGCAATTATGTGCATGGCAATGTCATTGAAAAAAGGCGAGAAAGAATAGCACATAACTTAATTATAAAGCAGTGCGCGAAAGAGTAATACGGGTAGCAGGGTTTACCACCAAAGGGACTTTTTCTAATACTGTATCGCTTTCCTCGAGGCCCCACGCATCTATGTCTGACAAGCTTACGTGCTTAAGAGCAATGTATGCATTGGTAATAAAACTATCCCTTACATTCAGGTCATTGTCGGCACTTAAGAATTTTTCGAGTACCACAAATTTAAAGTCGTGTTGGTCGTTGTATTTAGCGTAGGGTTCAGGCTTAGCTTTTAAGTCTATTTCACCTTTTTCTACCATTTCATCTACTATGAACTGGAAAAAATTGTGCACTCTTGGCTGCACACGGAAACCTAATTTAATATTCACTTTTATTACCAAATCATTTTCCAATTCTTCCACAGTGTACTCTCTTGTATAAGGTTCATTAGACCTGTCTATGTGCACAAACCAATATATATCCGCTCGTTTTGGAGTTTTAGCCAATACACTTTCCATTATTTTTTTCTCCACTTGGTGGTTAAAATTGGCTTTGGTCATGTACACCAAATGCGTTGCATATTTTGGTACCGATTTGTCATCGCTTAGCTCGCGCAGTTTGGGTAGGTAGGCATCCAAATCTTCAAATTGGAGAAAGTAATTGCTCATTCGCCTATACATATAAGTAATCCACATTACATGTATAAGCACTATGTATAGCACCACCATCATCCATGCTTCTTTTAGTTTTTGGCTGTTGGCTATAAAGAATGAAAACTCTACTACGAAGAAAACTGCGAAGAGCATGCCCACTGTCCATGCCGGCCAATGCCTTTTGAACTCCAGGTAATAGGCCAGCAGTGTAGTGGTCATAAGCATGGTAATGGTGATAAAGAAACCATAGGCCGCTTCCATTTTTTTAGACTCCTGAAAGAACAGCACCACCGCCAAACAACCCGCATACAACAACCAGTTTACACTTGGTATATACAGCTGGCCTTTAAGTTCTGTGGGGTATTTGGTGGCCACCTTAGGCCAAAAGTTAAGGTTGATAGCCTCGCTAATGAGAGTGAACGAGCCGGTGATAAGCGCCTGGCTGGCTATAATGGCAGCGCAAGTGGCTATGAAAATGCCTGGAATAACAAACCAGTCAGGCATAACGCCATAAAACGTGCTTGCACCTTCCAGCATATTGTTGCCCTCGGCAGCTCTGTTAATTAGCCATGCGCCTTGACCAAGGTAGTTGAGCACCAAAGCAATTTTTACATAAATCCAAGATACCTGAATGTTGCTGCGGCCGCAGTGGCCAAGGTCGCTGTAGAGTGCATCTGCACCAGTGGTGCAAAGAAACACAGCACCTAACAACCAAAATCCTTTGGGATATTGAGTAAGCAAGTTATAAGCGTAAGCAGGGTTCAATGCCTTAAAAACATCGGGATGCTGCATAATTTGGTTTATGCCCAGCACGGCTAACATGCCAAACCACACCAGCATAATAGGGCCAAATGTTTTGCCCACCAGCTTGGTACCATAGCGCTGAAAAATGAAAAGTAAAGTAAGAAGCGTAATTACAATAGGAATAACAGGAATGTCTGGATTGAACTGACGCAAACCTTCCACAGCCGAAGAAATAGAAATGGGCGGAGTAATCATACCATCGCACATAAGAGTGCCTGCGCCAATCATAGCGGGCCAAAAGAGCCATTTGCCCTTACGCTGCACAAGCGCATAAAGCGAAAAAATTCCGCCTTCGCCTTTGTTGTCTGCTCTAAGTGTAAGTATTATGTATTTAAAAGTGGTTTGGCTGGTGAGTGTCCAAAAAATGCAGGATAGACCGCCATACACCAAGTCCTCTGTAATGGGCCTATCGCCAATAATGGCACTCATAACATAGAGGGGAGATGTACCAATGTCGCCATAGACTATGCCTAGGGTAACTAATAAACCTGCAACACTTAATTTGTGACTTTGTGCGGACATGCGGTATTGGTTTGTCGGAATAAAAAAATATAGCGCGGTGGCGAATGTATGAGAGCATGCATGCTAATTATTCGTGAAAAGAAGAATATATTTTGAGAGTAATGCACAACCCAACCTCAATTACCTTTGCGGCATGAGTGGAGGCGAAATATTATTGATATTGGCAATTTACCTTTTGTTCTTTGGAGCCAAGGGCATTCCTTCGTTAGCACAAACTATGGGCAAGGCCCTCTATCAGTTTAGAAATGCCACACGCGATGTGCAAAATGAAATAATGCAAAGCGCTAACGACATAAGAAAAGAAGCGCAAGTGCGCATGGACCAAATGGATATAGAAGAGCCTACCATAAAAAGTGAGGGCAAATCACATTTTCCGCCACCTCCTACCACAGTAAAAAGGGAAGCTGATAAAAACAATGACTCCGCAGAAGTAGAATGATAAAGGAAACAATAGTAAAAACAGAAAGCGAAGCGCTTATTTACTATCCTCAATTTTTCAGCAAATCTTACTTCGAACAACTTGCACAGCAAGTGGAGTGGAGGCAAAATAAAATCACTGTATTTGGTAAAGAACACAACGAGCCAAGGCTAACAGCTTGGTACGGCAATCCTTATAGCTATTCAAATATTCATTGGCCGGCCCAGACATTGCTTCCTGTTTTACATCAGATTCAAAATGAAATAGAGCAGGAGGTAGCCTTTGAATTCAACTCAGTGTTGTGCAACTATTACCGCCATGGGCAAGACAGCATGGGCTGGCACAGCGACAATGAAAAAATGGTGAAACAAACACTCATAGCCTCAGCTAGTTTTGGTGGAGCGCGCTTATTTAAAGTGCGTCATAAAACCAGCGGTGCAAAGGCCAATGTGCTATTGGAAGATAATTCGCTTTTGCTAATGCAAAATTTTCAATTGCACTGGCAACATGCTTTACCAAAATCTTCCAAGTACAACGAGCCAAGAATTAATCTTACCTTCCGCAACATAGTGCAGCAGGTTTAAGCAGGAAATTGTTCTCTAAATAAAAAAGTAAGGATAATGGGATTATGCCTGACCTTGAGGACCACCAAAATTCATAGGCATCATATTGTCCTGTCCTTGTGTTTCGGCTATTTTACCATGCTGCTGCTCATACTTTTGTATGTTTTCCATAATGGCGCGCATAAGGCGCTTGGCATGCTGCGGAGTAAGTATAATGCGCGACTGTACTTTGGCCTTAGGCACACCAGGCATAACACGTATAAAATCTAAAACAAACTCTGCAGGAGAGTGCGTTATTACGGCCAGGTTGCTATATACGCCTTGAGCTACTTCTTCGTTTAGCTCTATATTCAGTTGTTGTTGCTGTGGGTTGTTGTTGTTGTTGTCTGACATGGTGTAATGAAAAATAAAACGTGATATTAATATTTCTGCAAATGTGGTGATATACCCTCTATGGCACAATAGAAATAGTTTGATTTAAGAGCCATTTTTTAATAATGGCAGGGTTGCCACTGAAATTACCTAACACAAAAAAAAAGCAGATATTCTGCCAATAGAGGCAGCTAATGAAAGTGCATGAATGAGCGGGCGAACGATGGCATGCCTTAATAAATTGTGTGCTAATTACTCAAGTATTTAAGCACGTCATGCATATCGAGCACTACGTGCGTTGGCTTGTGCTTGTGCTTACCATTTCCATTTTTAAGCCACACCTGATCCATCCCGAAATCGCGCGCACCAATTATGTCTGCATCAAAATCATCACCTATCATGAGGCTGTTTTTGGCTGTGGCTCCTGCCAGTTTCATAGAGTGTTCAAATATGGCCTTGTGTGGTTTTCTTACTCCGCAGTCTTCAGAATTAATAACGTGTGTAAAATAATTTTCTATACCACTTGCTTTCATTTTTATGCCTTGCACTTCCTTAAATCCATTGGTGATTATGTGCATAGGAATTTTGCCGTGCAAAGCATCGAGCATTTCCAAAGTGCCCGGTATAAGGTGTGGTTGGCGCGGACATTCTTCTATAAAGTCATCGGCAAATTGAGTTATAAATGTATCTGTAACCGGAAATTTTACGTCTACAAACGCACGCTTAAAGCGCACAGTTCTTAGAACCGATTTTTCAATTTTGTCTTGCCGATATAGTTTCCATACACGTTCGTTATGAATCATGTATCGCTCAAAGAAATTTTCGAAATCTATTTTGTCAGTACCTAAATGCTCATACTTGGCGAGCAACTGCTGAATGGCAATGCGTGAGTTGCGGTGCAAATCCCAAAGGGTGCCATCTAGGTCAAAGAACAAATGTTCGTAATGCTTCATAAACTTTTTCCAATCATTTTCATGCCAAATGCTATGGATGTAAGAACTACAGTCCATGCAAAAAATGCAATAATTAATTTAGGCAAAGCAGTGCTGTTGTGCCTGTATAGTTTGGCGCACAATACAGAAGCAATAGGCACACTTATAACACCTGATATAAGCAGCAGTCCTTTTAATCCCCAACGTTTTTTTATGCGCACAAACCAGCGGTTTCTTCTTGTAAAAATTCTTCGTTTAGAATTCAAATGATGAGAAAGCCAGTTGAAAATAAACTCGCCAAAGTGAAAGAAAACAAATGCCCAAAGTGCGGCACCGGTGCTTACAATGAGTATAGTTTCAGCCCATGTCCAAGTCTCGTGGCCACCAGGATTAAGAATCATAAGGAAAGGAGTGAACAAAAATTTCAACAGCACCATTCCATACCACCCAAGAATTTTAAAGAAGTAAGTCCACATTAGTCTTTCCTCCCAAAAGCCAAATCGCCTGCATCGCCAAGGCCTGGCACTATATAAGCTTGTGCAGTAAGTTCGGTATCTATTGCACCCACCCACATTGTAGTATTTTCGGGCATGGTGCTGCGCACGTGGTTTATACCGCTTTCGGCAGCTATTAGTCCCACTACATGTACTTGTTTAGGATGTCCTTTTCTTATCAATTCCTTATATACTTTTTCTAATGATGCTCCTGTTGCAATCATTACATCTGCTATAATTAATACGCGACCTTCTAAAGAGGGTGCGCTGGTATAGTCCACTTCTATTTCAAATTCGCCACCCTTGTGGTGACGTCTGTAAGCAGCTACAAATGCGTTGTCGGCACTGTCAAACATGTTGAGCAAGCCCTGGTGCAGTGGCAATCCAGCGCGCATTATAGAGCATATAACAGGGCTAGTGGTGGGCACCATTATTTGAGCTTCGCCAAGCGGAGTGGTTACCATTTCAGGCTCGTATGAAAATGTTTTAGATATTTCATAGGCCATTATTTCGCCCATACGTTCTATGTTTCTTCTAAAACGCATGCGGTCTTTCTGCACATTTTCATTGCGTATTTCGCTAATGAATTGGTTGAAAACAGAATTATGTTTGCCTAGCTCGTGAATCATATAGTTGGGTTGTTGATGATGGAGGTAAAGCTAATTGGTTACATCCTTTTTTTATTGCAAAAAAATAATAATAAAATGAGCAGTTGCAAAAGGAGATAGTTGGCTCTTCAATTTCAGCTTTTCATTTTGATAATCAGTTCGGCAAGGCGGTTGCTGTAGCCTACCTCATTGTCATACCAACCTACTACTTTTACCATATTGCCTATTACAGAGGTTAGCTGGGCATCAAAAACGCACGAGTGAGTATTGCCAATTACATCTTTGCTCACTATGCTGTCTTCGGTGTATTCCATTATTCCTTTCCAGCGCGTTTCAGAAGCTTGTTTAAAAGCTTTGTTTATACTTTTTATGTCCTGCACTTTGCGCACAGTGCATGTAATGTCGGTAAGCGACCCATCGGGTACTGGCACGCGTATACCGCAGCCGCCCATGTGCTGTGCTAAATGCGGAAACAATCTGGTAATGGCCTTTGCCGCTCCGGTAGTAGTGGGTATTATAGATTCTGCTGCAGCGCGGCTTCTGCGCAAATCTTTGTGTGGAGCATCATGCAGGCGTTGGTCGCCTGTGTAGCTATGCACTGTGGTTATATAGCATCCTTCTATACCACATAGTTCATCTATAAGTTGTATCATAGGTGCAGCATTGTTGGTGGTGCACGATGCGTTAGATAATATAGTGTCGCTTGCAGATATCAAATGGTCGTTCACACCCAGCACTATGGTTTTTATGCTATCGTCTTCAGGCGGTGCGCTCAGCACTACTTTGCTTGCGCCTGCAGCAAGGTGCTTCTCTATTTCATGGCGGTGCTTAAGCGTGCCAGTGCATTCTACCACTATGTCCACATTGCACTTTTTCCAATCTAAATCTTCCAGTTTTTTTATGGAGGTAAAATGAATAGGCATATTGTTGATGACAATAGCACCGCTGTCAACAGACACAGTGCCTGCAAAGCGGCCATGCACAGAGTCGTATTTAAACAGGTGCGCCATGGTGTGCACATCTGCTATATCATTTATAGCCACCAGTTGCAGTTGCGGATGGTCTATTATTATGCGGGCCAAAGTTCGGCCTATGCGCCCAAAACCGTTTATACCTATGCGTACAGGATTCATGTTGCAAGATTAACTAATTGCATGATAGAATAGATAAATTGATTCAGCATCTTTGCACATCATTTGATATTTTTTTATAATCGAGCCAGGAGCTCTGTTACAAGCTTTAATGAAAAACATTACAACCAGAATATATTTTTCGCTGTGCCTATTGGCATTTTTTGCATCGTGCAATGTGGTGCAAATGGTAGATCGCAAGCAGCGCAAGAAATTTGACAAAAAGGAAATTGCCAGACATACTTTTACAAGGCAAGGAGAAAAACATTACGCTCACTATACTAACAATGGCAAACCAAAACTGATGTTGCTGCATGGCTACGGAGCCAGCGGAGTGGGGCAGTACTATCGCACTGCACTTGAATTGCGCAAAGAATATGATCTCATTTTGCCCGATTTGCTATACTGCGGATACAGCCATGGCGACAGCACCGACTTTAGTATAGATGCGCAGGTAGAGCACGTAAAATTGCTGTTGGACTCATTACATATAAATGAAAAAATAACCGTGATAGGTAATTCCTATGGTGGAGTAGTAGCTTCTTATTTTGCTGAAAAGTACCCACAGATGGTAAACAAATTGGTGGTGTATGATTCACCCATAAATTTTTACACCAGCACCTATGCCGACAGTCTTTCCAAGGCATTGGAGGTAGAGAGCATTCGCAACTTATTGTCTCCACTGGATGTAAGGGAGAATAGAATTTCGCTTGGATTGGTATTTCACAAGCAACCGTATATACCAAAATTTTTGCGTCACCAAATGGTAAAGTATGGCAGCATACCTAGCAGGCCTACGCAAGTAAAATTGCTGGAACACCTTATGCAAAATGAGCAAAAATTGAACAACCACTTATTTAACTGGCAATGCCCTGTGTACATAATGTGGGGCGAGTATGATGTGCTCATACCAATAGAAACATGCAATAAAATTATAGCGTGCTACAACATACCGACATCGCGTATTTATATTTTTAAAAATGCTGCACATGCTGCCAATGTGGAATACCCACACGAATTTGTAGATGCAGTGCGAAAAATAATGAATGAAAAATAGTTGGCACGGTAGTGTGTAAGCAGAAGTAACAAACTATGAGAAAAATATTGCTGGCATTAATAATAGTAGTTGGCTGCACCCAAGTGCAAAGCCAAACCTACTTTACATCAGTAGGCTTGCGTGCGGGCACCGAGTTAGGTATAACATGGCAGCAAAAGCTATGGAAAACCGGCACGCTGGAAAGTATAGCTACCACCAATCGCAACCGCTGGCAGGTGCAAAGTTTGGTAGAGTACCACCGCAGATTTTTGGGTCGCAGGCTTAATTATTACATTGGCATAGGGCCACATTTTGGCGAAGAAAAGGGGCAAGGGCATTACTACGGCATTACACCCATTACAGGAGTAGAAATGACTTTGGCTGGTTTAACACTATCGTGGGACTATAAGCCATCTTTTAATTTAAAAGGAACCGATGCTTTTATTTTTCACGACTCAGGATTTAGCATACGCATGGTGCTCATTAAGCAACGCAAGAAATCGCTGCGCGAAAGATTAGGTTTTGATAAAAAGTGATGACGTAAATCTTTCAGCGCCTTGCGAATCTATAGGTAGGCTCTTAGTTTGAGAGATGTCTGGAATGTAAAATTCAATAAAGATTATTAGCAATAAAGCCGATAAGTGTTGTGCTTACATCTGGGCAGCTTTTCATTTTTGCTTAGATTTTTTTTTCTTCTTTTTGGCTTTACTGTAGCTGTATTCGTGTCGTTTTATCCAGTTGGATTGTCCTGCAAATTGCACTTCCTTTATTACTTTGTATTGCCTCTTGCTTAGGTAATATACATGTCTTATGGTAGCTTTTGCATCATCATTGCCATCGGTGCCAGCTACCTCTGTGGTAACTATAGTGCTCTTTTTTTCTTTAGAAATAGACACGATTTTTTCGCCATTAATGGTGGTTCCATCATTGCTTATTGTGAGCGTATCTATTGAATTGGCTTGCGGCTCATCAGGATAGGAATTAGAAAAAACAAATTGATTTGTATTTCCAATTTGTTTGATGCTGACGTCAGCAGGCATGGTGTAAGGCTGGCCGGTGCTATAGTCCAGGTAAGTTAAACTACCTGTCCAAAAGCCCTTGAGTTTACTAAAATCCTTTGTTTGCACCGTGGCTACAGATTGCGCCATGCAAGATAATGATGCAGCTAAAAGAAAAGTAAAGGCTATTAGAATGCGAAGCGCTTGCATATTGTCACTGTTTTTAATTTGTGGCAATATGCCGCGCATAGCAGTTAAACACAGCAAAAAACATTTTCTTAAACCCAGATTATGCAATTGAAAATTTCAATTGCATAAACGATTAACAAAATCAACCATTTTGGCTTCATTTCATTGCACCAAAATGGTGATTTTCTAAATCGGGATTATCCCGCCTAATGCAAATAGTTCAGCTCGTTCCGAGCTTCCTATTGCATAATGTGGGTAAACGCAATTGCTAAGCTTCAATGAAAGGATAGCCTTATGTTTTAATTATACGCGTGGTGCCCAGCTGAGTACTTCCTGAAAAAAGTTGTAGCGCATACACACCCATAGGCAGCGATTCTAAATTGATTTGATTAGTGGTTAAAGTGTTTTCTGCAACCAATTCGCCAGTTACGTTATACAGTTTTGTACAAAGCTGCATGACCGAGTATTGTGCAGGAATTTGAAGTTGGATCATACCTTGCGTAGGATTGGGAAATGCAATAAAACTAACTTCATTTATTTCTGGTGTGCTAAGCGTAAGGCCACAATCAGAGTCAATAATGTCGGGGTTGTCCCAAGCCAGATTATTGCCTTCATAAAAGCAAGTTACTTGAGGATAAAAGTCAAGAATTAAACCTAACGCAGCATCAGGCACTCCATATACGCTGCCTATTCCTTCTATCCAGTATCCGCCTCCACCTTGCTCTTCGGTGAATACTATTTTTTTGCGCGCAGTGTTGTTTACCTGCACTGAGGTTACCTCCGTTACTGTAATTAGGTGACTATCGCCAACGCCATATACGGTGGCTTGTTCGCCTACTTCCAGACTAAAATCGTATAGAAATACTTCCACATCGCCTTGGGTCATATACACAATTTGATTGGTAGTGTCTTCCACCAACAGCCCGTACATTGATGGCTCCTGTCCTTCATACTCCACCCAAAGTGCTTTGTGTGTTATGCCATCCACTATTACATCGTCACCTATGAAATATTTGAAAGGTGTGACTATAAGGCCATAATTTTTACCAAGCCAAGTGTGGCTACTGTCCAGCATAGGGTGGTATTGGCTGTGTGCGCGTGCACTTGCGCCTAGCAGTATTAGAGCGAGTATAATATTTTTCATGAGTTTTAAGTTTTTATATACTAAAGACAATATGTAATTATCAATCGTGGCTTGATGAAATAAATATATCGTGTTTTTTAGTGACATAAGCGAATAGTCTTAATATTTATTAGCAGTTGCAGTTGGTTCCTTTAGGCTTTAAATATGCTTTTATGTTTTATTTGAATCTTGTTTGTGGTTCAATTGGTTTTTAAATTTATGAAAGAAAAATAGAATCGTATATCATAAAAAAATAGAAATAATACCTTTGCCAAATTCCTATGAAACAAAGTGAGCACATAATAGATTTTATTTCAGCATTATCATTTAATGGGCGTTTGCCTAAGGGAATTAATATTCTGAATCCTTTTAAAGACAATGCTTCCATACTGCCTATAGCAAAGGAATTTTATGGTAAGTATTATAACGATGCAGCGCAGCGCACACTTGTGCTTGGCATTAATCCCGGTAGGCTAGGGGCGGGCGCTACGGGCATACCTTTTACTGATACTAAACGAATGGCCGAATACTGCGGCATAGAAATACCAGGAATAACAACACACGAACCAAGCAGTGTTTTTGTGTATGAAATGATAGAGGCGTTTGGCGGAGTAGAAAATTTTTACAAGCAATTTTATGTAAGTTCCATTTGCCCATTAGGCTTTACGGCTGCCGGTGCGCAGGGCAAAGAGTTAAACTACAATTATTATGATAGTGCTGCCCTTACAAAAGCTGTTACACCTTTTATGGTGCAATGTATGCAACAGCAATTAGACTTTGGATTAAATCGCGAGGTAGTTTATGTGTTTGGCACAGGCAAAAACTTTGCATTTG
>JANOXJ010000158.1:0-6086 GCA_031418455.1 Flavobacteriales bacterium | reverse complement strand
TATGGCCGTTTCTTAGAGTGGGCACTTAAGCGTCCGCGTTTGGTATTTTGGAGTACAGTTGGTTTACTATTCTTCGTGCTTATTCTCACGTTTGCACGTAGCCCGCAAGTGGTGTTCTTCCCAAAGTCTGAACCTAATTTTGTGTATGTATATGCTACACTACCTGTAGGTACTAAGCCTGCCGCAACCGATTCGGTGGCGCGCATAGTGGAAGAGCTTGTATACAGTGTAATAGGCGAAAACAATCCTATTGTAGAATCAGTAATTACCAACGTAGCAGTGGGTGCTAATGAGTCGCAAGACGACAGAAGTCCTTATTCGCACAAGGCTAAAGTAGGTGTGGGTTTTGTAGAGTATGCTCAGCGCAATGGCCAAAGCACCGCTAAGTATTTAGAAGAAATACGCGAGGCTACTAAAGGCATACCGGGTGTGGAAATAGCGGTAGATCAGGAACAAAATGGTCCGCCTACAGCTAAGCCAATCAATATAGAAATAAGCGGTGAAAAATTTGAAGACCTAATAGTGGCTTCAGTAAATTTAAAACGCTACTTAGACTCATTGGCTATACCAGGTGTGGAGGAAATAAAAACCGACCTTCAATTAAACAAACCAGAGGTAGTTATAGAAGTGGATAGAGAGCGTGCTAATAGAGAGGGAATAAGCACCTATCAAATAGGTGGAGAATTGAACGCAGCGGTGTTAGGTAGAGAAATTTCTCGCTATAGAGATGTCAATGATGACTATCCCATTGTAATGCGTTATGAGGTAGACCAACGCAATAATTTAGAAGAATTAAAAAATCTAATAATTACTTACCGCGATATGAACATGGGCGGCAGAATACGCCAGGTGCCACTTTCAGCATTTGCTGATGTTAAATATACAAGTACATATTCAGGAATCAAACGCAAAAATCATAAGCGTGTGGTTACATTATCATCTAACGTGTTGAGTGATTTTAATCCTAACGAAGTGGTTGCAAAAATTCAGGCCGCTGCATCAGATTTTAATGATATGCCTAAGGGTGTGCAGGTGAACTTAACAGGAGAGCAGGAGGAGCAGGCAGAAACAGCGAGCTTCCTTGGCAAAGCGCTTATGATATCGCTTGGCCTTATTCTACTTATTCTTATTACACAGTTCAACTCTATAGGGCGCACAGTTATTATCATATCAGAAATTATTTTCAGTGTAATAGGAGTGCTATTAGGACTCGCCATTTTTGACATGGACATATCTATAGTTATGACGGGTATAGGCATAGTAGCCCTTGCAGGTATAGTGGTGCGAAATGGAATATTGCTGGTAGAGTTTACAGATAAGCTGCGCGAAGAAGGAATGAATCTGCATGATGCTATAGTGGAGGCAGGCCGTGTGCGTATGACTCCGGTATTGCTTACAGCCACTGCCACTATACTTGGTATGATACCTTTGGCCATTGGTTTCAACATTGACTTTGTTACCATGTTTACCGAATTGAATCCTAAAATTTATTTTGGTGGCGATAGCGTAGCATTCTGGGGACCGCTCTCTTGGACCATCATTTTCGGTTTGTCATTTGCTACATTTATTACCCTCATACTTGTACCTGTTATGTATGAGTTGAGCGAAAAGACGAAAGAACGTTTAAATAGATTTTTGAAAAAAACACCTCCATCTAAAGGTTATTCCAACCAACCATTAGACACATCAAATGTGATAGAATAGTGATTAGTTAAGAGAGTTTGCAGCAATGCAAACAATGGTTTAGACATCAAAAAACCCCGCCTCAGGCGGGGTTTGATGTTTTTTATGAAATGGTATTTTCTAAATTTATAATTACACTGTCATCATATTGAAATAAACTATTTCAATTTAAAGGCAGCTCTCATTTCGTATCTAATTTTTATTTTTTCAAAAGCTGGCGTGGCAGGAGCACTTGCCTGGTTCATATTAGCATTGCTTTCCAGAGCTCCAAAAAATCCTCGGTTATTATCATAGGGAGTGCCGCTCTCATCCACTTCTTGTATCATAATGGCTTCGCCAAGTTCTTCGCCTATACTTTTTGCTAGGTAGTCTGCTTTTTCTTTACTCGCTTTTAGCGCATTAGTTTTTACTTCTTTGCGCAATGTTTCCATGTTGCTATGAGAGGTTTTACTAATGTAAAAATTCTCCATGGCATTGTCATTTATTCCGGCCACTATTGCATCTAGTTTTTCTGGTGCGTTTACTTTAATGGAATAGGAAATGCTGCTCATAAATTCAGGCTCAGATTTGCGTCTGCGGTACCAGTAGTAATCCCATCTTTCATTGCCACTATAGTTGGCTATGCTTATGTTGCTATCTGCGATTCCTACATTTTTACAAAGCGTTAGAAAATCAGTTTTTATAGATTCAATGTTTACCTTTTGTTTTGCATTGTCTAAATATTCTTTTAGTGTAAAAGTCATAAAAATTTCATCGGGCACCACTTCCATTTCTGCGCTGCCTGTCACTTCTATTTTCTTATTGTTTTTGTTTTTTCCTTTTTGTTCGCCACCACAGGCCACAAGCAAAGACGCGCATAGCAGCGTGGCTAGTAGATAATGCAATTTGGTTTTCATGTTTTTTTTGGGGGGATAAATGATGATTATTAGTAACTGAACTTGTGGATTTATTAATTATATTTTAGCAAAAGAAAAATTATTTCGTGCTAAAATCCAATTGCCACTCCTAACTGGTAGGTAAACTTATCGGTGCGTGACTCTAGTGTTTCAAATTGTATTGTGTTTTCATCCACTACTTGTATGCTTTCTTGATCCACATAAGTGCCAAAACCACCAATTAAATTTTCGAATCGCGCATCTATAAAAATAGATGGAGCCACCCTAAAGCGCAAACCAACGGCATAGCCGTAGCTATAACTCATGTCGAAATGTTGCCTTTTACTATTGTTGGCTTCAGAGTATCCGTTGCCATTAAGGGTAATGTCCGTTTTAGTTTTATACGTTTCCACGCCTAATATTCCATCAGCATAGGGTTGTATAAATCCGTTAAGGGGTCTGAATCTGCCGAGTATTTGAAATCGATTGATGTTGCTGCGTATGCGCATAGTACCCTGGTCATATATGCTATCTCCAGAATCATCTGTGCCTACATATGCTGTTACATCTTCGTTTTGCGAACCCATGTTGTTCCAGGCCAAGCCTATTCCTACTTCAAAAGGTGATGCTCCCAAAGGAGAACTAAACGTACCTGCAAAGCCTGCAGGATAGCCGTCATATACATCTTTAAACTGGCCCAAGGGCTGTATTACCTGAACACCAAAGTTAATAGAAGGCGCTCTGCGTCCCTGAGCTGAGGCTTGCTTTTGATGAAAACAAATAGCAACAAGCAGTATGGAATAAAGTATGTGCTTTTTCATATGATGAACTTTTTGTTGTGTCTTCCATAGACAAGCCAAGCATTGTGCCAAGGCAAGCAAAGGTATTTTTATTTTGTCTATTCTACTGCAAAAATGTAGTTTTATTCCCAAATCGTGCCCTTGCAGGGCATGGCCATTATTAATACCTTATTACCTTCGTCACCTAAGAATAGTAAGCATGCATGCTAAAAATCTTCATAAAATACTTGTAACGGGCAGCAATGGGCAGTTGGGCACTGAGTTTAAAACTATAGCGCCTAACTATAGCGATTACGAATTTGTTTTTGTTACAAAGCAAGAGTTGGATGTAAGATTAGAGCACCATGTAAAGCATGTAATGGAATTGCACAAGCCTGCTGCTGTGATTAATTGTGCAGCATATACCAATGTAGAATTGGCACAGCAGGAGCATGAAGCAGCCACCGAAATAAACACATATGGCCCAAAATATTTGGCCATGGCCTGCAAACAACACGAAGCGCTTCTTATTCATATCAGCACTGACTATGTTTTTGATGGTAAAAAAAACACTCCCTATAAAGAGACAGACGCTGTAAATCCTTTGAATTTTTATGGCCATAGTAAATTAGAAGGAGAGCGCTTAATCGATGAGGTGTTCAAAAGGTATTTTATCATTAGAGCATCGTGGCTTTATAGCACTTATGGTCACAATTTTTATAAAACCATGTTGCGCCTGGCCAAAGAGCGCCCAGATTTGACAGTGGTAAACGACCAAATATCGGCACCCACATATGCCCGCATGTTGGCTGAGGATGTAATGTTATTGTTAAATAAAACAATTATTAGCACGAACTCCGTGAAACACGGGCTGTACCATTATTCTCCGGCTGGCCAGGCATCGTGGTATGAGTTTGCCAAAGAAATAATGGACATGCACCAACAACCTATTAAGGTAAATGCCGTACCAAGCCATGAATTTCCTACCAAGGCGCTTAGACCCGCTTATTCCAAACTCAATGCTTCGCGTTTCGAAAAAGTGATAGGCTTTAAAATAAAATCGTGGCAAGAGGGATTAAAGCTGTGTGTAGAGAACGAATATTAATGAGACTTTAAATATATTTTATAAATTTATGAATACAACAACACAACTGTTGGAGCAAGCTACCGCCAAGGCTTCCAGCTGGCTTACCAACGCGGTAGATGAAACTACGCAGGCAGAGGTAAAAGCTTTAATGCATGGCGATGAGAAAAATTTATTAGAAGCATTTTATAGCGATTTAGAATTTGGCACTGGCGGTTTGCGTGGCATTATGGGCGTGGGCTCCATGCGCATGAACAAGTATACCGTAGGCACGGCCACACAAGGTTTGGCCAATTATATACTCAAGCAGTTTGGTACACAGCCTTGTGCCGTGGCCATAGCATACGACTCCAGAAACAACTCCAGATTTTTTGCCGATACTGCCGCATCGGTGTTAAGCGCTAATGGAATTAGTGTCCACATTTTTGACGCCCTGAGACCAACACCATTGTTGTCGTTTGCTGTGCGCGAGCTAAAGTGCAAAGCGGGCATAGTCATTACCGCATCGCACAATCCTAAAGAATACAATGGATACAAAGTATACTGGGAAGATGGCGCGCAAGTGCTGCCGCCAAACGACAAAGGAATAATAAATGAAGTGCGCAGCGTGCTACATATAGAGGATGTAAAATTTGAAGCAAATAAAAATTTAATTCATAGCATAGGCGAACAAGTAGAGCAGGCTTATTTCAAAAACTTAGAGTCAATCATTCACGCTAAGGATGAAATAAAAAAAGCGAATGATTTAAAATTAGTGTACACCTCTATACATGGCACCGGCATTACCATGGTGCCAAAAGCCTTGCATGCCTTGGGATTTAGCAATGTGTTGGTAGTAAAGGAACAAGAAATTCCCGATGGAAATTTTACAACCGTAGTTTCTCCTAATCCGGAGGAACGCGAGGCACTTAGCCTGGCACTTGCACTTGCAGAAAAGGAAAATGCAGATTTGGTATTGGCCACCGACCCCGATGCAGACCGCGTGGGGCTGGCCGTGCGCAACAATGAGGGCAAGTTGGTTTTGCTTAATGGCAATCAGGCTGCGTGCTTGTTAGTGTATTACGAGTTGCAACGTTGGAGCCAAAAACAAATGCTCAACGGCACACAATACATTGCTAAAACTATAGTAACCACCGACCTTTTAGAAGAAATAGCCAAAGCATACAATGTAAAGTGGTACGACACACTGACCGGATTCAAATACATAGCAGGTGTAATTCGCGAGCGCGAAGGCAAAGAAACTTTTATAGCCGGTGGCGAGGAAAGTTATGGCTATTCAGTAGGAGAATTTGTGCGCGATAAGGATGCTATACTATCCTCAGTAGTTATAGCTGAAATAGCTGCATGGTGCAGAGCCAACAATACCACGCTTTGGAACATGCTTATGGAAATATATGAGCGCTTTGGATTGTATCACGAGGCATTGGTATCCATTACCATGAAGGGATTGGATGGTTTAGAAAAAATAAACAGCATGATGGTGAATCTGCGTGCCACACCGCCCAAGGCATTGGGCGGATCGGATGTAGTGGAACTGCGCGATATACAGCACAGCACCATTACCAACCTTGCCAGCGGTGCCATTACCAAAATAGATTTGCCGGCTTCTAATGTGTTGCAATTTGTATTGGCCGATGGTAGTAAAATATCTGCACGCCCAAGTGG
>JANOXJ010000157.1:0-4837 GCA_031418455.1 Flavobacteriales bacterium | reverse complement strand
CTATTTTTAAGATTTCTTATTCGCAATCGGACTCTGCATATGTGCAGAGTCCGTTTAAATGGAATAAGCGCATTAGTATTGAAGCATTAGGTGGATTATCAGTATATCCTAGTGGTAAATTTAAGTCTGATTATGGCCCATATAATTTGAAAGGCTCAATTACATCTGTATTATCCGTTGGGGGAGCTTTAAATTGGTCTTCACATGAAAAAGAAAAAACATACCGCTTACAATTGGAAATTTCTATTTTGCCTACTTACTATATTTTAGAACTTCCTATTCAAGCATCAGATTCGGTGTATCTGCCTTATGGCTTGAACTTAAAAATGGTTGACCTGAGCTTAATTCATCTAAAATTAGGTTTTGGATTGGGAAAAGAATACCAAATCAAAAGGCGAATCTTTTGTTCCGGCTATATTATTCCTCTGCTATCATTGGGCCGAAGTTCAGTTGGTCACAGACATTACGAACCTAGGCCACCATATCAAGTAGGTTCTAAACAAGATACTACTCTTTCGTTTTCAATGTATAATCGATTTTTAGCACCAGGTGTACAACTTAGAGGTAGTGCAGGCTTTAAAGGTCGTCATTTTACATTTGGAATATCCGGTGCCATTGATGGTTGGATATTGTCACCTGTCTATGGTAAATATGTTTTCTTTAATAATTTAAAAGAGGAATCGAGAGGTAAATATGAATCGAGTAAAGTAAATTTTGGTTTGCAGTTTCTAATTGGATTTCAGCCTTTCGAGCAAAACAAAAAAATAAACTCAAGGAAAAATGAATAGTACACAGAGCTTGCGGTTTCTCAGGCCAATTACCCTGTTACCGGAGCATTTAATATAAGTAATTCAGAAATATGGGAACACAACGCAGAGTGGTAATAGTGACTTTGGCACTGCTGCTCTAAACTACTTTTGGATTTTGTAGTGTAAGGGACACCTCCCTGGTGAGATGTCCCCAACATTTTGAAAAACAAATTCGCTTGGTACTTTATTCTGGTTACACTATGTATGGCAAGGGCAATTTCAAAAACTTATCAGGGTCATATACACTTTCCAGCGAACGACCTATTCAATTTAATGGAGGCATAAGTTTAGAATTTTATAAAAACATAAATACTTATAAAGTTTTTGAAGCCGAAGGTTCCATACTTCCTACCGATTATGTTCTAAGTTTACCACCTAATCCCGCAGATTCTGTTTATTTACCAAGAGGAGTACATATTCACCTTGTTGATTTATCAGGCACTCAACTTATGGTGGGCTTCGGTATTGGAAAGGTTAAACAAATAAAAAATAAATTGGCTGCCATAGCTGCCTTAATTCCTTTCATAGCGATAGCCGACAAAAGTGTAGGTGATACATTCAGCGAGGGTAAAAAAGCACCTTACATGGTTGGCTCTAGGCAAGACATAATTTTGGAATTTAACATGCACCATCAAAGGATTTCACCAGGTCTGCGAGCTCGTGGAAATCTATCACTTAATTTAGGTCTATTTCAACTCAATTTATCCCCTACAATTACGTATTATATACGATCTCAAGTTAAGGGTAAATATCAATTTTTTCCTAATTTAGCTGAAGAATCAAAAGGTGATTATCGTTCATCACATTTTGCTGCTGGATTAAATTTTGGACTTTCAATTAGGTTATGTCAAAAAAAATAAGCCAATATATTTCGCATTGTTCCTGTTTTGCACAAGTGGGATCATTGCACAATCGGACTCTGCCAAGGTGCAGAGTCCCTATTATACTTACAAATTAGGTAAACGGACCTTTAGTCTTCAGTTTGGGGCTCATGCATATTTAGCAGGCAAATTCAAATCTGAATATGGAGAATACAAATTGACAGGAAAGGAATGGAAGGTGCTAACCTTTGGCTGCGCTCTAGAAAAAAAATCCAGTAAACGCAAAATAATCTACCGCACAGAATTAGAAATAGGAGAATTACCCACACGATTTATTTCATCGGTACCGCCAAATGCTTCGGATTCGGTATACCTTCCTTTAGGCCTAAATTTAGATTGGATTGATTTAAGTATTTTTCATTCTACCATAACCTATGGAATGGGAATAAATAAATTAAAAAACTATCGATTTTTTTACTCTGCATTTGTTTCACCCGCACTTTCCGTTTCCAGAAGTTCCATTGATTATAGATTTTATGAATCTGGCCCCCCTAATCAAATCGGACAACAACGAGATACCACATTTATTTTTGGAATAATTCATAGAATCCTTGTTCCAGGTATGAGATTTAGAACATCTATTGGAAGGCAACACGCACGATTTTCATTCGGTTTAAGCGCAGTGGCAGACTTTTGGTTTGTTTCTCCGATAAAAGGAAAATATACTTTTTTCCAAAATCTTGCTGAGGAATCAAAGGGCACGTATAATTCAAGTAAAGTAAATTTTGGATTGCAGGTTTTCATTGGATTTTGTCCTTACATAAAGACAAAAAAAAACTGACCCGTTGAAATTATGAAAACTACTAAAAATCTTGGTCTATTTGTTTAAATAACCATTAAAAATGCAACTCCATATCTATATTACCAATGCAAGTTCTAAAATAAAAAAACAATGCACAACCCTTTTCGGAATTGTGCATTGCAATTAATTTATTTTTTATGGAGCGAAAATTTACTTTTTCAAACCTATTTCAGCCAATCTTTCATCTAAAAACTCACCTGCCGAAATGGGCTCCCAATGTGGCTTTTCGCCAGCAGGCACGCATGATGGAAGACAATCTAAACGCATGTCGCTGCGTGGGTGCAGGAAAAATGGGATGCTGTATCTGCTTGTACCCCATTTTTCGCGCGGTGGGTTTACCACGCGGTGGGTAGTGCTTTTTAACTTTCCGTTGGTATGGCGCTGCAGCATATCGCCCACGTTTACTACTATGTGGTTGGGCAATGCCGTTACTGCTACCCACTCATTCTTTTTATTAAGCACCTCCAATCCATCGGCACTTGCGCCAATAAGCAATGTAATAAGGTTTATATCCTCGTGCTGGCCTGCGCGCACAGCACTTTTAGGCTCAGAGGTTATAGGTGGGTAGTGTATAGGGCGCAGTATGCTGTTGCCATTTTTTATTTTATCGTCAAAATAAAATTCGTCAAGCCCCAGGTAAATCGCTATAGCACGCAGCATATAACGGCCGCTGTTTTCCAAATCGCGATAGGCTTTAAGTCCCACCTTATTAAACGCTGGCATTTCCTCAACAAATATGTTATTGGGGTATTCAGATTTTATAGGATCGTCACCCTCCACTTCTTGGCCAAAATGCCAAAACTCTTTTAAATCGCCCGCATTGCTGCCTTTGGCATGCTCGCGTCCAAAGGAGGTGTAGCCGCGCTGTCCAGCTATTTTCTTGTCTTCATATTTTAGTTTAAAATCTTCGGGCTGTTCAAAAAATTTCTGAACTTCCTTATACAATTCATCTACTGTAGGCTCATCTATTAATGTATTGCTTACAGCCACAAAGCCTATGTCTTCATAAGCCTTTCCAAGGTCTTGAACGAATTTACTTTTTTGTTCTGCATTGCCGTGTATAAAATCAGCTAAGTCAACGCTTGGTATTCCCATTTCATGCAAACTCATAATTGGTCGTTTTTTTAAGTATGAAAAATATTTTTTTTTTATTTGAACTGAGACGAAAGTAATGCAAAACAATTGCATTTGGTTGAGGCAAACAACAAAAAAAGCCGCATTTAAATGCGGTTATCTTAAATATAACATGTTTAAATTTTATTCCACCAAGGTAATGTGTTGTACTGACTTCACTGTGTTATCACAATCATCAGTGCATGTCCAGGTGCGTGTAATGTGCGTTTCGCTTTTTGCTTCAGAAAAATATACTTGATATGAACGGCCACTATTGTCCTGGCTCACTACCACTGCCGGAGCCGGAATATTATCCGCTTTTACCTCTGAGTCTGTAGGTACTCCCATTAGCACAGGAGCATCAGTATCAGTAAGAAAAATGTATTGCTCAGCGGTGGCTTGCTCTCCAAATTTATTAGTGAACGTATAAGAGCGAACAAGAGTACCCATGCATCCTCCTGAAAAAATTTGCTCCATTACATTGCTAGTGATGGGGCCGGCAGGTGAGAAAGCTTTTACAGGGGTTATTTTGCTAAAATCATTCACATTGCAATGCACCTCCTTGGTATATTCTTCCACTTCTATCTGAGCATTCATACAAGATAAAGCGGCAAAGAAAATAGCGAATAAAAGGAACTTTATTCGTGCGCTTTTCATAGAAACCAAAGTGTATTTCATACTTTCAAATGTAAACGAGCAGAACGCTAATATTCGTGTTACGGTTTCATACTTAACAACCATTTAGCATTGGAAAAAATGGTGTATTAAATTTTTGTTTAGTTTTTTCACCAAAAGATTGAACAATTATTTCTTTTACGTAGTTATTTGAGGACATTAATTTTACCACAATGAAAAAAACTACATTATTCCTTTTACTTTTTGGAGGCGCACTAATCGCCCAATCACAAACTGCCAGAGTGCAGGTAATTCACAACTGTGCTGATGCGGCTGCCGAGCAGGTAGACGTTTATCTTAACGGAGAAATTTTGCTTGATGACTTTGCATTTAGAACAGCTACACCTTTTGTAAATGCACCAGCCGAAACTGAAATAAGTATAGCTATAGCACCTGCTACCAGTATGGATGTAAGCGAAGCTTTGGCCACATTTACCTACACTCTAGCTACTGATGAAAAATACTTAATTGTAGCAAGCGGAATAGTTAGCCCATCGGGCTATAACCCAGCCACACCGTTCAATTTAGAGGTGTTTGCTGGTGCGCGTGAAGCTGCC
>JANOXJ010000156.1:0-5727 GCA_031418455.1 Flavobacteriales bacterium | reverse complement strand
AGCGAGGTTTTGATAAAAAACCGAATGCCTTTCAATACCAATTTTGTGATGCTTAGTTTGGAAAATGAACAAGGCAAAAAAGCAGCATTGCAATGGGGGCTAGACAATAGTAAAGGCCACTTAATAGTAACCATAGATGCTGATGTGCGCGTGCAACCACAGTGGTTGCAACACATTGCATCATTTTATTTGCTGCAAGAGCCACTTATGATTATTGCACCGGTTGTATTAAAAGAAGAGCCCAAATACTGGAAAAAACTAGTGCGCATGGAGTGGCTTAGCTTAATGGCTTTAACAGGTGCATCTGCTCGACAAAACAGAGCCCTTATGTGCAACGGAGCCAACCTTTGTGTGGAGCGTAACACACTAATACATACAGGAGCATACACACATCACAAGCAAGTATCTGGTGGCGATGATATGTTTACTCTACTTGCATTTAAAAGGCTAGGGCTGAATAGTGTAAAATATATTTGGAGTAAAGCAAGTGTGGCCGAAACCAAATGTCCTAACTCGGTGAAAGCACTCTTAGAACAGCGAATACGTTGGGCAGGCAAAATGAAAAAGGCTTCCGATGTACACATGAAGTGGTCAGGTTTTATTATTTTCATGGCCAATGCTTCTATACTTATTATGGCCATTGGAGCGGTTATTTTTCCGCTGGATTATTTGTGGTACTTTCTATTTCTGTTTGGCTTAAAGGCTACTGTGGACTATTCATTAATAAATGCAGTAGCTAAAAAATTGGATGAAAAAATAATTGAACGAGATATAATGGCACTGTCAATAATTTATCCATTTTACCTGCTCATCATTGCTTTGGTGAGTTTGTTTTACAAACCCTATTGGAAGGGAAGAAAAGTTACCACATAAGAAAAATTAATTATTGTCTACACAAAGCGTACATACCAAAGAAGCAAACGATAAAAACAAAGCATGG
This sequence comes from Flavobacteriales bacterium, assembly GCA_031418455.1. Taxonomy (GTDB): domain Bacteria; phylum Bacteroidota; class Bacteroidia; order Flavobacteriales_D; family Sanyastnellaceae; genus JANNVZ01. The sequence goes on along the minus strand of JANOXJ010000156.1, from coordinate 4,787 downwards.
AGCCGTTTTAGGAGCAATCCACTTGCCATGGCAGGGCTTGTGTTTATTGGTTTGGTAGCGTTGGTGGCATTACTAGGCCCCATCATACGGCCCGACAAAACTGTGAATGCAAATGATCAGAATTTGTTGCTCAGTAGCCGCAAGCCTGGTTTTGAAGTGACCACCTTGCGCGAAAATATTGGGTGGCATGAAAACCCTGGCACCTTGCAAGGATGGCTCAACGGTGGGTGGCCAAAAGCGTATAATGAGATAGCCGTATCAAGTGTTAGCGAAGTAATGGGTACCGACTCAGTGCAGGCTATCCTATGGTCGCCAAAAGCAGACACTAATCAAAAGACGGTGTATGCCCAAAAAAACTTGCAAAAGGTGGACTACATTTTTAGTGGTCCCAAGTCATACGAGCATAAGAAAAAATTTTTATTGGGTACCGATAAGTATGGCCGCGATTTGTTGTCGCGCCTTATGGCAGGTGCATCCATATCACTTGCTGTTGGAGCCATAGCAGTAATTATTTCATTGTTGGTAGGGCTTACATTAGGCCTTATAGCGGGCTACTATCGTGGTTGGGTGGACAATGTAATTATGTGGTTTACCAACGTAGTGTGGGCTATACCCACGTTGATTTTAGTAATGGCCATCACCTTTGCATTTGGCACCGGGTTTTGGAAAGTATTTCTTGCAGTAGGCCTTACCATGTGGGTAGAGGTAGCGCGCATAGCCCGCGGGCAGGTGCTTAGCGTGCGCGAGAAGGAGTATGTGGAAGCAGCACGTGCATTGGGCTTTTCAGAAATGCGCATCATATTCAAACATATTTTGCCCAATATACTCTCGCCCATAATAGTCATTAGTGCAGCCAACTTTGCAAGTGCTATCTTGATAGAGGCAGGCTTGAGTTTTCTTGGTCTTGGTGCGCAAATTCCCACACCCAGTTGGGGCAATATGATACGCGAGCATTATGCCTTTATCACCACAGACTTAGCTTATTTGGCCATATTGCCTGGTGTGTGCATTATGCTGCTAGTGCTTTCGTTTATGATGGTGGGCAATGGCCTTAGAGATGCATTGGATGTGAGGGGGTAGTTAGACCTGATATTATTGTGAACGAATGTCCTAAAGAAAGTGATACCCGATCACATATTATTCGTAAACTTGATATCAAATCTCGCGGCATGAAATATTTTACTCTCCTTTTCATTTTTGTATTATGTCATGGTGCCACATATGCACAGCGATTTGTGCCGGTGCTATTGGAAGGAAATGATCTTATGGACCAGCAAGCACTAGCCACAGGCGACATTTACGATTTGCATGTGTTCAATAATGAGTTGGTTTGTGGTGGAAAGTTCACAGAATTTTTTGGTCTTGATATAGCCAATCTTGCAACATGGGATGGCGAAAATGCCAATGCTTTTGAGCCCTTGCCCAGCTTTATATCCAGCGATAGAATAGCCAGTATGATTACTTACAATGGTGATTTAATAATAGCCGGCAGACTCACGAACTATAGTGGTGCTGCTATGCTGGTAGATTCAACTTGGACAAGCATTGGCGTAGCAGGAGGTAATTTTCATTCGGAAATAATTGAATATAATTCAACTCTTTATACATACAGAGATAGCATAATTTATAAGAGAGTAGATGACCAATGGTTAGCAATGGACCAGTTATTTTCAACTAGTATTATGGATGTTGAGGTCTTTGAAAATAAAATGTATGTTGCTGCTGACTCCACGTTATATTCTTTTGATGGTAATGTTTGGTTGGATTACAACTATAATACGGACGGAAGAACCAATTTATTATCGGTTGTAGATAACGAACTATACATATCTGTCCAATTTAATGCAGACGTTAACGGAAATTTTCCATTCTCAATATATAGATTAATTGCAGAACAACTTGCACCTGCCAATATTTCCGTGCCTATTGATCAGCAATATGCTGGCAAGGTTTATTCAATATTTGAAAAAAATATTGTAACGAAGTCATATAACCCCATAGGCCCATTTAGATGTCCAAATGGTCATTATGTTGAGGGTAACTTCGCAACTAGTAGGCACAATTTCGGGCCATCAGATATTGTTTTTTTTGAGGGAGAATATTATGCTTGCATTTGCAGCACTTCTTTTTTTGCCGGGGGTCTCCATTTGGTAAAAGCCGGTACTGATTATATTCAATTGAGCAGCGGAAGTTTGAAACCATTAATAAATCCACTCGCTTCTCAGTTTTATGATTCATCATCAAGGGCTTCGTTTTATTTTCCTACGGATGAACACGATGAAATATCGACTTTATATTCGGCCGCATTGTGGTTATATGGCATTAATGATAGTGATACAATTGTATCAGCTAATACTTATAATAACCTTCAAAATTTTACTTTTGGACCAATAGCCAATGAACAAAATCAAGGTTACTTAAACAAATATTTAAGAGTGTTTGATTTAACTAAAGCACAAATCAATTTTCATATAACCAATTATACTAATCCAAATTACGAAATGCCGGAAGTTATTGCCAATTGGCCGGCTCACGGGAATACCGTAAACGGGGAAGCAATTAATCTTGCACCATTTGTAGATTTGAATTCCAATGGATTATATGAGCCTGAATTAGGAGATTACCCAGCCATAAAAGGAGATCAATGTGCCTATTTTATGCTTAACGACAAGAATAGCTATGCTCAATTATTTGAAGTAGACGAACTTCTTCCTGATTCGCTTAATGTAGAAATACATGTAATGGCGTATTTGTACGAATCACCGCTAGAAGAAGTAAGTCATACATTATTTATGAATTATAGAATCATAAATCGTTCGGAAAATGATTATGAAAAATTTAGGGCCGCTGTATGGACCGATTTTGATAATGGTAGCCCTTTTGATGACTATGTAGGGTGTGATAGCCTCTTGAAATTTTATTACAGTTTTAATGGTGATGCTGACGACCAAATGTCTTCAGTTTCCTATGGCTATTGCAATTACCCCGCTAGCGCAGGTTGTTTATTTCTAAACCAAAAAATGACGAATAGCGTTTACTATAACATAGGCACAAATCCGGCCAGTGGAGATCCTATAATAGACGAGCACTTTTACAATTTCATGAACTCCACTTGGAAAAATGGTCAGCATATATTGTGGGGCGGTAATGGTGTTAGTGGTGTGGGAGTTACAAATCAAGAGGCCAATTATATGTTCCCATCATATCCTTGGCAAACAGAAGGAAACATTTGGAACGAACAATCATCAGGCAATCCGTCTGGTGATAGACGAATGATGGGCTCAGGCGAAGAAATATTTTTGGGCAAGGGTGAAGAATTTTGTTTTGATATAGCCTATGTAATGGCGCGCGATACTAATGCGGTTGCAGAACCTCAGTTGGCCAGCCTCCAACTCCTCCAATCATACATACCCGTGGTGCAACAATTTTACAACGACCAGCATTTTGATTGTTACAAAAGCACCATAGAGCCAACAGGTGATAATGGAACTAGCGGGGACGATTGGTTTCAAGTATATCCTAACCCCGGTGGCGATATGATAGCTGTGGCGGTGCCTTATGATGGGCTGGAATACCGCCTAGTCATTTACGATGCCATAGGTCAGTTGGTAAAGGATCTTGTTATCACAGGCGACAAGCCCTTCCAAACCATTGACACGCGCGGCATGGCCAATGCCATGTATATGATAGCGCTCATTAAAAATGACAAATTGCTCACTCGCAAATGGCTTAAGATTTCTGAGTAAAATTTGACCAAAAAACGGTTACGTTTGCGCTCATGGAAAAAAACGCGCGCATTTATGTGGCAGGCCATAGGGGCATGGTGGGCAGTGCCATTGTTCGCAAGCTTATTGCAGAGGGTTATTCTAATCTTGTGCTGCGCACCTCGGGCGAGTTAGACTTGCGCAATCAAAGCGCAGTAAACGAATTTTTTGAGCATCAAAAACCTGAGTATGTTTTTCTATCGGCTGCTAAAGTGGGCGGCATTCAGGCCAACAATATTTATCGTGCTCAGTTTTTGTATGAGAATTTAATGATTGAGAGCAACATCATTCACGCCAGTTATGTGTGTGGTGTAAAAAAATTATTGTTCCTTGGTTCCTCGTGCATATACCCAAAGCTTGCACCACAGCCGTTGCAAGAGGAGAGCTTGCTTACCGGCTTGTTAGAACAAACCAACGAGCCTTACGCCATTGCTAAAATTGCCGGTATTAAATTGTGCGAGGCCTATCGCGATCAGTATGGTTGCAATTTTATAAGCGCCATGCCTACCAATCTTTATGGCCCAAACGACAATTATGATTTAAACAACTCGCATGTGTTGCCCGCACTTATTAGAAAATTTCATACAGCAAAAAATGAAGGCACTGATCATGTGGAAGTGTGGGGCACAGGTTCGCCCATGCGCGAATTTTTGCATGTAGACGATTTGGCCGATGCTTGCTATTTCCTTATGCAGAACTATAGCGAAAAAATGTTTGTAAACGTGGGCACCGGAGAAGACCTAACTATAAAAGCATTGGCCGAAATGGTGAAGGAAATAGTAGGCTACCAAGGCGAGTTGCGTTGGAACACTACCAAGCCAGATGGCACTCCGCGCAAGCTTATGGATGTGTCGCGCTTGCACCAGTTGGGCTGGAAACACAGCATAGCATTGCACCAAGGCATAAGTGCAGTGTACAACGAGTTTAAGCAAATGAATATAGAAGAGGTGAGAAGTAAGTAATGAGGAAATTTGAAAATTTGAAAATGAAAAAGTCTAAGGTGATTAAATTAATTGCCACTTC
>JANOXJ010000155.1:0-8603 GCA_031418455.1 Flavobacteriales bacterium | reverse complement strand
CCGCAAAAGAATTTACCTCCATTGCCCGTTTCGCGAATGCTGTCCAGAATTTCCTGCACATCGCAATCTTTTTTTATGTAGCTGGTAACCCCTGCGCGCAAGGCATTTACTATAGTGTGCCCGCTCTGCTCGCCCGTAATTGCAACAAATTTCACACGCGAGTTTATTTTATGACATCGGGGTATTACATCTATACTAAAATTTTTAGCAGCAAAATCTATAAGCACTACCTGCGGGTCAAAGTTGCGCACCATTTCCAGCAATTGCTCGTCATTAGATGCCTCGCCCAAAAGTTCCAAATCCTTGTATTGGGTAAGAATGGCGTTGAGGCCAGTTCTTATAAGGTGGTTGCTATCGGCTATGATTACTCGCATAAAAAATTTACTTGGCGCAATATCTTATTAAAAACGATTCCAAATAACATGAAATTGTAATCTTTTTTAACACCTGTTCATACACAATAAGTTATACCAATGCGATTTATTTTTTATACCAATAAAAAATCAATCTTAAAGTGGCAAATGCCGATGGATACTACTGCTTAGTCCAAAAAAAAGGAACGCATTTTTGAACTTTTACAGATGTCCAATCGGTATTAGGGTTTGTTTGCGCTGCTATCGGGCGGTGCCGTAGCAGAAGGTTTTGCCTCAGTTGCAGTGTTGGTGGGTGTATTTATAACTAACGATGTCATGGTAAGCGAACCTGCCATGGCTTGGTCGTTAAAGTAAGAAAATGTGTCTTGTTTGTCTTGTAAAGCCAAAGTATACAAAAGCGGCAAAAAGTGCTCCGGAGTAGGCACTGCAAGTTGCACCGCCTTGCCTAAGCTGGCATAATTGGCCAATGATGCATGGTCGCCTTTGTTGATGAGGTCCTTAAATTTCGCACTAGCCTCGAGTGCCCAGTCCAAAGCAAATGGCGCATTGAAGTCGCCATTGTTTACTTGAATTAGCCCAAGGTTGTGCACCATATTGCCACTACCCATTATGAGTACACCTTTAGTGCGCAGCACTGCCAATTGCTTAGCCAAGTCATAGTGGTATTGAGGCTTTTGACTGTAGTCCAAACTTAGTTGTACTATGGGTACATCAGCATTTGGAAACATGTTTTTAGCTACACTCCAGCAGCCATGGTCTAGCCCCCACTCGTTGCTAAGGCCCACATTGGTGCTAGTTAAAGCCGTTTTAGTTTCGGTGGCAAGCCAAGTGCTACCGGGCGCTTTGTACTCCACATCAAACAAGGCTTGCGGAAATCCGCCAAAGTCGTGTATTGTGGGCGGCTGCTCTTGCGCGGTAACAAATGTGCCTTTGGTTTCCCAATGGGCCGATACCATAAGTATAGACTTAGGCTTGGTAATACCTGCAGCTATTGCCTTCATGGTTTTGGTAAATGAGTTCTCTTCTATAGCATTCATGGGGCTGCCATGACCTACAAAAAGCACCGGCATTTTTTCGGTGGTTTCGCCTTGGGCTAAATTATTGAGCGCACTTAATTTCATGGTGGCACCAGCTACTGTGGCAAGTCCTATAGTTTTTAAAAAATCATTCCTTTTCATGGCACTATTTCATAGAAAAAATCCAAACATTTTGTGTGCTTACAATTTTTTTCTTACACAAAGAAACTGTAAAAAAACGTAGTGAATGCCTAACATTTTGTAATGAGCAGCAACACTTAACCAAGGCTATTGAAATAGCGCAAATACAGCTCCTTATTGGCATGTATTGAATACTTGTCCACCACAGTTTGGCGTGCAGCCACGCCCAACCGCTGGCGCAGTTGTGGTTGGTCTATGAGTGTGCTTATGCATTGCACCCACTGCTCTGTGGTATTAGGCAAATAGCCGTTTACTCCGTGTTGTATTATTTCTGTATTCACTCCCACAGGCGACATAAGCGTGGGTATTTGCAAGGCCATGTATTGCAGTCCTTTTAGTCCGCACTTACCGCGCGCCCACTCATCGTTGGGCAGTGGCATTATGCCTATGTCTATATCGCTCAACTCGCGCACTTCAGCATCCTTATTCCATGCTATGCCTTGTATGCTTAGTTTTTCGTTTTTAAAGCGCGCATCGCCTATCACTTTTATGCGCACTTTAGGTCCATACTTCTTTTTTATTTCTAGTAAAAATGGTATGGCTAACTCAAAATGTTTGATGGTAGTAATACTTCCGCTCCAGCCTATGGTTATGTAATCTTTAGGAGGACCTGGCACCCGCACATACTCGTCAGTATCTATAGTAGTGGGCACTATTACTACCTCCTGGTTATACTGTTTGGCATAGTCTGCCAGGTAATTGTTGCCAGCAAATACAAGGTCGCACAAGGCTATTGTCTTGGCTATTTTCTCTGGATTTTTCATCCAAGCAAATAGCTTATTGGCATTGCTGGTATCGTTTTTCCAAATAGCATCGTCAAAATCGAATACCAACTTAGCGCGCGATTTGGCAAATTGCTTTTCGAAAAAAATACTGCGTGTCATAAGAGCTTCGCGAAAGATAAAAATGATGTCGTAGTCATTTGCATGCTTTACATCATGCCATCTTTTGCGGTAATGCGACAAAAGCATAAGAGCCTTTTTTAAAAAATTTCCTTTACCATAAATGAGTCTATCACCCTCTTCATCAAGCAAAAAAGAAAGGTGGCACTTATATCCATTTTCTTGCAAGAAGGCAAAATATTGCTCGAACCTAAAGCGCTGCCCCGGTGCGCGCTCAGGACGATGACTGGCTATGAAGAGGATTTTTTTCAATGGCTGCAATAGTAAACTAGGTACTCAAAAATTCTGAGAATTTAATTGAGAAACCATCCATTAAAATTGCAGAGCTGACATACAAGACAATACAAATCCTCCCCTATTGCTTTACCAATTTTATTATTTCCTTATAATCATTCTTCTCTAGCTCTATCCAATACAAGCCGGTTGATAGGCCAGAAGTATCAATTTGATTATTCCCATATATCAGTGGAAAAGCCGCCACAACATTGCCCATCATATCCATTATTGTTGCATGGCCCTTTGCATTCATTTCTTTTATGGTTATGCTGTTTTCAAATGGATTAGGAAAAACGCTAATATCACGAGGTTGCTCCATCAATGCTACCTCAGAAGCCACCTCGCACAAGCCGTTTACTTGAATAGGCACACTGCTGTTGGACACCCCCGCGCTACCCATAAAGCCGCTCCCCCAACTCCACACGGTGCCATCTGCCTTTAGTGCCACAGTATTAAAATCTACACCTGCATCTATGGCCACTGCACCAGTAAGGCCGCTTACCTGAACAGGCACATTGCTGTCTATAGCACTCCCATTTCCCAACTGATTGAACAGATTGCCGCCCCAAGTCCAAACGGTACCATCATTTTTAAGTGCTACCGCATGTTTGCCACCTGCGCTAATGGCTACTATGCCTGAAAGGTTTATTACTTGCACTGGTGCGCCCACAGGGTCATTGTTGCCTGTGCCTAGTTGGCCGCTAGAATTGTTGCCCCAGCTCCACACTGTGCCATCACTTTTTAATGCTAACGCAAAATTGCCACCACCAGCCACTGCCACCAAATTATCTATTGATTCTATATTTATAGGCACATTGCTGCTTGTGGTAGTACCGTTGCCCAACTGACCATTATCATTGCTGCCCCAGGTCCATAGACTTCCATTGCTCTTTACAGCTAGCGAAAAGTAATCGCCTGCAGCAATAGCTACCACCTCAGACAGCGATGGAATAAGGCTTGGATATGCATTGTCAAAATTGTTACCATCGCCTAGCTGGCCATTACCACCCTCGCCAAAGGAGTATACTGTGCCACTGCTAGTAAGCGCAAGCGAATGATAATTAGCTGATATGGCCACTATATTATTCAGTTCAAAAGGTTCTATAGGTACATTGCTATCGGAGTTAGAATCGTTGCCTAATTGACCATAGCTATTAGCACCAAAACACCTAACACCGCCATCATTTAGCAGCACCATACTATGGTCGCATCCGGCTATTACTCCTTGCACATTGGCCAAGGTAGATTCTGGAATGGGCACCTCGCTATCGTTGCTAGAGCCACTGCCAAGCTGCCCATAGTCGGAGCTGCCCCAGTCCATCACAGTGCCATCAGCACATAAGACCAAAACATGGTCGGCCCCTGCCGATATTTTTTGAGCGTGTAAAAAGTTAGGTCCGCAAGCCCAAAGAGCAACAAGGAAAAATGCAGTAAAATTGTGGTAAAGTGTTTTCATCATCATACAGATTTAAGGTTATTGGTTTTAAGTTGGAGATACACTCCACACTGCCGTAATAGGCCATGTAAAAGTATACTACCTTTCAATAGAAAATAAAGCCAATAGATGACAAAATGTAGTTAGATGGGGGGATGAGGATTAGAATTTCAACTCGTAATAAATCAGAAGATCATAAATGGTTCTGGGCAGTGCTTAATTTGACAAATAAAAAAGCCATCCAGAAATAAACTGAACCAAAGTAACTGATAAAATCAAACGAATAAAGCCGCGAACAACCCAAGTAAATGAAGATGATAAACTGTAATATAAAGTTTCGCCCACCTTACATCTTCTTCACCAACTTAAGCATTTCGGTTTGAAATGCTTCGCCTTTATTGTGCGCATACCATGTGTGCAAGGCTTCTTTGGCTTGGTGGCTGTCTGCTCCATCTCTTATGGCATCTTCCAGCACCTTCTGTGCTTCTTTAGGTCGTGCAGTCCAGGTCCATATTACCTCGTTTGCATCGTTTAAGCATATTACTGCCGGTATGGAGCGCTTGCCATTGGTAAGGAACATGTCCATTACATCTTCATGCTCATCGCGCAGTATGTATTTCGAGCTTAAGTTTAGGTTTACAAAAGTCATTTTTTCTACCATTGGCAGCAGTTGTGCCGCATCGCCACACCACCCTTCGGTAATAACCAACCAGGTGTATTTTTTCTTTACAGCCTGTAGTGCCTTAGCCAAATCCTCGCGCACTGTAAAGTGCTTGTCCAGGCGGTTCATGCGCTGCTCGTTTAGGCGGCTGTAGTCTAGCAGCTCTTGGGTTTGGGTAGGCCCTGTCACTTTGCCCTTCTCGTGCAGTTGGTGCATAAGCAAGCGGTAGGCTGCATAGGTAATGGCAGAATTATATCCTGAATCAATTAAGGATTGTAGTGGAGTGATGGTAGTATTTACTTTCATTTGCGGGTGCAAATTTGTAACAAGAAATTCTTTTTTCCTTGACAAAAATTACAACCAACCTAAGAAAAATGCGCACCACCTTAGATGGAGTGGCGCAATACGTGCTTCCTACATATGATGTATTAGAAAACACGGGCACTTTTTATATGAATCCGCTGGTGGGGCAAGAGTTAATAATAACCTTTGAAAACGAAATACACTGTGTAGCCACGGGCAAAAAAATAAAAAAAACCTTTGGCGAAGGACTTTGTTACGAAGCTTGGCTAAGCTCGCCTATGGCGGTGGAGAGCATAATAAGGCCAGAGCTTAGCCGCATACACGAGGGCATAGCCCTGCGCGATGAGGCTTGGGAACGAGAACACCACCTACAGCCGCACTATGTGTACCTGAGCAAAACCAGCGATGTAAAAGTGGGCGTAACGCGTGCCACAAACTTGCCCAGCCGCTGGATAGACCAAGGTGCTACAGAAGGAATAATAATAGCAGAATCTCCTTACAGGCAATTGGCCGGCTTAATGGAAGTGGCTCTGAAAGAGCATTTTTCCGACAAAACAGCTTGGCAGGCTATGCTCAAAAACATAGCGGCACCGGTAAATATGCGCCACAAAAAAGACGAAGCTCTCTCCTACTTGCCACAAGATTATGAAGCCTTCTTTTTTGACGATGATACTATAACTACCATTGAATATCCGGTGCTGAAATACCCCGAAAAAGTAAAGTCATTAAAGATGGACTCAGTGCCAGAGTTTAAAGGAAAACTGGTAGGTATAAAAGGCCAGTACTTATTGTTTGATGATGGGCATGTGTTCAATGTGCGCTCGCATGCGGGCTATAAAGTGAGTATAGAGTTTTAAGTGAAAGGCTATTTGGCCTTAAACTTTTCTATAGCATTTTTTGTAAAGTCAGAAAGCACTAGCCTGCCACTGATGCCTGCGCGCTCTAATAGCAGCGTGTCCCAATTTTCGGTACCTGCCCAAAAAATCTTTTTCAGCTCGCTCATAGCCTCAGGGTTGGAGTTTGAAAGTTTTTCTACCAAGGCATCTATTGCAGCATCCATTTGTTCTTCTGTCTCAAAAATTTCGGTATACAATCCTTTCTCCTTTGCCCACTGTGCTGTTTGCCATTCGCTGGCATTTATGGCCAATTGGCTCATGGCGCTTAGGCCCACTTTACGTTCCACTGCAGGCCCTACTACAAATGGCCCAATGCCCACAGCTAGTTCGCTCAATTTTACCGATGCTTTTGTGGTGGCAAAACAATAGTCTACCGCAGCTGCTATGCCTACTCCACCGCCCACGGCTTTGTTTTGCACGCGTCCTATTATTAGTTTTTTGCTTGTGCGCATAGCATTTATTACATGTGCAAATCCGCTAAAAAATTTGAGTCCTGTTTGCAAATCGTTTATAGCCACCAGCTCATCGAAACTGGCACCTGCGCAAAATGCTTTGTCACCCTCGCTTCGCAGCACTATTACCTTCACGGTATTGTCTTCACTCATGGCGGCTATGGTGTTGCCCAATTCGCGCAGCAGCACACCTGGCAGCGAGTTGCTTTGTGGGTGATAGAAAGAAATGGTGGCTATGCCTTTTTCTATAGTGGTGCTTACTTCGGCAGTATTTATCATGTTATAATTTTTTGAATCGGATTTAGCAAAAAAAAGAGGGACGAAACTAATTCGCCCCTCTCGGTTTTTCTATCAATAAGCTCAAATTTTAAGCTTTATTATCTTAATGGCATTGGTATATAATCGCGCTTGTTCATACCAGTATATATCTGACGTGGTCTGCCTATTGGCTCGCCTTGCTCTACCATTTCTTTCCACTGTGCTATCCAGCCTGGCAAGCGGCCAAGGGCAAACATTACAGTAAACATTTCAGTAGGAATACCTATGGCGCGGTATATTATACCTGAGTAGAAGTCTACGTTTGGATATAACTTTCTTTCAATAAAGTATTCATCCTTAAGAGCCACTTCCTCTAAGCGCTTAGCTATGTCCAACACTGGGTCATGTATACCCATTTTGTTCAATACATCATCGCATGCTTTTTTAATGATTTTAGCACGTGGGTCAAAGTTCTTATACACTCTGTGTCCAAAGCCCATAAGGCGGAACGAGTCAGTTTTATCTTTAGCCTTAGCTACCCACTTGTCAACATCGCCACCGTCTAATCTTATACGCTCCAGCATTTCTATTACAGCTTGGTTAGCACCACCGTGCAATGGTCCCCAAAGTGCAGCTATACCGGCAGCTATGGATGAGTATAAGTTGCTTTGCGAAGAGCCTACAATGCGCACTGTGCTGGTAGAGCAGTTTTGCTCATGGTCGGCATGTAGTATCAATAACTTATTCAATGCATCGTCTACCACTGGGTCTATTTCATAGTCGTCAGTAGGCAATGCAAACATCATGTGCAAGAAATTTTGCGTGTAGGTGTATGCATTTTTAGGATACATAATAGGGTGGCCTATGCTCACCTTATGCGCTTGTGCAGCCAGTGTTGGCATTTTGGCCAACAAGCGGTGCATAGTAAGTTCTATGTCCTTAAACGGACGATTTGGGTTTTGCGACTCAGGGTAGAAAGTAGACATACTCGCTATCATAGAAGACAATACGCCCATAGGATGTGCTCCCGTTGGGTATGCTTCATAAAAGCGCTTCATATCCTCATGCACTAGTGTGTGCTGAGTAATGCTGGTTTGAAAATATTCTAACTCCTTAGGAGTAGGCAATTCGCCATATATAAGCAGGTAAGCTACTTCCACAAAGGAAGCATACTCGCTCAGTTGTTCAATAGGATAGCCACGGTACCAAAGTATACCATTGTCACCATCTAAAAAGGTGATGGCACTTTTGGTAGAGCCTGTGTTTTTATAACCACTATCAAGGGTTATGTAGCCGGTTTGGTCCAGAAGTTTGCTAATGTCTATAGCTTTTTCATTTTCAGTTCCGGTGTAAACTGGCAGAGTGTATTCTTTGCCATCTAAGATAAGTTTTGCGTTTTCGCTCATCGAATTGGGTGAAATTGTTTCATTTAAAAGTGGGTGCAAGATAGTTGCAGGATTTTGCATAACAAGTTTTATAGGATAAGAGTGAAAAAAAAATAATAAGAATCATTGAAACGATTAAAAACTTAAAAAGTTCGTGAATGTTTTTCGTCCCTTTTCTATTTAGAAAAATAAAAAATATTCAAATTCACATAAAGTTAGCGGACACACATTGCCACAAATAAAATTACCCAAGTGTAAAAACAAAAAGTTTTGGAGCGTACGTTTGGGGCCTGCATGCTTATAGACACACACTCGCATATATACCTGCCCCAGTTTGACCAAGACCGCGCAGCTATGCTGCAACGCGCTTTGGATGCTGGGGTGCAAAAAATATTATTGCCCAACATAGACTTAGAAAGTAAGCCACTGCTGTTGGACTTATGC
>JANOXJ010000154.1:0-3192 GCA_031418455.1 Flavobacteriales bacterium | reverse complement strand
CCTGGGCTGCTATACTATGCGCACGTCTTGGGCTGTCTTGAAAGCAAAATGCTTTCACCTTATAGCCCATTTCTGCTAACGAAGCTGCGGCACTTGCACCTGCAAGTCCGGTGCCTACAACTATTACATCTATGTTGCGCTTATTAGCAGGATTTACAAGTCGCGCAGTGTTTTTATACTTAGTCCACTTTTGATCCAGTGGTCGTTCTGGTATTTTACTTTCTAATTTCATTCTAAACAGAATATTTTATGAGAACTCGTATTGAATCAATTTCAATTTATTAGTTGCAGCTGTGCTAATGGTTTATGCAATCCATTTGAAATACATAGCTATAGGCATGGCCGCAAATACTGTAGGTATAATAATGCTGAATGCATCGCCCACAAATGCTATGGCTGGTTTGTATTTAGTGTAATTAAATCCAAGCGATTGAAAAGCACTTTTGAAACCATGCAACAGGTGCCAGAAAAGCGAGATACAGCCAAGCACGTAAATAATAACCACCCACAAATGCGAAAACACAAACTTCATTTCGCCATACAGGTCTTCATACATTTTACCTTGAAACATAACATGGTCAGGCACTACGCTTAGGCCGGTGATACGTGTTTTTAGCCAGAAATGGTATAGGTGCAGGCACAGAAACAAAAGGATGAGTGTACCCAACAAGGCCATGCTTCTTGAATACCATGTGCTGCTTGAGCTTGGTTTTTCGTAATTATAATTGACAGGGCGCGCCTTTCTGTTTTGAAAATAGAGCATAAGACCATCTACTATGTGCAGAATAAGCCCTGCAAACAATACTAACTCCATGGTGCGAATAACCAAATTGGTTCCCATAAAATGAGCCCATTGATTAAAGGTCATGCCGCCATCATTAAAAAAGATAGCTGCATTAACAGCGCAGTGTACTAGTAGAAATGTAATAAGGAAGATGCCGGTCAAAGCCATCCAAAATTTTTTGACTAACGATGATTTGAAAAGACCTGTTGCCATATGTAACGGTATCGGTTTTGTTTTTTATTAAAAATAAATTGCGGTGCGAATGTACTTATCCAATGATTTTCAATTAGCCTAAAATTGCAACTTAGAACCAATTCAATTAACCACTTGCGATATGGTTCTGTTCATTATTGCTTATTGATTTTAAAGAGGCAAAAGCTGTGGATCTATTTTGTTCCGGTGCTGCCAAATCCTCCTGCACCACGGGCTGTTTCACTTATTGTTTCTGTTTCTTGCCATTGTATGCGCTCATGCCTGGCTATTACCATTTGGGCTATGCGGTCGCCATCGTTTATGGTAAAGGTGTCATTAGATAAGTTTACCAATAGCACCTTTATTTCTCCGCGGTAGTCCGCATCTATAGTGCCTGGCGAGTTGAGCACGGTAATGCCGTGCTTAAAAGCAAACCCGCTTCTTGGCCTTATCTGCGCCTCGGTGCCAGGCTGTAGGCTTATAAATATGCCTGTGGGCACCAATGCACGCTCTAAAGGTTCCAGCATTATGGGCGCTTCCAGATTGGCCCTCAAATCCATACCGGCAGAAAGCTCTGTTTCGTAAGCAGGTAGTGGATGTTTGGATTTATTAATTATCTCTACTTTCATAATTCACAATTGAGTTGCGCGAAGGTATGTGCACATACGTATGAGCACAACCTAATTGTTGCACTTATGCTAAAAACATAGCGTGCTAGAGCAGCGCTATTTCAACAATATTTGAAGTGAATTATTTGCCCGAAAAAACCGGCTTGCGCTTTTCCATAAATGCACTGGTACCTTCTTTGAAATCCTCAGTACCAAAGCATTTACCAAATTCGCGAATTTCAGCCATGTAGCCATTAGCTCCAGGTCGGTACCCTGCATTTACAGAGCGTATGGCAGAGGCTATAGCTACAGGAGAATTCTTGCTCATTTGAAGTGCTATTTCATGACATTTGGCCAGCAACTCTGTTAGTGGCACTACATGATTTACCAAGCCCCAATTAAGTGCATCTGCTGCTGTTATCATACCCGCAGTGGCAATCATTTCTATGGCTTTGCCCTTGCCTACCAACTGCGCCAGGCGCTGTGTGCCACCGTAGCCAGGTATTACTCCTAGTGATACTTCGGGCAATCCCATTTTAGCATTTTCGCTGGCCACACGTATGTGGCAGCTCATAGCCAACTCTAAACCTCCGCCTAATGCAAAGCCGTTTACTGCGGCAATTACCGGTTTGCTCATGTTTTCTACAAAATCAAAAAGCAACTTGTGTCCGCGGGAACTAAGCATGCGCCCTTCTTCTATACTAAATGCTGCAAATTCCTTTATGTCGGCACCAGCCACAAAAGCTTTTTCGCCAGAGCCTGTAAGAATTATTACCCTCACGTCAGGATTTACATCGGCCAGCGCAAGGGCTTTGTTTAGCTCTTCTATAGTGGCGCTGTTAAGCGCATTTAACTGCGCCCCGCGGTTTATGGTTATGGTCATCACCTTATCGGTGGTTTCTACTAATAAATTTTCGTATGCCATATTGGGTAATAGTAATTTCCTTTTTTTCTAAATGTTGAAAATGAACGAGGCGAATATAAAATGTACCTAGGCTGTCAGCCTTATTTCTTGAATACCGGGACTGTGCTGCACGGTTCGCCAAACATGATGCTTTTGGCCACCGGTTGTAGTTTGTTTACCAATTCTACATAAGCTAATGTGGGTACTGGCTTATCGCTGCAGCCTTTTATTATTAGGCGTTTATCCTGATATTGGTTTGCATCTATTGCTGAAATAATTTCTGTGAAGAGGATGTTCTCCAACATTTCTAAATTGCCAAAAACCACACGTTTGGCCACTCCCTCAAGTTTAGACGCTACCAGCATATAAGCCCAATTGGGCACTATAGCATCGGCAGAGCAGGTTATGGCTACGAGTTTATTTCTGTAATCCTCCCAATTGTTGGTCTTTATCCACTCGCGAAAATCTTTTTCGCGCAGCGCAAGTTCCTGCCACAACTGGTCTTTTATATCCAATAATATTCGCTCACCTGTTGGAATCAAGTCTTCCAGATCGATGGTTATTAATCCGCTGGCCGCTACTTTATTGACTATCTCTTGCATTTATTGGGGTTAAGCGCTCTTCTGCACTCTGCTTACTTTTTCTCCTACCATTTCCACACACGCTTGCACCATTGCAGCAGCATCGTAGTGGCACTCTGCATA
>JANOXJ010000153.1:0-23317 GCA_031418455.1 Flavobacteriales bacterium | reverse complement strand
TGCTTCATTAAATGCATTTGCTACGAAGGTTCCTGTACCTGAATTGATATATATGTCTGCTTCTGTCGCTCTTCTTATACAAAGATCTACATAACCATCGTTATTAAAATCGCCAGCGGCAGCGTAGTCGCCCGCAGTGCCCGCAGTTGGCAAACCCGTGATTGCATTGTTTACATAGGTAAATACACCAGACCCGTTGTTGCTCAAAATATCTACACCAAAACTGTGATTGTCCACTACGAGGTCTAAGTCACCATCATTGTCATAATCTAACGTAACAATTCCCTCAGTATTCATACCGCCTGTAATGCTAGTTATGGATTGATTGGGCACTTGAGTTGCTCCTCCAAAGCTGTAGGCTGGAGAGCCTGATGGACCATTGTTTAACCACACCTCTATTTTATTAAAGGTATTTACAACAAAGTCCATATTGCCATCGTTATTAAAATCGCCTGCAATGGCAGAACGCTCTTTAGAATCGTTATCTAATGCCGCGGCATGGGTTGATGTAACATCATTAAAATATGCTCCACCAACTGAAAAGTATAATTTGTTATTTACAGCTGCATCAAATGTGTTGACTTGTATATCAAGAAATCCATCATTATTAAAATCGGCCCAACAGAAACCGCCTTCTTTTGTGCCTGCCATATTCAGATTCAAATAGGTAGCTACTTCACAAAATGGCTCAGCGTTGCAAGCAGCTGTATTTATTGTAATATTTACAGTTGCGGTTGAACAAGCGTTTGAATTGTCACAGACTTGGTAAGTGAAAGAATCACTGCCAGTTGCATTATCATTAGCTATAAATATATACGTACCATCTGCTTGCATTTGAACAGTTCCATTTGATGGCTGAGTGATGATGCTATAGGTTAATGGGTCGGCATCAATATCAGAATCATTTATTCCCACATTGGAAGAACCACCAAAACCAGCATACACCGTTAATGCATCACCTACTGCAGTCGGTGAATCGTTTGCAGGATCTACTGCAAATGATATTGTGGCTGTTGCACATTCATTCTGTGGGTCGCATAACTGATATGTTAAGGTTGCCACGCCATTAAAATTGTCAGCCGGGTCAAATGTTATGAGTCCAGTAGTTGGATCATAATTCCACACGCCATTTGTGGTGGTATTAGTAGTTTGAACACCTGCAAGTGCGGTATTAATATCTACAACAAATTGGCCCGACCCGTTTGTTGGTACACTTGGATTTCCATTAATATCTGTATCATTAGCAATGATGTTGACGGTTCCATTGGCTCCATCCTCAATTAAATTACCGCCATTATCATTGTTTGCTGTTGGTGCACAGTTAGGAAATGAAACCACTACACCTGCAGAGGCAGGGCTTATACATGGGAAGTTAGCATCATTATAATAGGCGTAATATGTGCCAGCCACACTCACAGCTGTTGGTGATGCCACTGTACTACTCAAACCATCAGAAGGATTGTTATCAGTACTCCATATTAATGTTGAACCATTTGGAATTGTGCCTGAATGAACACTATTTAAATTTGCCGTTGCCGAAGGACATACCGGACTAACTGTATTGCTTGACAATGTTGGGGCAGCTGTGCCAGCTGTGCAACAAGCAACTATGGAAACATTTACAAGATCACCATCGCTAAAACATCCGTTAGATTTACGTCTATAAAAAACATAATATGTTCCATTAGCCGCAATTACAGTATTAGCCAAGGTGTCAACCGGAGATAATGGAGGATTATTAATACTGAAAACAGTAGTGTATCCTAAAGGAGGAGTTGTGGCAACGATAGTATTTAGATTTACGCTAATTTGTGGACAAGCATTCACATAATTTTGGTTGCCATTTGGATTACTTGTACTAGTGGTAGTATAAGTGGGTGAAGATATTGGTAATTGAAGAGTAGGTGTAACTGAGCAATCGAATTTAGTAATAAAATTTATAACTGATGTTCCATCACCCACACTACCGTTACTTCTGTGACCAACGTAGCAAAATTTATTGAAAGTAGGATTAACATATAATGAAGTATGCCCACCCATAGCAATATAACTTGCATTAATAGTTCCGCTAACTTGACTAGGTGCAATTGGCAAAGTTTGAAATGCAGCGGCTGCATCGCTCAACATGGAACTTGAATTCTCTCCCCAAAGATAAAAATTTGGAGTTTGATTTGAGACAATGCATCCTGCAGTGGCTACGTATGCATCATTTCCACCTGCATCAATAAACGTAACATTGGTAAGATCTCCTGTACCCAAAGTCGTGGGTTTCTGAACTTTTGCCCACGAAGTTTGGTCTGCTGTGCTGCCTATACCCAATTGTCCTTCACCATTTTCTCCTAACACATATATTTTTCCATCCAATGAATTTAATGCGTAATATGAAGTATTACTAGAACCAGTTGCGGTGCCTGTATCAACATCTATAATGGATGCATTAAAGCCACTAGGAATTGTCATTAAAGTAGGAATAGCTCGCGAACTAGCAGCCGATGCATTACCCAAATTGGTGGAATTACCCCATGTATAGTATAAATTATTAGTGCTCTTTGCAAATATGCCTCTAGTGCATACTCCTATTAATGATACGGCCCCCATAGTGGTATTATTTGCCTGGTGCCAGTTATTGTCTCTTGCTGAAGAGTTATCGCCATAAATAGCACCAGTAAGACCATCAACGCCAGTACTTATTATAGTAGTGGTGGAAGTGCTTTTTACCCAAACATTTCCATTATTAGTCAGAAGTACTAAAACCCCTGCAGATGCCGTCATGTACTTTACATCCGTAGCCAATACTCCAGTTGGCAAAGCTGTTTCAGAAAACGCATTAGATGGCGCGTCTATTACCGAATTATCGCCTCCCCAAACATATAGTTTGGTTGTGGTAAGTAAAAAAAATTGCAACTCGGTTGTAAACTGACTTCCAATTGTCGCCAAAACTGGTGTGCCAGTATAATTATAGCCATTGGCCGGTGTAATAGCAACTGGAGACAAATTGTTTGATGTTCCATTTGAAGCCGTTATCTGCCCCCAAACATCAAAACCAGTTTGAGTTTTAGCTATTGTAGAGTGGAAACCACTTACAAAATCTGGCTGATAAATTGATAACGTATTGGCGTTACAGTTAGTGGACTGTGCATTGCCCGCCATACAAATCAATGAAGTAACAATCGTGCTAACAATAGCTTTAATAAAATTTCGAATCATCTTATTCTTGAATTTTCGGGGTGTTCATTTTTGGTAGCTTACTTGTACTTTCAGCTACGACATTATCATAATCTCTTGTATCTACTATATTTTCTAGAGTATCATAACTTAGCCAAAGACCTGTTGGCTCGCAACAATTTTTATACTGCGATTCACTTTCTAACTTACCATTCTCATAGTACGTGTAAATTTTATATTGATCTAATAATAGAAAACTCACCTTTCTACTTTGCAATATGCCATTATCATAATAACGCTCCGTAATAATGCTATCTGAAGAGATTATCATATTATTTGAAACATATCCCAAGTAATTATAATCTGCAGTGCTTACCAATCTTCCATCTTTATATTGGCTTCTATTCAATATCAAATATTGGCTATTGTATAAAGTAGTATATGTCCACTCCCCTATCTTTTTGTTTTTGTCATAACATCCCTGTTCAACGCTTGTTGCAAAATCATAATAATAGGTCCACTTACCCGTAGCATAGCCATTTACCAAGGCTCCTTGGGCTAACCTATTTCCATCATAATCATAGAAAATATAATTCGAATCAGTATTAATGTTCATTAGCTTTGCCATACTAGTCATCCAGTCGCTATCTGAACCATTGAATTTTGGTCTGGTAAGGGCATTGCAAATTCCTTCTTTATTATAATATGCGAAAAACTCTTTGGAATTAAGATCACTCCCAATTACACCAAACATTAACCATTCCTGCCCCTTCCAAATTTTATTGGAATGGTTTTCTTCCAAGGACTGCAATTCAGAATCGGACTTTTTGAATATATCATTAGCCGACTTGAAGAAAAGCTTAATAGTATCTCGTTTCCTTATTTGCCCCTTGTGTGCTGCTGAGCAATTAACCTCTATAAAACATAACCCTGAGGTTAAATCAAAAGAATGAACTGTTCCTTCAATGATAATATCACATTCATTCCATTCTTTAAGACCAATTTCATTATTTGTTCTTAATTCAAACTTAGACTTAGCCAGCAATGGGCCAGAAAACACAACCAAACACAAGAAAGCCAAGACGCTCAAGGCTCTATGCAAATGATTATTGTATCTTATAAAAATCATAGTTATACTGAACAAAGTATATTCATTTAATAAAGCTAAAAGGCAAGACAGGCTTTGTGAAATTTCGCCAACACCTTATAAATATTGCTTAGTATCTAAACAACTATTTATCAAAGGATAACTCACTTAACCCATTATGGGTCAAAAATGTGAATTAATAAGGACAGTGAAGGAACCCAATTTTAACTTTTTGAACATCGCATCGTTAGGATGCTAGTTGACTTGATTTTGCAATCTACTTTGGCTCAATAATTAAGCTAAATAAAGAACTATAGCTGGTTATATATCTTTCCTATATGTTTTGAAATTTCAAAATTTAGAAGAATCTGCTTCAAATATTCGCGGCTGCGATGTAATAAAATGACAAAAGAGCCTAATGGAGCTTTGGACTATGTAAAATTAATATACATATTAATATAATGAGGGCATGAAACTAATTAATACCCTGCTGCTATAATTCCAAACTTAAGAAATATGGGATTAATTAATTAGATACAATAAGAATTTTATAAGAATCAACGTCCAATTCTCAACTGAGCCAGACTGTAAATGATTGATAACGTTTTTTTTGGGGGGGGCGGTTATGAATATAGCATTCTAACAATTATCTGTTATTCAGCGAAGCGACAATCATTTACCATAGAAAACCATCTAAGACATCATTAACCGGAACTATGATTTCAGAAGAGAATAAGTTTTACAACAACTAAGCTCATCGGAAATAGATAATTTCCTTTTTCTGACTAGCATTTACATTTTCTTAATCAAAAACTCAGTTCTTCTGTTCCAGGCATGATCGTCCTCGGTGCAATCCACATCTTCTATACACTTTCTAAGTGGCATAGTTTCACCAAGGCCTTTGGCGCTTAGTCTCGCCTTTTGCACTCCATTGGACATGAGGTAGTTCATAGTTTCATCAGCTCTTTGCTGACTAAGAGTCATATTATACTCTGCGCTGCCTCTGGTATCGGTATGTGCATCCAATTCTATTTCCATGCTTGGATACTTTAGCATAAGCATAGTTAACTCATCCAACGCCATTTGAGCATCGCGTCTTATGTTAGACTGATTATACCCAAAGTATATACTTCCCAGACGATATACATCACCCATACAATAAACAGGTATGTCCATGCTAGCTGTGCCATTTTTTAAATCGACTGATCTAACTATTGCATAACTTACTCCACACTCATCCATTACCACGGATGCTTTATAGTCAAAATTCACATCAATATTTTCAAATATAAAATTTCCGAGCTCGTCTGTAAACACTTCCAGTTTCAAATCGGAATTTATTGCCTCCAACAGTACTAATACATTTTTAAGTGGCTCATTATTTCCTTTTTTGTACACCCTTCCGCTTAAGTCGTTTGATGCGGGTGATACTTTAGCTTGATAAACAAATGCTTCTCCTTTTTTCAACTCCGCATTACGTGCAGTAAAATTGCCTACATTCTTTTGACTATTGTTTCCTACTACCTGAACGGTGTAGTCATCCATTTTCAGCACATTAGCGCGCACAATACCCGATGCATCAGTAGTCAAATACAAAGTATCGTTGAGTGCCGAAATCAAACGAATTTTAGTATTAGGCAACGCGGTATCATCTTGACTATTCTTTACATAAATTTCTGCAGGCACTCTATTTTCATAAAAATAGTAGATGTCATCATCAGCACCTACTTTACCTCTATTTGAGGAAAAATATCCGCTGGACATTCCTCCATAGTATGTTATTCCAAAATCATCATCACTGCTATTAAAAGGAGCATTCAAATGCTCCAAAGCAATGTTATTCATATCCGAAATATTGGCCTTAAGTATATCTAGCCCACCAAAAGATATGTGCCCGTTAGAAGAAAACATAAGCGAACCATCAGGAGCAAATTGCGGAAACAATTCATTACTGGCAGTGTTCATTTGCGATCCGGCATTCTTAGCAGGAGACCATTGTCCGTTTTCCCATGTGCTATACCATAAATCCATACCGCCACATCCGCCTAGCCTGTCGCTGGCAAAAAACAATATTTGACCGTTAGATGAAAGCGCAGGATGACATGAATTTACGTTGCTCTCATTTATGTTGAGCTCGGCATATTCTGTCCATGCATTATCCACCTTAGTGGAATAAAATAATTTTAATTTTCTATTTAATTGTGTCTTTTCATTCTTTGCCCACTCCTCGCTTCTGGTGAATACAATATAGTCGCCCTTAGAATTGAATGTGGCTGGGCCATTATAGAACTCGCCCTGCAAATTATCAGCAAAAACAGTTGGGTGCTTTTGGCTTACACTATCACCTTTCGCAAACCACATGGTATGAAAATTAGAGCCAGTCCATCCATGATCTACATTGGCATACTCCACTCTAGTGCGAGCAGAAGTAAAGACAACACCGCTTGGCACGACAACCGGACACAAGTCACTTATATCAGAATTGTGCTTCCATAAAGTGCATATATATTTTTCATTATCTACAATACCATTGGACAATAAATTTAAACTTTGACGCAAGTCTGAAATACGCTCATCACCTACATTAATAGTGGCATACTCATCTACCATTCTTTTTGCTTCGCCATAATTTTTGTTTCGCATTAAAACTTCAATATAGCTCCATCTATTTTCATTAGTACAATTTGCATCTAAAATCATATTCGCTAAAGCGTTCTCCTCTTTCAATGGCTGGTTAGTCATGTGGTAGCTATAGGCCAATTGTTGCCACACTTCGTATGTGGCATTATTGCTTGCTGCCAATTTTTCAAGGTAAGCAATGGCATCGCCATAGGCAAGTTTATCATACAATTTATTTGCAGCCTCCTTCTGAGCTTTGCTTTGCAAAACACAAAAGGTAAACATAAATATTGTTAGAATAAAATTCTTCATCAAGTTTAAAATTATAGGGTTAGGCTGCTAGAAATATCTGTTAGTGTATACGTTATCTTTTTTATAATTTAAATCATATCCCAAAGAAATTTCATGACTACCAGAGGTAGATTTTTTCAATGCATTCATTGCAAAATCATAAGAGTATCCGATACGCAACTGAGGCGTAGCAAAAGCTCCTACGAGTATCGAGCCGGCATCGCCTGTGCGCCACGATACACCTGCCCATACCTTTTTACGCATAACCATGGTAGCAGTTACATCTGCCTGAATAGGCGCACCACTTACAGCTTTTAGCATCACAGTAGGTTTGAGTAGCAATGAGGGAGATAAGGACTTAGCATATCCTGCTGTAATGTAGTAATGCCAATTTTGGATTCTGGGTGCTCCATTATAAATAAGCTTAGGAATGGAAAATCCTATAAACCATTTTGGAAACAATGTATAGAATCCTGTTCCAAAATTTACACCGCTTTGATTATTATTACTTTGAAAATATTGATCGCCTTCATCTATTACTACATAGTCTGCTGACTTTTCGTGGAAGGAAGAGTATCCAGCACGCAGGCCAAAACAAGTGTAGCCCTTTTTCATTTTCAAACGATAAGCAGCATTAAAATAAACTGAATTTTCTCGCATCAGTCCTATTGCCTCACCATATCCAGAGAGGCCCACACCAACTGACCTAGAGCCCACAGGCGAATGAATAGCGTAAGAACCTGTGGTAGGTGCTCCTTCTATTCCTCTCCATTGGTCGCGTAGGTTAAATGTTGCAGCAAGACAATCGCGAGAACCACTGTAAGCGGGATTTATTACCACCTCATTAAACATGTATTGTGTTACCAATAGTTCGCTTTGTGCCAAAATAAATTGTGGCATTGCCATCAAAACAAACAGTACTGATGTATTTATGGTACTCTTCATTCTAAAAGTATTCTTAGGTTTTTTCATCATTTTACTCAGCATATTTAATGGTTACAAAACCTGTTAATGTTCTATCTAAAAGTGTTATGGTGAGCTGATAGAAATATGTACCAGGAGGTACCTTGTTTCCAAAGTGAGCTCCATTGGTTTTCAAACTGCCATCCCATGTATTGTCATAGCCATCTGTTTCAAAAACAGTGTTACCCCATCTGTTTACAACTACCAGGTGATTGTCTAAATAATTTTCTAATCCTAAGACTACAAAGGTTTCATTCAAGCCATCACCATCAGGAGAGAATCCATTGACCGCTATAAAACAATCATCTGATGCCACAATAATTTCTATATCGCCTTCGCGGGTGCAAAGATTTGCATCCTGAACTATATAGCTATACGTTGCAGGCACCAATTCTGTCCGAAGCGAATCTTCAGATCCGTCATTCCAAAGAACATAATATGGTGAAGTGCCTCCTGTAATGGTCAACTCTATTTCGCCATTGTGAGCGCTTTCGCAAGTAGCATTTTTAAATGTGCTCTCCACACTAAATGGAATTAATTCAGGAATATTGAAATACAGTGTGGTATCATTTGCACATCCATTTGCATCAGAAATGATAAGGCTATAATCGCCTGCCATTAAATCTGCAATAGATTCGCTATTGCCACCATTGCTCCACTGGTAATTTATATTACCGCTTCCACCGCTTGCAGTTACCGATATGCTCGCTTCCTCTTGCTCACAAACCAAATTTTGCTGTGTTGTTGTTACTTCAAATTGCGCATGCGAAAACAGATATAACCATTGCACACTTACACAAAGTTGTGGTGTTCCATTGTCGCATATTTCACACATTACATATGCAGA
The DNA here is from genome assembly GCA_031418455.1 of Flavobacteriales bacterium. Classification (GTDB taxonomy): domain Bacteria; phylum Bacteroidota; class Bacteroidia; order Flavobacteriales_D; family Sanyastnellaceae; genus JANNVZ01. Next base: position 14,345 of record JANOXJ010000153.1, on the reverse strand, counting down.
ATCTATTCCGGCATTTGGCATAAATTCTAAAGCACCTGTTAGCGCATCAAATGTTACAACACCATCCACCGATGTGGCCGAGGTAATAGTTAGTGCATCATTTTCTATATCAGTTATTCCATCAAAAGCATTTATTGAAATTAAATCATACCCGCACACGCCCAAGGTGTCGTTTATTCCCATTGGTGCATCATTAACAGGTAATATATTAATATAGACAGTTGCGGTATCGCACACACCATATATACTGCAGGCTATGTATTGCATAGAATCAGCACCAAAATAATTAGTAACTGGCGTGTATATAAATGTGCCATCCGTCATTAAATCAAACGTACCATTTTGAGTTGGTGTAAGCACAGTATAAGTTAAATCTGGTGTATCATTTATAGACACACTATCGGCAAGAATTTCATCCTCCGACATTTCAAATACATCATCAGTCAAATTAACTGATGGTATAGGGCCCACTGTAATTACAACCATTGCAGTATCGCAAGCTCCCAAAGAATCGCACACTGAATAATACAACGTGTCCATGCCACTGAATTGAGCATTGGGCAAGTACACAAATGAGCCATCTACATCCATTGTAATGTTTCCATTTGAAGTATTTACAGTTACTGTGTATTGCAACCCATCATCATCTACATCAAAGTCATTGAATGAAACACTATCAGAAAGCGATGTCAAATAGTCTGTACTATAAACATCATCAATACCCACAGGAGCATCATTCACTGCCACTACGTTAATAAATATCCAAGCTGAATCGCACACGCCCTCATCATCGCATATTGCATAACTAAGTGAGTCTTGACCATAAAAATCAGGATTTGGTGTATAATTTAAAGTGCCGTTGGCTAAAATATTTGCTAAGCCAAACAAAGGAGCATTTACTACAGATACATCAAGCAAAGTGTCCTCAGCATCACTATCGTTTGCGGTAACAACATCTATTAATAAGTTATCTTCCTCCACAGACAACGAATCATTTTGAGCCAGCGGTGCATCATTTACTGGTACTACTGTAATCAGTATTGTATCATTATCGCACAATAAATATTCATCGCATACAGATATAACAATGGTATCATTTCCAAAATAATTGAGATCAGGTGTGTAGGTAACTACTCCATTAGAATCCACACTGGCTGTTCCAAAACCTGGCTCAATAATTATTGTATATGCAATAGAATCATTATCTAAATAAATGTTATTCGCGGTTATATCTATTGTAGCTGAGCTGTCCTCATTTATAAGAACAATTTCGCCCATTGCTATAGGAGCATCATTTATGGAAATCACATTGATGTATACCCATGCCGTGTCGCACAAACCAGCATTGTCGCAAGCGGAATAACTCAAAGAGTCAGCACCATAATAATTTTCAATAGGTATATAAGTTAGTACTCCCGCATTTGACAAAGAGACCACACCATTCAAAGTACTGTCGATAATTGTAGTAATGAGAACAGCATTGTCCACGTCATCATCATTAGCCACTATAGAGCTTACAATCTGAATATCTTCATTTGTAGTAAGCGTATCATTTGCAGCTATTGGGGCATCATTAATGGGTAGTACATTAATATTAATTGTATCTAAATCACATAAGAGCAATTCATCACAAATTGAAATAATAATATTATCCTGGCCGTAGTAGTTCGGATTTGGAGTGTACGTTAACACCTGGTTAGTATCAAGTGACATCACGCCAAAATTGGCACTATCCAAAACAGTATATGTCAACACTAAATCATCTATATAAATATTATTTGTTTCAAAATCTATTACAATAGATTCATCTTCATTCATAGTTATATTGTCCATAAATGCGTTAGGCGCATCATTTACTGATATTACATTAATGTATACCCATGCTGTGTCACAAACCCCTTCATCATCGCAGGCTGCATAGCTCAATGAGTCCATTCCAAAATAATTAGAATCAGGTATGTAAGTAAACGCACCAGTGCCAAGCATTATAATATCTCCATTTAGTGGAGGCACAATTACGGTTGCATCAAGTGCTTCATCTTCTGCATCAAAATCATTATCAATTACTCCTTCTACAAGAGTAATATCTTCTGTAGTTTCAAAATTATCATTTTGCGCATAAGGAGCATCATTCACAGCATTAATTGTGATAAACAAAGTATCTGTATCGCACAATGAAAGTGTATCGCAAACTGTAACTAGAATAGTGTCTGCACCAAAGTAATTCCAGTCAGGTGTGTATTCAAATGTACCGTTTTCATTTAGAGTTATATCACCATGAAGCGGTTCTGCTGATACAGTATAAGTAAGCGTATCGTTATCAATATTAATATCATTTAAGTTTAAATTTCCAACAAGCAATGAATCTTCGCTAGTTGTATAATTATCTTCTACAGCAATTGGAGCATCATTGACACCCGCAATGTTCATAGTTATGCTAGCTGTGTCGCAGGCGCCATTTCCATCACATACAATATAAGATGCGGTGCACACTCCAAACCAATCAGTGGTTGGTATTAAGACGAATGTCCCATCATTGTTCAAAGTAAAATTGCCACATAGTGTAGTGTCTAATAATTCGTAATTAAGCACTCCGCTATCTATGTCAAAATCATTCGAATTCAAATCCCCAGTCAATGAAGTTTCCTCTGTACCGTTAAACTCGTCATCAGCTGCTGCGGGAGCATCGTTAACAGGACTAACAGCAATGGCCACTGTAGCGTTAGCGCATAATGATGGAACACCATTGTCGCAAGCCACATATACAAAACCATCGTTACCATTATAATCGGGAGCTGGTGTGTATTCAAAACTACCATCAGCATTCAGCACTAGTGTTCCGTGCAGAGGATTACTTAATACGCTGAAGAATAATGAATCGTTTTCCACATCAGTATCATTCATAGAAATATTACCTGTAAGCAGACTATCTTCTAACACAACATAACTATCGGCCATGGGTGTAGGTGCTTGATTAACCGCGCCTATAGCTATAAGCACAACTGCTTGGTCGCAAAGACTGGCTGCATCACAAACAGTGTAATATATTGTGTCATATCCATTATAATTAAGATCTGGAGTATAACTATAACTACCGTCAGCATTAAAAGTAACCAATCCATTATTTGGTCCGCCATCCAATGTCCATGTAAGACTTATGTCATCAACATCTGAATCATTTGGTATAACACTTCCATTAAGTACTACATTTTCACTTGTGGTTGTAAAATCATCTAATGCTATTGGTGCATCATTTACAGATTGAACCGCAATAGTCACTATTGCATTGTCGCAAAGACCTGCATCGCATGCCTGGTATGAAAATGTAACTGTCCCAAAATAATTTGCAAGTGGTACATAAACAAATGAGCCATTTGGATTAAATACAATATTGCCTGATGTAGGCGGACTAACTAATGAATATGTTAGAATATTGTTTTCAATATCAGAATCATTGGCCACTACTGTTTCACTAAGTGCGTTATCTTCAAGAGTATTGAAAGAATCGTTATTGCCTACAGGAGCATCATTTACTTCAATTACATTTATTACTAACACTGCACTAGCACACGCTCCATCCGCATCGCAGGCAGAATATTCTGCACTTACGCTTCCATAATAATTTAATGGTGCTGTGTAGGTATAAGTACCATTTGCATTTAGCACAAGGCTACCTGCAGCGGGCACTGATGTAATGGAATAACTGAGAGTAGTTGTTTCTATATCTGAATCGTTGGCAGCTACTGTGCTGTTTAAAATCACATCTTCATTCGTGCTTGCTGTTTCTCCTTGCACGTTTGGTAAATCATTTACAGGCGTTACATTTATTGTAAGCAATGCTGTAGAACACGCTCCTTCAATATCGCACACTTCATAAACAGCTACCTCCGTACCAAAATAATTTAAATAACTGGTATATATGAATGAACCATTTGGACTCATTACCAAACTACCATAACCAGGTTGCGACACTAATGAATAAGTTAACGCCTGACCTTCTATTTCGCTATCATTCAACGCTACACTACCGCTCAGGTTAGTATCTTCAGGCGAACTCAACATATCATTTACGGCTACTGGTGCATCATTTACTGCAATAACCTCTATTGTTAGTATACCATTTACACATGCACCACCATTATCGCAAGCAGTATATTGTGCTGTAACAATTCCGTTTTGCTGACTTACTGGTATATAATTAAATGTGCCATTACTATTTAAAGTCAATACGCCACTAGTAACACCTATTAAAGAATATGTAAGTGTTGACTCAGCATCTGAATCGTTAAGTGACACATCACCTTGCACAGAGGTATCTTCATTGGTATAGTATGTCTCATTTTGAACGACAGGAGAATCATTTACAGGTGTTATATTGAGCACAAGTTGCGCACTATCACACAATCCCTCTGTATCGCAAAGCTGATATATGATGGTAACTACTCCGTTGTAATTTAGATCAGGTGTAAATTGGAAACTTCCGTCAGTGTTCATTACTAAAGCGCCTGCCAAAGGCGTTTGCTGCACAACCGAATATGTGCCAAGTGCGCCATCAGGATCAGAATCATTGCTAACTACAGTATTGCTATACACTTCATCCTCGTTAAAAGTAAATGAGTCATTTTGCGCTACTGGAAAATCGTTTACAGGGAAAACTGTAATAAATACTTGTGCAGTATCACAAGCACCTTGCGCATCACATACCTGATAATATACGCTGTCATTGCCAAAATAATTTAAATTACCTTGGTAAGTGAAGGTGCCATTCGCATTAACTGTAATAGTGCCTGCACCTGGCATACCAATAGCACTGAACGTAAGTGCTCCAGCCTCCACATCATAATCATTTAGTGCCAAATTACCATTAAGGGCGGTATCTTCATTTATTGTTACTACGTCACTATTAGCAGTAGGCGTATCATTTACCTGAAGTACATTAATGGTGAGAGTTGCGACTACGCAAAGGGGATTATTATCACATACCTCGTAGATTACGGTTACCGTTCCTGTATAATTAGCAACAGGAATATATGTAAAGCTTCCATCAGCCTGCATAGTTAAAGTGCCGCTTTGTGGACCACTAATAACATGAAAAGTCAATGGCTCACCTTCTGGTTCAATATCATTATCTGCCACTGAAGCATTAAGTATGTTATCTTCATTGACATCAAAATTATCATTAGTTGGTATTGGTGCGTCATTCACTGACTGCACATTTATTATTAAAGTTGCCGTATCGCATAATCCGCCCAAATCACAAACCTGGTATTCTACAGTTACCGAACCTACATAATTTACCGGAGGTAAATAATCGTAGGCACCGTTTGCATTCATACCAATAGCTCCTTGTGTTGGAAATTGAATTATTGAGTATTGCAATACATCACCATCCACATCCGTGTCGTTTGAAGCAACACTTCCGCTTGCCTGCGTATCTTCATCAGTAGTTATATTATCATTGTTTGCAACAGGCGCATCGTTGGTAGAGGTCACAGTTATAGTGACCATGGCATTATCGCACAGAGATGGCGAGCCATTATCACACACTTGATAATTAAATGATACTGTACCACCAAAATCTGAAGGTGGTGTGTAGCTAAATGTTCCATCAGTATTAAATGCTAATGTGCCTATTGTAGGCGCTATAATTAATGAATATGATAGTCCATCATTTTCAATGTCATTATCGTTTGTTGCTACAGACTCTATTAATACTATATCTTCATTTGAGTTAAAAGTATCATTGTTAGCATTTGGCGCATCATTCACAGCACCTATAGATATAGTAAGTGTTGCCTGAGCACATAAGCCACCATTATCACACACCTCATATGTCACCACATCATAACCAAAATAAGAAGGCCCCGGCAAATAACTAAAGTCACCAGAAGAATTCATTACAAACGTTCCGTTATCAGCATCATCAATAACACTCCATGTTAAAGTAGATGAATCCAAATCAGAATCATTAGGTGCTACGGTGCCTGTTACTTCCGTATCTTCTAAAGTAGAAGCATTGTCAGAGAGCGCAATAGGACCATCATTTACGGCATTTATCGAAATTATTAGTAGTCCTATATCGCATAAATTTTGTGCATCGCACACTTGATAATTAACTGTAACTGTTCCGTTGTAATTCAAATTAGGAAGAAAGCTGAAAGTACCATCAGCATTAATAGTTGTGGTGCCACCGACAGTAGTTGAAATAAAACTATAGGTGAGTGTATTGCTATCTATATCAAAATCATTGGGAGCTACCGTGCCAGTCAAATTAGTTTCTTCATTGATACTATAGTTATCATCCACCGCTACAGGTGCATCATTAATAGGTGATACTGTTATGGTAACTGTTGCATTATCGCATGATGATTGACTGTCGCATGCACTATATACCAATGTTACTACGCCATTGTAATTTGCTGCAGGTGTATAGGTAAAATTTCCGTTTGAACTAAGCACAAAAGAGCCTGAAGCAGGTGGCGTTATTAAGCTATATGTTAGTGCAGCTGTATTATCATCTGTATCGTTGCCGCTAACTGTTCCTGTCAATACAACATCTTCAGGCGTAGTTAAAAAATCATCATTTGCAACCGGAGAATCGTTTACTCCATTAACTGTTATGGTAAGTTGTGCCTGGTCGCATAGGTTGCTGCCATCGCAAGCCTGATATGTAATAGTAACTGTGCCAGAAAAATTTACAACGGGTGTATAAGTGAATGTTCCATTTGTGTTTAAAACAAATGTTCCACTTGATGGAGGACTTACAAGTGTAGCTGTCAATGCACCACCGTCCACATCAATATCATTTGAAAGCACATTGCCCGAAACAGGAATATCCTCATTGGTTGTAGCAACATCATTTATAGCATCGGGTATATCATTAACCGCATTAACTGTTATGGTAAGCAAACCAGTATCGCAATATGAAGGCAAGCCATTATCGCATACCTGATAATTAACAAGCACTACACCATTATAATTGAGAGAAGGTGTGAAGGTGTAAGTACCATTACTATTCATACTAATTGTACCATTGCTTACTACACCAATTACTGTAAATGTTAGTGGGCTATTTTCTGGATCAGAGTCGTTTGACGCAACGGTACCGCTAACTGCGGTATCCTCAGCAGTTGAAGTTGCATCATCAATGGCAACTGGGGCTGTGTTTTCCAGCTCACGATAATCTCGCTCTGTTGTGCCACCCTCTACGTTTGGAAACGATGTAGGTGTTTGGCCATTGGTTGGATTTACGGCTGCATCATTATTATCAAATGCATTGTCCAATCCATCATTATCACTATCAGCATTAGCGGGAAGTGTTTCAGCTACTTCATCACCATTGGTATCCCATCCTTCTATTCTATCAATGCTGGCATCATTATCAGAATTTGTATCTAAGTAATCTCTTGCAGCATCAGCATCAGTATTTACAGGAGTTAAGTATGTACCTCCAACAAATTCATATCTATTATCCAATCCATTCAAATTGGCATCTAAGTTTAACGGAGCTAAGTAACCAGCAGTTGTTTGCGCTTCTATATTATCTACTATACCATCATTATCTGAGTCTATGTCTCTAAAGTTTCTTTTACCATCTGTATCCGTATCAGGCATAGGCAGCGGTGTGCCACCATTGTTAGTATCCACCACATTGCTTAATCCATCTTTATCAGTATCAACAAATAGTCCACTTCCAATAACTCCATTAAAATCAGCATCGGTTCCACCTGCTTCCAGCACATCGGTAATACCGTCATTGTCCATATCAATATCCATGGAGTTAATGCGACCATCGCCATCAAAATCGAGGCTTGCTACAACGCCTTTTGAGTTGAGTGCTCCGAAATTTGCATCCTTAAAATTTGGTATTCCATCAGCATCAAAATCGCCTGCAGGATCGCCTCCTACTAAAATAAAATTAGTGGTGCCCGTTAATTCATATGTATCAAGTATACCATCATTATCATCATCTATATCATCTATATCCACGGCACCATCGTTGTCTGTATCTGTCCAACAATTTCCATTAACCCCAACTCCAGATGGAGTAATCATAGCATTAAAATATAGACGCATACCATTCATGCGCGATTCGCCATTGCCAAAAAAGTCGTGACCACCTGCATAGAAAACCAAACCACCTTTGCCTGCAACCATTTTGCTCACAGAAGCTTGACGGTGATTAGTGGAAGCCGAATTGCGCACCACCGAATAGCTTGAATTAGCATAAGAACCAGTGCTTTTATTAAATCCTTTAACACTACCTCCAATGCCGGAAGTATTATATGTGCCCAAAAACTGAGCATACGACAAGTCAGCATTATCATTGGTGACAGAAGCATCAGGATTAGCTCCCTGATGACCCAATGTGGTATGAAACCTACCGGCTGGCTGATTTTCATAAACTTCTATGGCGTGGCATTGTGCTAAGAAGTTACCACCTCTGAGTGTATATGCCTTAATAGAGTCAATGGCCGGCCCTATAGCGCTAGAGTGAGGCTCCGAGGCAAATGTGTAACAATTTGCTGTAAGCTCTGTTCCTGAGAAGGTTGAATAATTGCTTACAGGTACTGAAGCCTCCGTGAAGTATGACATATGAATATCTTCATTTCCGCCATCGGTTAATATGCCCGCTTTTACAATTCTATTAAGTGTGTATCTTATATCTACCACAGCCGCTTGTTGCAACTGATAAATATTTACTTTGTTGGTAGCGGCAAGTGAGGCATTGAAATTATTGATAAGTAATCTCACACCCACAGTGTCTGCAGGTAAAATTATTATTGGCCCTGAACGAAAATTTCTGTTGGAGGCGGTAGCTGCTGTTGGTAAAATCTTCTTTGCATTGGTTGTAAAATCAATTTCGTTATGTTGTTTTCCGGCCCTTATTACCCATTGCAAATCCACGCCATTATTTAGCAAGTGAACTATTAATCCGTAGCATTTCATATTGAAATTGCTGCTCACATAGTTGAGCGAGTCCATGGGAATAACCCATGTGCCAACAGGAGCGGATTGTAAGTTAGACACTGGCCCAGGCAAATCTGTGTTTTGAGCCTGTGTGGTGTTTGCCAAAAGCATACACACAAAGGCTACAATCAAGACAGCGGAATTAAGCCTTAGAGTTTTTCCAAGGCTTTGGCCATTTACTAAATAGTTTTCACTTCGTAACATAATTGTTTTTTTAACCAGTTATATTCTTGTTTATCAATGCTTTAAACTAAAGCCCAACAAACAATAGTTATAGGGTGGAATAAACTGGTTATGGCACTTGAACGAAATGAATGGCCATTGGTTACGCTTTACCTTTTGAGGCCTTATGTCCAAGTATTTCAATAAGCTATTTGGTTTTCAATTATTTGTTGCCACTTTTGAGGCCATGAATACAACCATAAAAGAGGCCCAAAACCTAGTAGACAATTGGATAAAAAGCCATGGTGTGCGCTACTTCTCTGAACTTACCAATATGGCTATGCTTACCGAGGAGGTGGGCGAAGTAGCCCGCATTATTGCCCGCAGATATGGCGAACAAAGCGAAAAAGAAAGTGATAAGGCTAAAGTACTAGCTGATGAAATGGCAGATGTGCTATGGGTGCTTATATGCCTGGCCAACCAAACAGGGGTAGATTTGGAAAAGGCCTTTATAGCCAATATGGAAAAGAAAACGGAGCGCGATGCACAAAGGCATAAACAGAATGACAAATTGAAATAAAACGCTTGAGATTAGGCTACACCTTTCTGGAAAGTGTGCTGTTTAGAAGAGTATAATTCTATTTAAAACTAACTAAAATCTTCTAAATACGCGCTAATACCACCTTCTAATGTAAATATATTTTGTAGGGAAAACTTTCGCTCCAGCATGTGCACAAGCGCTGTGCTGCGCCTGCCACTTTTACAATGAATAACCACCGGCTGGTCTGTCGCAATCTCTGACACGCGAGCTATTACCTCATCCATGGGTATATGAAGGCCTTCCATGGTCTCTTCTGCCACCTCGTGCTCCTCTCGTATATCTATCAGCTGAAAGGATTTACCTATCCTTTTCCATTCGTTTAATTGCTGAGGTGTAATAGTGTTCATGGCAGCAAGGTGTGTTTTGGCTCTACTAGTTTTTGTATTTGGCTACAATATTCTCCGGCAAGAAATCAAAGAAAGTATCGCCACGCAATCCTACGCGCAAGCACTCTAGCGGTATTACTTCATTTTCAGATATGTTGCCCAAATTTACATTTGGCCCAAAGTGTTTTATGAAATAAACCTGCTGTGGTTTTTTAGGCGCTTCCCAAATTATATCCTCCGGCTTTACCTTTTGTATTATTCGGTTTATGAGCATTGAGTGTGCTTGTCCGCTTGGTCTGTATATACCTACAGTGCCGCTTTCGCGTGCTTCTGCAATTACCTTCCAGCTGCCAGCCTGCAATTCGGTTTGCATCATTTTTACCCACTTGGCAGGCGATATAAGAATGCCCTCCTCTTTAGAACCTACTTCAGAAAGCACTTTGTACTGCTTTGCAAAATCTACTATCATCTCGCACTTCTCGTCATGAGGCACAGATATACTTCCATCAGAAATTTCTACTGTGTCCACGCCTAAACTATCCACATATTTTCTGTAGTCGTCCAGCTGACCTCTTACAAAAAATGCCTCGAAGAGTGTGCCGCCCAAGTAAACGCTTATGCCAGCCTCTCGGTAAATCCTGACTTTCTCCTTAACGTTGGGCGCAAAGGCTGAGGTGCCAAAACCTAACTTAACTAAATCTACTTGTTCTACAGCAGTATCTATCAGGTCTTGGGCCTGCCTTATACTTAGGCCCTTGTCCATTACCATGGTAAGGCCGTGTTGACGATTTTTAATGGTGCGTACAGGTGTGTGGTTGAGTTTAAAATTCATATCGCAGTTGGTTCTTTACTATTAAGGTTTTTCTCTTGCTTCTGCCTCGCAATGCGCGAGCGCAAATATGGGCAAAATGTGTGGCTCTGTCTGTAATATTTATGTCACAAACTTCTATTTGAACATAGCCTTCACCTTAGTATCATTGACCATGATGAATCTGTTGGTTTATTTCTTTTTTCTTCTTACCGGATATCTATTGACCTCGGTTTTTGCTCTGCTTTATTTCTTGACGCATTTTGGTGCGCTGGGCCATTAGCTGGACAAATAAGGGCATTATAGCCGCTTCAGGATAGTATTCTGCTAACTCGTCCAATCCATCAGCATTGTGCAAAAATACGCGCATAAGCAATTCCTCCGCCTCTTTGCTGTGGCCTAGTTCTAATAAATATGCCACCTTGCGGTAGCCCAGCTCTGAACTCTGGGGGCATTTCTGCCAGCCTTCATTGAGCAATTCTATGGCTTTTTTGAATTCTCCTTTTTCAAAAAACAAATCGGAATGGTCTAGCCAAACATCTTCATTATCAGGAAAACGAGCAATAAGGGTACTTGTAATGGCTTCGGCTTCATCCCAACGCGTAAGTTTTTTGAGCAACTCTACTAAAAACAATTGATAGTCTGGATTGTCGGGCTCGAGCTCTATGGCTCGCTCAAGGTATTGTATACCCTCCAGCGTTTTGTCTTGCAAATCCATCATAAGGCCAAGGCCTAAGTAAGCATCAGCGTAATTATCATCTAAGTTCAAACTTTTCTTGAAATAGAATATGGCTTTGTCTACCTCCTGTAATTTTTCGAAGCACTCGCCTATATGGCAGTAGAGCGGTGCCTGTGGCTGCTCCCATGTATAGGTTTCTTCAAAAACGTGTATAGCATCCTGGTAGCGGCCCATTTTGAAAAGTGTATGGGCCTTGTTGTAATGAGCAGGTGTAAAATCTTCTTGTATGGCTATGCTATAATCATACGCCTCCACTGCTTCTTCAAACTCGCCTATGCGCTGCAATGCGTTAGCCTTGTTGTACCAAGCCGGAAAACTAAATGGATATTTTTCAATAAATTTTTCGTAATACTCTAAACTTTCTGCATGGCGCTCGCTTACATCATAGCAGTAAGCCAACTCATAGAGCAATGTTTCATTTTCCACATTGCTGTTTAGCGCCTCCTGAAGAATTTCTATGGCCTTGTCATAGCGGTCTAAATTTTCGTACTCCAATGCTATTTCTAAATAGATGTCGTTTTCATACTCCTTGTTGCCACGTGCAAGTGCGCGCTTCAGCAACTCTATACTTTTGGCATGCTCGCGCTGCTGACTGAATATGCTGCTCATGGTAAGCAGCATTTCTTCATTGTTAGGTTCTAATTTTTCTAATATGCGCAGCTTGGAAAGTGCCTTGTTCAAATGCCCCACTGCAAAGAGTATTTGACCCTCGCGCAATAGCATTTGTACATTGTCAGGAAATAGTGTGTATGCGTATTCAATTACGCGTAAGGCCTTGTGAAGTTTATTGTTGTCTAGATAATAATCTACTATTTCTTCAAATTCTTCTACATCAAAAAAGAGTGCCTTTTTATTAGCGAGCATTTGCTCATACTTGTTTACTAATTCTTCTATATAGTCTTTCTCTCTGTCTTCACTCATATCGTTCTGTCTCACAAATTTGTTCAGGATACCAAATGTAATGACAATAGGGCTAAAAGCATGCCTGAATTAACCCTGTTTTAAACAGTTTTTTTTCCTTTGGTTGAAAATTAGCTCATTATCCTTCTCAGAGCCTAGTACTTAATGAAGTAATAACAAAGCTTTACCAACTCATTGTTGGCCATAATAAGGCCCTCTTCAGAGCGCCACCAGTTGTTGCTATCATAATCCTCTGAGTTGGCGCCATGAAAATGTACCTTGATACCCGCCTTTGCAAATTTGTCTTCGAATACCCAGCGCACTCTGCGCAAATGAAATGAGCTGCTCACTACTGTTATGTCATTCAAATTTTGCCTATTGCAATATTTTATAATGGCTTCTGACTCGTCCATGGTGCTTTTAGAACCCTCTATTATTTCTATTTGTGCTGCAGGCACTCCACGCTTAATCATTAAATGGCGCGACAATTCGGCTTCGCTCATAAGAGAATCTTGCAACGCGCGTATTTGCAATGGATAATTGCCGCCTGTACATACAAATTTCTGATCGTTGAATTTCCAATAAATTTTTACACCCTCTAACCCACGCTCATAACTGTTGCCTCCTAAAATAAAACATGTTTGAGTTTGCACCAGCTCGTCATTTGCCACCAGCCAATTGCCCAAGCCGCGCAATAAATTATTTTTAAAAACAAATAGCAAGCAAAAAAATATCATTAAATAAGTTACCCATCGTAACCATCGTTTGCTCCAATATTTCTTTAGTTGCTCCATCTTGTTTTATCTATACACTTCTAAATATTTTCGTTTTTTCAAATCATTTTCAACCACGGTGCGCAAAGTTTTTCTACCTTTAGCTTAGGATTGCACATAGCAATAGATGACAGCGCATCGCGCGAATTAATAAGACTTTGCTCTTCCATATTATAATCATAATTCCATTGCGTATTCTTTATCCAATTGCGAGCCTCGGTCATACTCATATCAAATTTTTTTCTTATGTGTATCACACTCGAGTTGTCTTGTTTAAAGGAGATAAGCTCAGCATTCATTACCTGAAGCAGACGCTGAACCACCTCCGGTTTTGACTTTATAACAGCATCGCTGGCTATGATTAAAAAGCTACTCCATGGCGCGCTAAACTCGCCTATTAAATTTAGCTCGCCACTTTTTACATATGGGCGTGTCATAAATTTTTCCCAATAAAAAAGCTGCGTTTCGCTTTTCACAAGCGAATCAGCAGCTCCATACAAACTATTCACTACCGAAAAATCTTTTTCAGTAAGCAGCTTGCCTTGCTGATTAGCATGTATCATAGCCATAAGGTGAGAGCCAGAACCAAATCTGGAAATGGCATATTGCGATTTTCGATTGCCAAAAACTGTTTTTATTTTTGAATTGGTGCCTGTATAAATACCCCACACAAGTGGCGATTCTATATACACTTTTGCCACCTTAGCTTTTAACCCCTGGTTAGCTGCAGATATAAATCCCTCAGTAAGTAATATGGCAATGTCAAGCTCGCCATTGTCTAGGGCTTTGGTCATAGCACCTGTGCCACCTGCATACATGGTCCACGCTAAGTCTATACCCTCGGTAGAAAAAATATCGTGCTCTGCAGCAAGTTGCCATGGTAGATTAAAGTGCTCTGGCACTCCACCTATACGTATGTGTGATTTAGTCATTAAATTTTTCCATTGAATATGCTATGCCTAAAAATGAAATCTGAATGCGCTTACAAATTCTATTTTTATTTGGAACTAAAGTATTTTGAAATAAATAGTTACATTATAAAAAAATTGATTCAGCCAATAAACCA
>JANOXJ010000152.1:0-8982 GCA_031418455.1 Flavobacteriales bacterium | reverse complement strand
TTAAGAATGCTTTAGGGAAAAACTTAATGAGATGAAATATTAAAATGGTGCTTCTTCTCCGCCAAGGCCAAATGGTTCATCATCATCGCCCATGGTGTTAAGCTTAGACGAAACGGTAATGGTAGTAGGTGGTCCGTGCTGCTCTGCAGGCGTTTGTGCAAACGCGCTATTGGCCTGCATGGCCTCGCCATATTGCGAGTTGTCAAAGTCATAGCCTTCCAGATTAGCAAATTTGGCCAGCCTGCCTATGAAGCGCAATCTCACATCGCCAAGGGCACCATTACGATGTTTAGCTATTATTATTTCGCCAGTTCCTTGCAGCGGATTGCCTTCAGCATCTTCGTTTATACCATAGTATTCCGGACGGTATATGAATGTAACTATGTCTGCATCTTGCTCTATCGCTCCAGATTCGCGCAAGTCAGACAGCATTGGGCGCTTGTCGCCACCACGTGTTTCCACCTGGCGCGATAGCTGCGAAAGTGCTATTACAGGCACATCCAACTCCTTTGCAATACCTTTTATGGAGCGCGAAATAGTAGATATTTCTTGTTCTCTGTTGCCCGATTTGCTGTCGCCACCCACAGTCATAAGTTGCAAGTAGTCAATTATTATCATTTGAATACCATGCTGTGCTTTCAATCTGCGGCATTTAGCACGCAGTTCAAACACGCTTAAGCCAGGAGTATCGTCAATAAAAATAGGTGCTTCGGCTATGCGCGAAATGCGGTTGTGCAATTGATGAAACTCGTGGTCTTTCAAATTACCCTTGCGCAACTTGTCGCTATCTATTTCGGTTTCGCTTGCTATAAGACGTTGCACTAATTGCACACTGCTCATCTCTAGCGAGAATATGGCTACAGGAATTTGAAACTCCACAGCCATGTTGCGTGCCATGCTTAATATGAATGCAGTTTTACCCATACCAGGTCGGGCTGCTACCACTATCATATCGCTGCGTTGCCAGCCGCTTGTTATTCTATCTAATGCTGTAAAGCCAGACGGTACACCGCTTACGCCATGCACGTTTTGCCTTGCAGCTTCTATTTGGTCAAGTGCTGTTTTTATCAGCACACTCATTTTGTCGTAGTTTTTTCTAATGTTACCCTCTGCTACTTGGAACAAGTTGCTTTCTGCCTTGTCCAGCAAGTCAAACACATCGGTAGATTCTTCATAAGCATCTCTTATAACTTCGTTAGAAATACGAATTAACTCGCGCTGTATGAACTTTTGCGCCACTATGCGCGCATGCGTTTCTATGTTGGCCGATGAGGCTACACGATTGGTAAGTTGCGAAATAAAAAGCGGACCTCCTACTATTTCCAACTCGCCCGACTTACGCAAGCCTTGCGTAACTGTAAGTATGTCTATAGGCTCGCCTTTTTGAAAAAGAGTAATGATAACAGAATAAATTCTGGCATGCGCCTCCTTATAAAAACTGGATGGTTTAAGAATATCAATAACAGTATTTACTGCTGTCTCCTCCAGCATCATAGCGCCTAGCACAGCCTCTTCCAAATCTACAGCTTGTGGCGGCAGTTTGCCCATTTCCACACCCATAGCCTGGTTCATGGCTTCGCGTATGTTTTGCACGCGTTCTCTTCTTTTCTGTCTGTTATCTTGTTCGTTCATCCGTTGGTCTATCGCTATAAAAAAAATTCAACTAAAAATAAAAATTGCAGGGGTGTAAAGGTGGTTGCGTATTGCCCCTTTTAAATAATGATGTTCTAAACAAAACGCATTATTCTGCTAACCATACTATGTTCATTTTTTTAGTAGCTTGTTTATCAGCATAAATTTGATGATGAATTGCGGTTTGCACAAGCATTGGGCTAAATAGTTTTCAACCTAGTTTGAATTATGAGTTAAAATTGTGTAAGAGAATCCACGACCCTTGCACTAAATAATTACTTAAACAGCAATCAATAATTGGCCAATAGCGGCCATTGCTTATATTCGCCACTCCAACGCCCAAACCAACCACACTAGTGAAGACCAAAATCAACATTGCAATAGATGGCTACTCCAGTTGCGGTAAAAGCACTATGGCCAAAGCAATAGCTCGCGAACTAAACTACGTGTATGTAGACAGTGGCGCTATGTACAGAGCCATGACACTGTATGCATTGCAACATGGCTATATAAAAAATGATGGCAGTATAGAAGAAGAAGAATTGGTGCATGCATTGGAATTAATTCTTATTAATTTCCGCTACAACACTGAGCTGGAGCAATACGAAACCTATCTTAATGGTGTAAATGTGGAGCGTGAAATTCGTTCGCTGCAAGTAAGCAATCATGTATCTCCGGTGTCTAACATAAAAGCTGTTCGTCAAAAATTAGTTCGTTTGCAAAAGCGCATGGCTGAACAAAAAGGAATAGTAATGGACGGCCGTGATATTGGCACAGTAGTACTGCCCGATGCTGAGCTTAAGTTTTTTATGACAGCAGACAACAAAGTGCGCGCCCAGCGCAGGTTTGAGGAACTTAAAAGCATGGGAGTGGAAACATCGTTGGAAGACATTTTGCGCAACGTAAACGAGCGCGATGAGTATGATAGCACACGCAGCAACGACCCATTAAAAAAGGCTGAAAACGCTATTATCATAGACAACACCAACATTACCATAGACGAACAATTCAATTTTGTAATGGGTCATATAATGAAAAAAATTGGTGCGCTTGAGGATGCTGCATAGCATGTTTTTAGGCTGTGTAGCAGTTTCAATCATTGTCCACTTCATTCAGATTTCATTCACACGTTTCACCAGTGCTTTGCATGAAATAAATGGATAGTTAATTAACTTAATTCCCATACAATTTCGTATTATCTATATACCTAACACAAGGTTGTTGCAAACACAATAAGGATGCGGCACAAATGTTGGATAAATCTTGTTCTCTTTGTAGATTATAAGATTTAAATAAAGGAAATACAGTGAAATCACTTAGAAATATAATTGGACTATTTGCATTTGTTTTACTTACAGGCCAGCAAACCCGCGCGCAGCAGCCATGCTTTCTTACGCAGCCCACTCCATGGGCCGACTCGCTTTTACAAACCCTATCGTTAGAAGAAAAAATAGGGCAGCTATTTATGATAGCCGCCTGGAGCGACCCAAAGCATAAGGAATACAACCCAACACAAGTAGCTAACCTTATTGAACAATATCACATTGGTGGTATTATTTTCATGCAAGGTTCGCCTGGTCGTCAGGCCATACTTACCAATAGATATCAAAGTAAATCTAAAATCCCGCTTATGTTGGCCATGGATGCCGAGTGGGGTTTGGGCATGCGATTAGACTCTACCATTTCTTTTCCAAGACAGCTAACACTTGGAGCAACATGCAACGACAGTTTGATATATGCATTTGGTAAAGAAATGTCATATCAACTCAAACGCTTAGGAGTAAATGTTTCCTTTTCGCCCGTGGTAGATATAAACAACAATCCTAAAAACCCTGTAATATCCAATCGCTCATTTGGCGAGAACAAACACCTTGTAACCGCACAATCGCTTATGTACATGAAAGGTTTGCAAGACAATGGCATACTGGCTTGTGCAAAACACTTTCCCGGACATGGCGACACAGATACCGACTCGCACAAGACCCTTCCAGTAGTAATGCATGGCTGCGAGCGACTAGATACTTTGGAGCTTTTTCCATACAAAAAACTATTTAGTGAAGGCCTTGGTAGCGTAATGACAGCGCATCTTTATGTGCCATCGTTAGACAGTACGCCTAACCTGGCCTGCACCCTGTCGCCTAAGATTATATCTGACCTGCTTCGCGATACACTTCAGTTCAAAGGCCTTGTGTTTACCGATGCTATGAATATGCAAGGAGTAGCCAAATACTACGAACCTGGCGATGTGGAAGTAATGGCACTTATGGCTGGCAATGATGTATTGCTTTTTTCTCAAGACATTCCTTTGGCCATACAAAAAATAAAGAGCGCCATTGATTCTGGTTGGATTTCTATGAAAGAGTTAGACCAACACTGCTACCGCATATTGCAAACCAAAGAGTGGTCGGGCTTAACAGAATACACACCTATAAAAGTAAGCAACATAGCCAATGACTTAAACAACGCCAATGCCGAAAACATAAGAAGACTGCTGATAGAGCAAAGCATAACAGTGCTAAAGAATGATGATAATGTGCTACCACTTAACAATACATCGGGCAAGAGAATAGCTGTAGTAAATATTGGAGTAGAAAAACCAAATGAATTCAACGATGTATTGGATCATTACCTCACGTTTGACTCATTTGTAATGGACAAAAATCCTGATTTCAAAAAAAGCATTTGGTGGAGAGATACACTAAGCACGTATGATATTGTAATAGCTGGTATGCTTAACACAAGCAACAGGCCATCTAAAAACTTTGGAGTAACCAACGAATCAGCCCGCATACTCAATTCAGTAGGTGCCGAATCCAAAGTAATACTTACAGTGTTTGCCAATCCGTATGCTCTGGAAGTTTTGAAAGATTTAAGTAATATTAAATCCATCATAATAGCATTTCAGGACGAGCAAATAACACACAAGGCAGCTGCTGAAATATTAGTGGGTGCTCTAAGTGCCAATGGTTCATTGCCTGTTACTGCCACTGCTCAATATGAATTTGCTGCTGGCCTTGCTACACAAGGTGGTGAAAAACTGCGCTGGGCTAACGAAGCCAACCTGACAGGCCATACTATCTCTTCTATAGATAATGTTACTGCTGGAAGTCCGGCTGGTGATTATGAGGAAGATATGATGGGCGAAACATCAAACGTTATTTTTAAAAACATGGAAGGTGCCTTCTCCAGAATAGATGCTATAGCCGAAAGCGGAATAACCAAAGGCGCTTATCCCGGCTGCAGAGTATTAGTGGCAAAAGACGGTGTGGTAGTTTTAGACAAGGCGTATGGCACGTTAGATGCCCAGACCAAAATCCCGGTAGATTTAAACTCAGTGTATGACCTGGCC
This sequence comes from Flavobacteriales bacterium, assembly GCA_031418455.1. Taxonomy (GTDB): domain Bacteria; phylum Bacteroidota; class Bacteroidia; order Flavobacteriales_D; family Sanyastnellaceae; genus JANNVZ01. The sequence goes on along the minus strand of JANOXJ010000152.1, from coordinate 4,001 downwards.
AGTATTACCAAAATAGCTTCGAGCACGCTTTGTGCAATGAAACTGACCGATGAGGGCAAACTGGATGTAAACAAAACACTGGGCGATTATCTGGACATTCCTTCTGACAATCCTTACAGCAAAGTAGTCATTAAAAACATGCTATCGCACTGTGCAGGATTTACACCCTGGATACCCTTCTATTCCAAAACAATTAAGGATGGCCAATTGGACACCAACATATACAGCAGCTCGCTTGACAGTGCGCACCATAATCAGGTGTGCGATGGGTTGTATATAATGGATACTTACAGAGATAGCATTTTCAACCGAATCATAAGCACTCCCCTATCTGCAGAAAAAACGTACAAGTACAGCGATTTGGGATATTACTTTATTCAGCGCATAGTAGAAAAACAGACTGGCCAAACATTGGATGCATACATTCAAAACAATTTTTATACGCCCATGGGTCTTAGCAGTATTGGTTACAAACCATTGAGCAAAATGTCAAAGAACAATATAGCACCTACTGAAAACGATAAGACTTTTAGATTAGAACACTTGCAGGGCTATGTGCACGACCAAGGTGCGGCCATGATGGGCGGTGTGGCAGGCCATGCCGGTTTGTTTAGCACAGCCCAAGACCTGGCAGCAGTAATGCAAATGCTCTTAAACGGTGGTAGTTATAATGGCACCCAATACATAAGCAAAGCCACTTTTGACCTTTTCAACACACGTCATTTCTCAGGCAACAGACGTGGCCTTGGTTTCGACAAGCCATCGCTAACTCCGGGCACAGGCAGCACATGCAGAGCAGCATCGGCTTTAAGTTTTGGTCACACAGGTTTTACCGGCACCATGTGCTGGGCCGACCCATCTAACGGGTTGGTTTATATATTCCTAAGCAATCGTGTAAACCCCGATGCTGAGAACAAAAAACTACAAGACCTTAGTATTAGAACTGAAATACAAGAAGAGATTTATAAGGCGTTTGAATAATAGCTTTATACTGCTTTAATGAGGAGTATCTACATATTTACCTTCACAATTTTTGCTTTGTTCCAGCCTTATTGGTTCGTAACCAAATGAGCCATTGTCTAGTAAAAGCCTTACCAATTAATTTTTTAATAAAAATATGCATACAAAAATCTTCACCCTATTTATTCTGTTAACCGTTTCATGCCTTGCCAAATCTCAGGAATATTCTACTCCGGGGGAGTATTTAAAATTCTTAAGTAAAACCACCGAGGTAGTGCGTACAGAAATGAAAGACTATTGCACAGCAGTGGCGCTTTATGGTAAGCAAATAGAAAAGGAAGCCCAAAGAAAGGCAATAGTTGAAAAGCTTAATACAGCAGTGAAAAATGTTGAAACCAGCGTTGCATTGCCAAAGACTGATTATATAAAAGAAGCATATTTAGAATTTATCACGCTCAATCAAAAAATACTCGATGTAGATTATTTTAACCTAATCACCCTTGAGCAAAACTCCATTTTAGACCTGGCGTCTTATGAAAAATATGTTAGGGAAAAAATGAGATTGAACGATAGAAAAAGAGAAACCAACACTAACCTTCGTGATCAGATAAACAGATATATAGATGAAAACAAACTGGTTGGGTATGACGAAATAAAGAATAAATGGAAAATAGTAGTGTACCGCACCTGGGCATTGGACCACTACAACCCACTTTCTCTTGCGTACACTAAAATACAAAACGATGAGGGGCATTTCCTTTATGCATTAAGCCAAAACAATCTTGCTGAGGCTAAAACTGCTCGTGGCCAAATGCTTAAAACCATAGGTCTGGCTGAAGGCACAGTAGCAAAAACCAAGATATTTGAAAACGATAGTACTTTGATTTTTGAAATAAATTCGGCAATAGCCTTCTTTAAGCAAGAAGCTGAAAAGGATTTTGATACTCTTATAGAAGAAAAGGAAAACCCTGGTAACTCTCAAGTAATTAATAAGGACCTAATTTCGAAAACCAAAAAGAAAGCAAAAAGAAGAAAAAAATGCAATTGCGCAGATAGTTCTCAATCAGCCACTGAAAAGGCACTTGCAGAAAAACGAGCTACAATCAACACGCAATGGAATTTGAAAGCAAATACCTATCTAAAAAAGTATCTTTTATAGAAAACGCATCAACACTTTTAATCACAGCTCATCATTCAAAAATATTACAGGTAAACTATTCAGCACGGTTAAGGTCCTCCTTGAGCAAAAAATCATTATTTAGTTAAATTTAGGTGAAATTAAATTAAATAGTTCCAATTTTCAATTTTTCACTAAAAAACAAAATTGGCCTAAAATACTTATTTTCAAATATTTAAGCCCATCTCATGATGGGCTTATTTGTTTTTTGTACGTTCGTTTTTTTAATGGTTGCCTTTCGATGAACAAACTTTTTATTAAGATAAATTTGGATAATACTTAGATATGTGATTAATTTCGCACGGCTAAGGCTATTGAAACATTTACTAAAGATGTGAAATAGCTATTTTAAACGGATTCTATTTTATTATAACCAAACACCTAACTTCCTATGGAACAGTTTTACACTGCTTTCTCTTGGCATCGTTTCGCCCAATTCATTTCAGCTTCTTTGTTCGTTGTATTTTCATTTAGCGCATCAGCTGATGATACATGCAACAACGTAACATCGGGTGGCTCCATTGGTTCCGACCAATCTGGCTGCTCTGGTTACAATCCCTCAGTTATTACTAACCTCGCTAGCCCATCGGGTGGTAGTGGTACGTTAGAAATAATATGGATGTATAAGAGCGCCTCCACAAGCTGGAATTTAACTCAAATTTCAGGAGCCACCGGGCTTACTTATGACCCCGGAGCATTAAATGAGGACACCTATTTCAGAAGATGTGCTAGAAGAGCAGGCTGTTCAAGTTATGACGGTGAAACGAATGACGTATTCATTGATATAACGCCTTGCAGCACGTGTAGCAACGTAACTGAAGGTGGTACTATATGTTGCAACCAGTCAGGTTGCCCTGGTTTTGACCCATCCAATATAGCATCTGCCACTAACCCAACTGGCGGATCTGGTACATTAGAAATAATATGGATGTACCGCAGTGCAAGCACAGGTTGGAACCTTACTCAAATATCAGGCGCTACAGGTATATCTTATAACCCAGGTCCTATAAATGAGGACACTTATTTAAGAAGATGCGCAAGAAGAGCAGGTTGTACTAATTATGATGGAGAATCAAACGAAGTATTTATAGATGTGAATGAGTGTTGCAACAATGCCATCACATCTTTGGTCATTTATAATATAGCTACTGGTACTACAACTCCACTTGTAAATGGATCAACAATTCTAACTTCCTCTTTACCTTCTTCTTGGAATGTGGAGGCTTTAATAAGCGGTGGCGAAAGCGTTAAATTTACTTGGTCTGGTGGTTATACTAATAATAACATCCAAAATACAGCACCATATCGTTCACTGGACGATACTACCCCACTAAATCTTGGCCCAGGCGCCTACACCTTAAATGTAAAAGATTATTCATTAGACAATGCTGGTGGAACTTTATGCGATGAAGAAACCATTACATTTACAATAAGCAGCTGCAGCAATGTAACAAGCGGTGGCACTATAGCTGCTAACCAAAGCGGTTGTGGTACTTTTGATCCTGCTGCCTTTACAAGTATCTCCAGCCCAACAGGTGGTGCTGGTAACTTAGAAATAATTTGGATAAAGAAAAGCGCATCAAGCGGTTGGGTATACTCCACCATTGCTGGTGCTACTGGTCTAACATATGATTCAGGTCCAATTACCGAAACTACTATTTTCAGAAGATGTGCAAGACGTGCAGGATGTACTGAATATATTGGAGAATCAAACGAAATTACAGTTGGAATTACTCCTTGCGATTACGATGGCGAAATCTGTTTTGTAGGTACCGGCAACCCTGTGGGTGCTGAGGTAAACTACCATGTAGATTATGATGTAGACCCTGCCATGGGTACTGTTAGAATCAGAACTACTTTCTCA
>JANOXJ010000151.1:0-13678 GCA_031418455.1 Flavobacteriales bacterium | reverse complement strand
TTACAATGATTAAAAACGATCTTACTTAATCCCAGATTAAGCAATAGAAGGCTCGCTGAGAGCCGAACTATTGATTTAGCTGGGGTTATCCCGATTTAGCAGCCTGTTTTAATCGCTTGTAAAGGCGATGAAATACAGATGCTTAATCGTTTGCTCATTTCTAATGAGCAATCTGGGTTAAAACCAAAAGCCTGTGTCTTTTTTGTACAGATATTGGCACTAGTATTATCCCAACTAATACAGATAGTTCGGATTATTCCAAACCTTCTTCGGAATACTTTGGGTTTCTAAGCGTTTAGAATTCCACCTTAATTTATCGAAGCACCGTTACATTGCCGCTACCAGAACCATCGCCCAGCAATGGCTTGTTGTTGTAATCTATAGCGTATACAATCCAGATGTAGGTGCCATCAGGAACATAGTATCCGTTTTTACCTCCTGTCCACACATCATCGGGGTCGGTGGTTTCAAAAACTATATCACCCCAGCGGTTAAAAATTTGTAGGTGATAATCTTTTACTCCGCGGGCTATTACTTCGAACACATCGTTTTTACCATCGCCATTGGGTGTAAATACATTGGGTATAAATAGCGATGAACAATTTGCCTCAACTAATATCTCATCGCTTGCTAAGCAGCCATTCAGGTTAGCTACCAACACATAAACGGTATTAGTAGAAGGTTTGGCCAGTGTAATGGCCGAGTTTGAGTCTTCCAACGTGGCATCGGCTTGCCAATAAAGAGTGCCTTGTCCTACACCTGTCAGAAGCACGCCATTGTCGCAATCGGTTATTGTATCTAATCCGGCATCTACAAAAGGCAATGGGTCAAATTCCACAACGATAGTGGCCGCGCCAGTGCAACCGTTTATGTCTGTTACAAATACGTCATATTGCCCACCTATGGCCACATCGTTCGTATTGGTTTGCACATTGTTGCTCCATTTAATATCAGAAAAATTTCCCTGAATGCTCAAGTGTGCTATATCGCCCTGACAATAGTGTGGCTGATCGGCTGTTATGGTTAGATTAAGTGACTCAACAAATTCGACAATTATTTCAGCGGGTTCTGAAGTGCAACCGGCATCGCTAGTGACCAATATGGTATACACACCAGATTCACTCACTGTAATATTTTCGCTTGTGGCGTTGGGAATAATTTCGCCATTATAAAACCATTGTGCGCTACCTTCTGATACTATTTCTAAATCAGCAATGGCGTTGCATGTAGTCAAAGGGGAATTGGTAATAACAGCAATTTGTGGCAATGGGTTTACAGTTATAGCAACAGGTGCGCTCGTGGCGGCACAGCTGTTATCTGTAACCTGCACAGTATAGTTGCCGCCTTGCGATGCGGTAATATTCTGAGAGTTTAATCCTAATGGCTGCCCATTGAGCAACCAGTTGTAAGTGTCGTAGATGTTGTTAGTGGTAAGTTGCACATTGCTACCCTCGCAAAACGAAAACTGATTATTAGTTGATGTAATGACGGGAGTTGCAATGGCATTTATTGTTACTGTTATTCCTTCAGACACACCTTCGCATCCGCCATCGTTAGTTACTTGCACGGTATAAATACCCGCAGTGGTAGAGGTGTATGAAAAGGTATTTGCGCCAGCAATAATGTTTCCATTTAAATACCACTGGTATGTTGCAAAATTGTTTGTAGTGCTAAAATCTACTGAGCCTCCTGTGCAGATAGTGGTATTGGCATTAGGTGATATGGGCACATCTATTCCGTTTTGAAATAGCACTGAGGTGGGTGCAGAAGTGCCTGAGCAACTCCCAATTTCTACCTCTAAGGAATAATCGCCACTGGCATTTACTAATAGTGATGCTGATGTAGCGCCTGCAATAGCAATACCATTTAGTAGCCACTGGTAAGTGTCAAAAGTGCCATCTGCTTCCAGTGTTAGTGGCTGATTGTCACAAATAACTATTGGGCCTTGTGGTATTATGGTAGGTTCTAGCTGGGCTAGTATGCTTATGGTTACTATTTCTGACGAGAAGGGGCAGTTGCCCTGTGTAAGTATTACTGCATATTGTCCGCTGGCATCGGCTACATAAGAAGTGCCGTTTGCACCTGCTATAGGTGCGCCATTCAATGTCCATTGCAAATTGCCTGTGGCGGTGGTTTCAAGCAACACAGTGCTGCCCTCGCATGCATTTATAGTGCCTGTAGGTTGTATATCAGGTACGGCACCCGATACGGTTATGTAGTCAAGTAGTGTGATGGTTTGCGAACCACATGCTCCATCAAACTGCAGGCTAACATCGTATATGCCCGCCACATCATAGCATATACCGGTGGGGTTTTGTAAAGTAGAGGTTGCACTAAGTGCTCCTTCAAAAGTCCAGTTAAAGGTGTCGTTTGCATTAGTGCCTATGGTAGAAAAATCTATACAATCGCCACTGCACAGTGTGGTTTGTGTAGTACTTGCAGATATTTCAGCACTGCCATTGCTAGCACCGCCTGTTATAAAAGGATCGCAAAATTCTACCCAAGTGCTTCCTCCATCGCAACTAAGACCTATGCTACAACCTTGACCACCACCACTGGCAACAGTGCCAAAATCTGTAGTGGGAGATGCTACGTTTATTACCGCAGGTGTGCATCCGCTAAATGCAGCTGATGAAATATTTAGAGGAAACTGTCCATTGCCCCAATACACGCCATCTTCTAAAGTACCATTGTCATTATAAAGAAGCACCTGCTCGTTAGCATTAGAAAAAATACCTACACCGCTGCCACTGGTGCATCCGCAAGCGGCCCAGTTTAGGTCTACTGCTATGCCTGCATTGCCACTGCCCAATACAAAAAAACCACCCGCGGCTAGCACAGTTCCTGAAGGTATGGTTAATGTAAAATCACCATCGCTTATTACAAAACAACTAATGTCTAAAGGAGTATTGCAGGTGTTGTAAAGCTCCACCCACTCTTCGGTATTGGGTGCGTTTTGACCATCGTTTGGGCCTGGTCCGTTTACCATTACTTCGTTTATTACCAAACACTGGGCAAAGGAGCTTAAATGAACCAATGCTAATATGAATAGTGAAAGTATGCGATAACCCATGCGTTCTACAGCCTCGTTATTTTTTTTGAAGCGTGCAAAAGTACCACACGAAGCTAGTTTTAATGCTAGCACTTGTTAAGATTGAATTAAATTGTAGCCATTAATAATGGAAAAGAAATCTGCTATTGAAGCAGGTTATTTTGCATTGCAAATCTTACAATTCCTGCTACGTTGTGCAGATTTAGTTTTGTCATTAGGTTGGTGCGGTGGGTGTCTACCGTTCTGTGCGATATAAATAATTTTTCGCCTATTTCTTTGTTGCTCAACCCCTGAGCTATGAGGGCAATTATTTCTATTTCCCTTTCTGTTAAGCCTTCCAACTCCGCACTCACACTAGGCTTTTCGTCTATTCGTTGCAGTACCTCATTCACATTTTCACTAAAGTATTGATCGCCTGCGGCTACCGATTTTATGGCATTTATAAGTTCTGCTTTGGGCGAGTTTTTTATTAAGTAGCCATCTGCCCCTATGTCTTTCAGTTGTTTTATTACAGCCTTTTCATCATGCATAGTGAGCATAATGACTTTGATATCGGGAAGATTTTTTTTAATGAATTTTACAGCATCTATACCGTTCATTTCCGGCATATCCACATCCATCAGCACAATATCTACTTTTAGTGCTTTTAGCATGTCTATGGCTTCTTTGCCGTTTTGTGCCACTCCTTTTATTTCAAAATTAGCATCGTTGCCCAGTAGTGCCTTTAAACCATCGGTTACAAGGGTGTGATCATCTACCAGCAATAGATTTGTAGGAGAAAGGTTGGTCATAAAAAAATTCAGTGATTCGCTGTTGCAAAAATGAATGTTATTTTCTGTAAACGATAATATAATTGGCGGTGTATTGCATTTTTAAATAGTTTTTTTCTGCTGCTTAGTGCACGAATGTTATGTTCTTTGCACATTGAAAAATTTTTGCATAAAAAAAATGTACGAACGATGACCAAGCTAAGTGTGAACATAAATAAAATAGCTACGCTGCGCAATGCGCGTGGTGGCAATGTGCCTAATGTGTTAATGATGGCACTGGACATAGAACGATTTGGGGCCGATGGCATAACGGTGCATCCAAGGCCCGATCAAAGGCATATTAGATATACTGATGTAAGAGAATTGAGTCAGCACTTGACCAAGGAGTTTAATATAGAAGGCTACCCTAATGACGAGTTTATGCAACTTGTGCTGGAAGTAAAACCTGCGCAAGCCACACTGGTGCCCGATCCACCACACGTGCTTACGAGCAATGCCGGTTGGGATGCAAAAAAAAACAAATCGATGCTCATAGCGGTTATAGAAGAATTGAAAAAAAATGGCATAAGAACATCCATATTTTTAGAGCCAGATGCAGATATGGTGGAGGCAGCTAAAGAAACCGGTACCGATAGAATAGAGCTTTATACAGAGGCTTATGCCTCGCAATACTCGGCCAACAAGGAAGGGGCAATATTGCATTATATAGAAGCAGCGCAAAGGGCAGAAAAATTGGGCATTGGTGTTAATGCAGGCCACGATTTGTCATTAGAAAATCTGCGTTATTTCGCATTGCAAATTCCCAACTTATATGAAGTATCTATAGGCCATGCCCTTGTGAGCGATGCGCTTTACTACGGCATAGAAAACACAATTAGTATGTACAAGCATCAACTAAGGCAAGTATGAAGTTGTTTTTTAAATCATTCGGTCAGGGTCCTCCACTTATCATACTGCATGGCTTGTTTGGCAGTTGCGACAATTGGCTTTCGCACGCTAAAGAGTTTGCACAGTACTTTACAGTATATATAGTAGACCAGCGCAACCACGGCCACTCACCACATAGCGGTGTAATGAATTATGATGCCATGGCAGATGATTTGGAACAGCTCATAGCCGAACAAAACCTGCGCGATGTTTTTTTACTAGGGCATAGCATGGGTGGTAAAACTATTATGCGATTTGCACAAACACGTTCATTTTTAATAGAAAAAATGATAGTAGCAGACATGGGCATAAAAGCATATCCACCGCATCACGATATAATTTTTAAAGGACTTTTTGCAGTGGATGCCGAAAACTGTGAAAACCGAAAGGTGGCTGAAGAAAGACTAAAGGACTATGTGCACGATGAAAGCACGCGGCAGTTTTTGCTCAAAAATCTTTATTGGGCAGAACCAGGAAAATTGGCATGGCGCTTTAACCTTCCTGTATTGCATCAAACTATACAATCTATTATTGATGCAATGCCGCATGAACGAATTGTAGTGCCTACGCTATTTATTCGCGGTGGCCTTAGCAATTATATTTTGCCTACTGACATGGATGCCATTACAGAGGCTGTGCCAAAGGCCTCCTTTGCCACCATGGAAGGAGCTGGCCATTGGGTGCATGCTGAACAACCTGAAAACTTTAGGAACGAGGTACTGAAGTATCTCTTGTAGCCCTGCAGGCACTTGTACAGGAGTAGATTTTTTCGAAGCGGATATCCAAAAAACAGTAATTTATGGCTATATTTACTTAGATTTGACCCCTAACCATGCGCAATAAATTGGTTGTGCCATGCGTTGGTGATTTTTAAACCCAAAACCACATTCATTCATACAATATTTTCATATGGCCTTTGATAAAATAATACTTGTTCCCACTGATTTTACTAAAGTAAGTGAAAATGCGCTAAACCATGCGCTGCTGGTAGCTAAGACTATAGGAGCTGACATTAACGTAGTGCACATACTCGATAACAAAAAGGGTATTAGCGAAGCAAAATTTAAATTGGAAGCACTTAAGGAAATGGTGCAACGTGAAAATGGTGTTCAAATAAATACCATAGCAAGACTAGGAAATATATTTGAAGACATAGATAAAGTAGCTACAGAAATAGATGCTAATCTTATAATAATGGGTACCCACGGTTTGCGTGGTATGCAGTTTTTTACCGGAAGTAGAGCTTTGAAAATTGTAACCGAGAGTATGGTGCCATTTATAGTGGTGCAGGAGCGACCAATAAGACCACATGGTTATCATAAATTGGTAGTGCCATTGGACTTGCATAAAGAAACTAAGCAAAAGCTTAGCCTTGTAGCTGACATGGCCAAATATTTTGGTAGCAAGGTGCATTTAATATCACCGGGCGAGACTGATGAGTTTTTGCAAAACCAGTTGAAACGCAATATAATATTTGCCGAGCAATATTTTAACGAGAAAGGAATTCCTTATGAAGTAGAAATAACTGAGGAAAAGACGAGTGGTTTTGTTACCGCACTTTTGAAATATTCTGCAGGCATAGAGGCCGATCTTATTTGTATCATGAATTTCTTTGATGCTAGTTTCATGAGCATATTTAGCAGTAGTTATGAGCAACAAATAATTACTAACGAGGCTCAAATTCCTGTTCTTTGTATTAATCCGGTAGATACTTATGTTGTAGACCAACAGTTGTTTACTCCGTCATAGACTGATGTAAATAATACTTAAAATAGATTTATTGATTAAGACTCATATTAATTGTAAAAGAATTAATGTGGGTCTTTTTTTATGGCTTATATTTTTAAGCCTATCACCAGCACATCGTCCACCTGCTGATAGCCACCTTGCCATATGTCAAGTTCAATATTTAATCTTGCCAACTGTATGTGCATGTCGAATTTAGAAATTTCGACAAGAGTATTTTTAAATCGTTTGCGTAAATATTTCTTTCCTTTTGGTCCTCCAAACTGGTCTGCATAACCATCGCTATATAAATAGATGCAGTCGTCTTTTTGGAGTTGGAATTTTTTATTTGCAAATTCTTTCTCGCCATTTACAAATGTGCCAATACTGAAATGTTCGGCTTCTAACTCAAACACTTCCTGATTGCGAATAATGTATACCGAGTTATGCGCACCGCTGAATTCCAGCGTCATTTCATCTTCATCTATAATACATAGCGATATGTCCATACCATCGCGCATAAAATGTTGGCCCTCATTACTGCGCATTACCTCGGCCGACAATCTATTTACCGTATTAAGTATAGCAGCAGGTTGGTTGTACACCTTGCTGGCCTGATTTAAAATATTGTGACCCACTAAACTCATGAATGCGCCCGGCACACCATGGCCGGTGCAGTCTGCAGCGGCAACCATTTTCTTATTGCCCTTAGTTTTAAACCAATAAAAGTCGCCACTTACTGTTGCCTTTGGCCTATTTAGTACAAATGATTGTGGAAACATATTTTGCACATAAGCATCGTTGGGCAAAATGGTTTCTTGTAGCCTTTTTGCATAGTCTATACTGCTTTGCAAATCATTATACACTTCGCTTATGCGCTCGCGCTGCAGTTCTACTTGTTCTTTTTGCTTTCTTATCTCTTCAGTTTGTTTGGCTACTTTTTCCTCCATCTCATGACGGTAAGAGGCCAGGTCATTGCGCATCTGAATAAGAGCATGACCAAGCTCATCCTGTTCGGACAGAGGTGTGAATGGTACATTAAAGTGCCCAGCACCAACACTTAACGAAAATTCTTTGGTTTTTTCAAAGTTGGTAATTAGGCGGTGAACGGCTAAAGCCATATCGCCTATCTCGTCATTGCCAGCGCGTGTATGGTGCATGGAATAGATGCCTTGCGAAAGATTTATAAGTTTTCTTTTAAGCGAGTTAACTGGCCTAACAATGGATCGGGTAGTGAAAAATGCAATAAACAAACCAGCAATTAATACGCCTATGGCTATGTTCACTAAGAGTGAACTAAGTTTTTCAAATGATTTATTCATTAACTCTATTTCCACGTTCATAGAGTTACGCTGATTCATCAATATATCATTCAGATTTTCATAGAGAACAGCACTTTCAGAATTTATTAATCCACCATCTACAAAATAATCTTCCGCCATCATACTACTCATGGGGTCTAGATAACTTTCAAAACTATGCAGTAGTTTTCTTATTTCGTTGTAGGCAATATTCAGATTTTCATAATGCCTAATAATAGCATTGAAACGAACGGTATCAGCAGGTTCCCACTGAAGCGAAAGCGTTTTTAATAGTTTAAGTTGCGAGGGTATTTTTTCTTCGCACATTATAACTACCTCTGTACGGTCTCTGTCGTCTTCCCTTATTTGTACCATGCTCCAGCGTTTCATAAGCTGCTGTGCGCGCACAAGTTGGTTGTTCAATTCGTCCAGTGCTTTTACAGAAGGGGCATATACATTATTAATTCTATTATTTATTTCTCTACTTTCGTTTAGTGTATTGTTGGTAATATAGAATACAATGCATACAACAAGTATAAGAAGGCCAAAGCCCATTCCTATTCTACGTGATATACTGAAACGAATATTCAAAGTAATGCGATGGGAAATTTTAGTTTTTAATTTCTTCTATTGCAGGAAGCTCTAGAGTTTTTCTGCATACGTTTAGTGCTTGTCTAATTTCAGCAGTAGGGCATAAGTCATATGCTTGCTGGCATAATTCAACTGCTTTTTGCGACCATTGAATGGCTTCTGCACAAAGTTCTTTTCCCTGGCAACATTTTTCTAAAGTGCCAGCGCTGTTTGTTCTGTAATGGTTTGCAACATGATTGTGTAGCAACACAGCAAGGTTGTATTTGCTGCTGCAATCAGTAGGGTCTAAGGTTATTGTAGTTTCAAAGGCCTGCTTACTGGCATTAAACAAAGTTTCGTTTTCGGGTTGGGCTAACCAGAGCATATAAAGGCGCTGGGCCTTGGCGTTGTTAAACATTTTGTCTTCATTTGTAAAGTCATGGCCCGGTTCTGTTTTGCCAACTAATTCGTGGTACTTTTTCAAATACGATTCACAAACCAAGTCATTAGCATCAATCAATTGGCCCGCTGCCAGCAGCGCATCATTGTAATAAGTGGATGCTAAGTATTTCAATGCGGTGTTATGGTTCAGCGTAGCTTCTTTCATTTTAGCAGCCATTTCTTCGCTTTTTAGAAATGATTCTACAGCTATTTCGCGGCTGCTATTTTTTAATTCAGTGGTTGTTTCTATTTTGAATTTTTCTTTATAAATAAATCCGCGCACATACCATGTATACATATCAAGGGACTCTTCCTTGTCGGATATGGCTATTTCTATTTCCTTTATGGACTCGTCCATTTTATTTTCTTGGCAAAGTTGTGCGGCAATAAATGAATGGCGCTGTGGCACGCTATCATTAGGGTGCACAGCATATGGTGTAATGGCCTGCATGGAGCTCACGGAGAGCGATACAAACAAAATGCACAGCGCAAAAACACGTGATGTGGCAGGGGTATAGGGTGAATACATTAGGGTGTTTTTTTTTAGCTCTACTTCTTAGGTGGTGCTAAGTTTTTCATTTTACCTTCGGCTATGAGGCGTTCTATTTCCGATTTAAAGTATTCTATGTCCTTGTCGCGCTCCAGAGCCTTGTTCATATATAGCAGGCCTCTTAAAATTTCAGAACTACTTGGGCATAGTTTATCTGCCTTAGTCATTGCTATAAGGGCTTTAGATTTAATAATATCAGAAGCACGCATCTGAATATCAATAAGGTCAAACATGTCGGTATTGGGCCCTATGCTACGATACATAAATACAGCACGGTTATAATGCAATACACCAATGTTATAATAAAGCATACAGTCGCTAGAGTCCACTCTAATGGCTTCATTATAGTGTTTTAATGCTTTGTCGGGCAGGTCATTGTTGTCAATATTTATTTGCCACAAATCAAAATAACGCTGAGCTACTTGCTGATGAAATTCCTTGTCATAAGTATTTAAATTACAGCCAGGCTCTGCAGTACGCATTAATTTTCTGAACATATTGAAGAGCTTTTCAGGCTCGGTTTCTGTGGCCTCATCAAATTCGCGCGTGCGAAGTAGTGCATCATTGTAGTAGGTAGATGCAAGGTATTTTATACCTGTTTTGATATTGCCACTATGTTCATGTTTTTTATCTAAATCAAGGGCCTTTATGAAATATTCAGCCGCTTGTTCACGATAGGGGCTATCGCGCTTTTTAGAATCGAACTCTTTGTAACACTCTTTGTAAATGAAGCCGGCTACATACCATGTGTATGGCTGCAGTTTTTCATCTGAGTTAAGTGCTTCAGCAATTTTAGTTTTTGCTGCATCAAGTTGTTTGTTCTGGCATAGCTTGGTAGCCTCGTTGGTAAGCACATTGTTTTGTGCAGCGCCAACTAAGCTCGTTAAGATAAAAGCCAGAAAGTATATTTTTTTCATCATATGGCCCATTGTAAAATTTTTGTACCGGGAGTTATTTTTTTATCCTCCATGCCTTTTTTATCCAGTTCATAGCGCATGACACCATCTATGTTTTTAAAATTTATATGAGCGCCAGATGATATGGCGCCTTCCCAGTTGGTTATTATCAGTGTGTTTTTGTCTTTATACTCTTTTATAGCCTTAGCTAATTCGGTTTTTTTCGATTTGTCTATATACAGTATATGCAAGAATTGATTGTTTGGTATATCTACCAATGAAAGCACGTCCATGGTTTGACTACCTATGGGTTTAGTACCATATTTTTCTGACATGGCGCTAAATACATTGGGGTTGCCAAGTATGCCAACATAGAATTTTCCTTTTTTGGTTTCGCTGGGCCAGTTGTTATAGTTAGAAAATTGCCAGATATAGTTGGCACGTACCATAGCCACGGTATCATCATCGGGCAACTGCGCCTGCGGAGGCACCACGCCAGAGGCGCTGGTCAGCAGAAGAATTGCGAGAATTATATAGAGTTTATACATAGATTGGACAGAACGCTAAGCGCCTTGTACCAAAACTAGGGTCAGAAGGTTACACCTATATATACATTTTTTTCGGTTCTACACGGTGCTATGTTGAAGTTAATAACGCAAAAAGCCCCGACTAGTCGGGGTTTTTATCTCATTTTTATTATGAATTAGGCTTGTTTGGTAGTGGCTGCAGGCGATTTCATACTTAGCAAATCGCGGTCAAACATGTATATGGCACCCTTATCATCACCGGCAAGTTTCAACTTATCGTTTACGCTGCTGGCAAGGGTTTCTTCTTCTATTTGTTCGGTTAAGTACCACTGCATAAAGTTGTCGGTGGTATAATCCTTTTCGGTGCGGCATATGTGCACTACCTTGTTTATTTCAGCAGTTACATGGGTTTCGTGCTCAAGCAATAACTTGAATACGCTTTGGATGTTTTTATAGTCTTTAGCGGGTTGCGATATGGCTGGTATAATGGCAGAGCCACCGCGGTCGTTTACAAACTTCACTAGCTTTAGCATGTGCATGCGCTCTTCATCGCTGTGTTTGTATAAAAACGCTGCCGTGCCCGGAAAACCAATGCCTTCTGCCCATGAGGCCATGGCTAGGTATACCTGGCTGCTTTCAGCTTCTACTTTTATTTGGTCGTTTAGGGCTTTTTCTACTTTTTTGTTTAACATGTCTTTATTTTTTTAGAGTAATAAGTGGGTCAAAATTAGTCTTTGATAATGCTTTTGAGAATATAAAACTGTTTCAACTTAAAAAGGTTTATAGCTCATTCAGCATTTCTGAATCTAGTATGTCCGAATCAAATTCCGGCAGCTTGTTGTGTTGGTCTTTATAAATTATAAAGGCAATATAAGTAAAATAAATGGCCATTATACCCGATAGAACCATGCCTGCCAAAGCTAGCCATTCTTCAAAATCGATAACGCCAGTGACCAATAAGGACCCAGCCCCAATAAGAACCACAACCACTAGCAATGCTGTATACAAGCGCAAATGAAACCTTGGATTTTGCGACAGGCTTTTCCATTGGGTCCAATAAATGAGGGCACAAATGGGCTGCAAAAGGGCAAGGGCTATCATGCCCAGTAAACCAAAATAAATGGTTACTGCCCCCAGCGCACTGCACAGCACAAGTATTAAATTTATGATATAAAGACTTCTTCTCATTTTAAGCTCACACTCTCATTTTACCTTTTGGTGCAGCCAGCAGGTAGTATTCTTCCGTGCGGTCTTGAGCTGATATGCTATTGCTCCACTCGGAGTTTTCGTTGCGCAGGTTAGGCAAATAGCGCAACTCGTAAAGCGATGGTGGAAATAGGTCTACAAATTCCTGTTCGCTTTGCTTGCGTTCTTTTAAATCTTTGGGATGCACCTCTACCAAAAAAATGGCTGTGCCGGCATTCAAAAGATTTTTAGCTCCTGATAGCACGTTTATTTCTTCGCCATCCACATCCATTTGAAATATGGTGGGCGACTTGTGATTTTTTAAATATGTATCTATAGCTACCATTTTGTTGCTATTCGTGGAGCCTACAAATTTTTCTGTTATAGCCCATAAACGGCTCTTATCGTTATGCATCTGATTCAGCTTTAAATAATGGGCAATGAACCAATTGGCCTCGAAACCATGAAACTCCACATTAGACTGCAGCTTGGTAACAAGTGTGCCGAAATAGCCCATATGTGCTCCTATATCATACACAACATCATTTGGTTTTAGATTACGCTCGTACCAGCGCACCACCTGCGGCTCATGTCCATAGGCTTTGCTCAGGCGCTCTTGCCACATACCTTTTTTTGGGGGTATGTATAGGCCAGCAGATACATCATTTGTAAAAGGCACATTGGGAATAAAAACGTGACCCGTTTTTTTCATTATTATTTTATGCTGCATAGATTGAGGCAACATAGAAAATATTAAACTCTTTACACCCATTGAGATTGTATACTTTAATTTTAGAAATAGTGGACGAAAGTAATTCAATAGCCATTTTACTTCTTATGGTATCTAAGAATGTTCGCCTCTTTGTTTAACTCGGTTTTGTTGCAGATGTGTTCTATAAATTGATTAGCAAAGTAGGGCACCATCATTACTCCTCTGGAGCCAAACCCATTAAAAAGGCCTATTTGACTATGCAATGGGTGAAAACCTATAACGGGTTTGCGGTCGTGCATGGTGGGCCTTAAACCTGAGGTTTGGTTCAATACCTGCACGTTACCCATATAAATTTTTTTCAACTCAGCCAGCAATTCTTGCTGTGCCTCTTGGGTTATATCTGTGGTGCTATACTCCAACTCATGCGTAGCACCAAGTTTATATTGGTTGGGACCTAGAGGAATTAAAAATTTGCCAAAATGCACCATATGCTTCAAAGGCAAATTATCTATAAGCAATGTAAGCAATTGGCCCTTGTGCGGTATAACTCTCACCCAAGAGTCAAACAGGGAGTGTTTTTGTTGCCAACCGGTGCAATAAATTATGCTGGTATCCGGCTGTTTTTCTAAAAGCTCTTGTGCATCAACTTCAGTGAATTCTTTAATTACAAGCTTGTTTTTTTTACTCAGGTATTCTTTGGTGGCGTTTAAAAAGCATGGCATATCTAACCAACCAGTTTGTGTTACCAAAGAGTGCCCGTGTGGTTGAATTAGGCGCTCGCGTATTACTTTATCTTCCTTATCGGTAAGGAATTGACTTACTTCGGGGCGCAGGCTTTTTTCATCCCAGTCGTTGGCTGATTTGTTATCAGGAAAAATGCGGGCCAAGTCTGTAGGGTGAAAAAATTTAGCGTTAAGATGTTTTTCTAATTCCGGATAAATCATGTACATGGACTCCAGCATTTCTGAAGCAAGCCAAATGGAATTGTGACGAACAAACGAAATGGGATTCCACATACCGGC
>JANOXJ010000150.1:0-6750 GCA_031418455.1 Flavobacteriales bacterium | reverse complement strand
CGGCCTTGTTCCACGTGAATTTCGCGCACCATGTCTTGCCAGAAATCTACATTGGGTGTTTGCTCTAACATGAGGCGCCACTCTTCTGCAAAGCGCATGCGGTCGTTTTGTGTTCGCGGGCTCCACATGGCTGGTCCTTTGCTTCGGTTAAGCATTCGGAACTGTATTGCCGAGCGGTCGCTAATAATGCCGCTATAGCCGCCCAGGGCATCTATTTCACGCACTATTTGCCCTTTTGCTATGCCACCCATGGCAGGGTTGCAGCTCATTTGCCCAATCTTGTTCATGTCCATAGTAATTAATAATACTTTGGAACCAAGGTTGGCCGCTGCTGCCGCTGCCTCATTGCCGGCATGGCCGGCACCTACTACCACTATGTCATATGTTTTGTGCATGTCGTCTTTATCTCGTAGCGGGCAGTATGTAATACCCGCTAAAATCCTTTTGCAAAGGAAAGACTTATTTGTGTGAATAATTCAAAATAGCACTTTGCAATTTGGATGGTGATACATCAAAAATATTTTTTGTTCAATGGAGCCAGGGAAGAAGGAATATAAATTGTGATATTAAGAATAGTCGCCAATAAAATTATTTGACGGCTGAAATTTTATTTAATAGTGCAAGACTAATGTCTTCTTGTGTTGTCATTTTCTTTTTGTCGGCAGGCGACTTGTCTTTAAAGCCACAGAGATGTAGTACTCCATGTATCATTACTCTGTGCATTTCGTTTTTTATAGTGGTGCTATTAGATTTAGAATTGTCGCGCACACGGTCTACGCTTATGTAAATGTCAGACACAATGTGCTTGTCTAAACTCAGATCAAAGGTGATAATGTCGGTATAATAATCATGCTTTAAATGGTCGCGATTTATTTGAAGCAGATATTCATCACTGCAAAAAATAAAATTTATATTTTCTATTGTCTTAGCATTTTTTTTAGCTACCGAGGTAATCCATTTTTTTAGCAAAGAGCGTTGGACCAGGTTATATTTTATATCGGTGAAAAAAAAGTGAATTGTATTTTGCATGGGCGTTAATGTTGCATGAAAATGGCGACCCAAAGTCGCCATTATTCAAGTGAATATTTTTCTATGATTAATAGTTTTATGCAGGCTGTGCTTCCAATACGGCAAAGTCCATAATGGCCACTCTGCCGCCACCTTCAAATGTGCACGAGTCGCTTAGCTGGCGCATTAGGAATACACCGCGGCCATGTGGCTTCTCAAGATTTTGCGGAGCGGTAGGGTCTGGCAGATTTTCATAATCGAAACCAGGACCTTCATCTTCTACAATAAAACGCATAATTTTTTCATCAATAATGTCGAAGGTGATGATTACCTGTTTAGAAGCATCCAATTTGTTGCCATGCACTATGGCATTGTTTACCGCTTCGGTCATTGCTATAAGCAACTCGCCATAATAGTCTTCTTTAACGTGGTACTCTGCAGTAACATCATCAATAAGGCGCTCGGCAATATGAATGTTTTCTAATATGGAAGGAAACTTAAGTGTGCGTTTTGCTGATGGCATATGTGTAATTTTTTTGTGGGCTTTGCAAAGAAAGTTATTTCGTGCCTAGTTTGTTGAAATACGAATTTACTTTTTCCTTATAGTATGGTTTCAATGATGGTGGAACAGTTTTCAACAATTCGGTTTCTTGTTGTTTTCTGCGAATATAATCAGCATATTTGGTTGGATTACTTGTTGGATAATCCTGTGCCTCGTTGCTTTTGCGCTTTTCTTCTTGGCCGCGTATGCGCTCAGCTTCTTCAGCTTTAAGCAATCGTATTTCTATATCTTGCTGCTTGCGCAGTGTTTCTTCGTCTATTTGATTGTTTACAATATCTTTTTGAATTTCTTCCATGTCTTTGGCAATTTGTTTCATTTCGTTGCCATTGCCACTACCATCTTCATTTAGCTCTGCTGCTTTTTCTTCTACAGCTTTGCGAATAGCGGATTGTTTGGCGGCCATTTGTGCAAGCTGTTGGCTCATTTGTCCACCTTCACCACTCTTGCCTTGGTTTTTGCCTTGCTTCTTCATTTCCTCTAATTGTTTGGCAAGCGATTGTTGCATCTTTTTCATATCGCCCGCGCTAGGGGAGGGCTTACTACCCTTGCCGCCAGGCTTGTTGCACGAGCCACTGCCCGGTTTGTTGCACTGCGACTGGCTTTGCATTTGTTTTAAAGCTTCGTCCAGCATTAGTGCTAAGTTGTTGAAGCTAGTCATTACATACTGCTGCGAAGTGGTTACTTCTGGTGTTCTTCTATCAGGTATATTCTCTATGGCTTTTTCCATATTTTCGTTCACCAGATTTATTTCGTGGTTTACAGCAGCACTTATTTGAGGCACTCTCATGCTTAGCGCAAATAGCGAGTCTTCCACCATTTTGCTATCATCTTTCAGCTTGCGTTGTGTTTGGCCAAGCTTGTTGTAGTTGGGGTCTTTTTGGTCTATAGTCTTGAACTGGCCCATTAGTTCCTCCTGGTCAAAACTTAATGTAATAATATTTTCTAACAACGCGCGCAGGGCTTCCATGTCTACCTCTTGTTGTTCTTGCTCGCTCGATTGCATGGCCATTTCCATTTGCTCGGCCATTTCTTTCATTTTTTGTCCTGCACTTTTTTGCGACTTAGAAGCAGAGCTTTTTTTGTTTTTTCCAAGGTCTTCTTTGCTCTTTTGTTGCTCTTCACCTATTTCCTGTTCTTTCTGTTCAGTATCGGGCATAGGATTAGGGTTTTCTAATTCCTCGTTCAATTTTTCTGCTTCGTCCAGTTCTTTTTTGAGCTCTTCAAATTCTTTGTTGAGCTCTTCTTGTTTCTTCTCAAGCTCTTCCGATTTGGCGTCTTTCTTTTCACTTTCTTCTGCCAGTTTTTCTTGTTCTTCAGAAAGTTCTTTGAGCTTGTCTATGGTTTTTTCCATTTTTTGCTCCCATTCCAACTGCTTAAATTGTTCTAAAGCACGGTCCAATTCTTTTTCCATGTCCTCATTGCTAAGGTCCATCTGTTCCAGTTCTTTTTGAATGTCGTCTTTATTCAGCTCATCCATCATCTTCTGCAACTCGTCCATCATCTTTTGAAGCTCTGGTGTCATTACTTGATTCATGAGCTCTTCCAACTGGCGCTGCTTGTCCTGAAGTTTTTCATTCGGCTTTTCGAACTCGCTTTGCTTCTGGTTTTTCTGTTCGTTTTTCTGCTGTATGTCCTGCACCTGCTTCTGAAGCTCTTGTTGTTTTTTAAGCAAATCTTCCAGTTTCTTTTTGTCCTGCCAGCTCATTTCTTTTTTCTCCAATAGCTGACGTTGCAATTCTTCCAAGGCCTTTTCTAACTCCTTAGCGTCTTTTATACTTTCTTCCAGTTTATCTTTTATATTGTCGTTTTGTTCTTCAAGATTTTTTTCTAACTCTTCTTCAGTAGGAGCGGCAAACTCACGCACTCCTGTTTTAGAAGATTTGCTACCATTTACTCCATCATTGTCCCACACTTCAAAGTAGTAGTTTATCTTGTCGCCTGGCTGTAGGTCAAGCGTGTTCAAATCCCAGTTATAAAAGAATTCATCGGTGATGTTTTCTTTGGTCACAGGCATTTCTTCGGTGTGGAGGGTATTGTCTAAACTACAGTTTTCTCTTTGTGTATACTGGTAGTTAAAGGTGAGCCTGCGGAAACCATAATCATCGCGCACCTCGCCACTGAAGTATAGCTGCTTGTATGAAGCGCTGTCTTTTTCTTCTGATACCGCTATCATAGGCACCACATCGGGCACTACTTGCAGGCGGTAGTTTATGCTATCGTTGTTGCTTATGTATTGGTTAGCGGTATGCAGCCAATACACATTGGTAGTAAAAGCAGTTTGGCTAAATGTGTAATCGTCCGAACCATTTAGAACATATGTGCTGTCGTTGAAGTGTATGCTTAGCGCATCGGTATTTTTGGTTTCGAACTCCCAGGTAATTCTGGTGCCCTGCGGAACTAGTAAATCACCTGTGTTGTTTATGTCCTCATCTGTTCGCTTTAAGTAATCTGGGTAATTTAAATGCACTGTAAAGTTTATTAAACGAGGTGTTGGAATTACCCTTAACTCATATTGGTCTGAATAGAATCCGCTTGCGAAAAACGCAAACGGGGTATCCTTTTGCACATTTTTGAACGTGTATGAAAATGATACAGCATTCTCTCTTTCGGCTAACCATTGTTGGCCGTTTTGCATAACGTATATCTTATCAGGAATTTCTTTTCCGCTTAATTCAAGATTAACTGTAAAGTCGGCATTTTCAGCTGTTTCTAGTTTTTCATTTAATACCGAAATTGTAAAGGGAGCTTCTTCTGCAATTATTTGTCCGTGCTTAATTAAACGCTCGGTTGGTTTAGTGAGGAGGCTGGGTGCAGCAAAAAGTAAAATAAGAAAAATGGATAGAGGTGGCAATGCCCACTTCAGGTATTTCTTATTGTCGCGAAGGTCTATAGCGCTTGAAAAAGGCACGGGGCGCAACTCAGCAATTCGCTGGTTTATGCTCGCTTCCAAAAGCGAGTTGTCTTCATTTTTATCCTCACGTTCCTTTAGCTGAAGTGTGTTGAGCAACTTGTCTTGCACATGCGGAAAGTGTTGTCCGATGATCTGTGCTGCCTGCTCGTGGCTTATGGTTTTGCCCAGGCGAAACATTTTGAAAAGTGGTATTGCAAAAAACCTAACCACCACAAAGCCAACGGTGCCAATGAATGCCCAAAACAAAAATGTACGCATGGGTATGTTGAACCGCCCGAAATATTCTAATAACGTAACAAGCAAATAGGTGGCTACAATAACGCCCACGCAATAGATAGCACCACGAATCATTTGATTTTTGTAGTACTTGCGAATAAACGCATCGAGGCGTGCAATGAGTGATTGATATGCGGATGAGTTGCTCATTAAGTATGTTAGGCAGTTGTAAAAAAACGGGAGTGTTGGTGCTAATATACACAGTACGTGCAACACACCCGAAAGTTCATGTATTTAACCCTCACAACGGCACTATTGTTCCAAAAGTATGCAACGATGCGTTGTTGAGAGTTTGTTATCTGATTTATTATAAGAAATTTAACTAAAAGGCCAGGAGCAAATTAAGAATTGAAATAAGAAAACGAGAACCGCATCCAATATGGAAACGCGCTAGAAATCGCAGTTGGAAACAATGCAATCCGATTTTGCCTGGCTTATGCTTTTACTAAAAGTTTTTTTAAATCATGCCCAATATCCTTGCGGTATGTTTTACCGGAATAGCTGATTTTTTCAGCGTTTTTCAAACTTATTTCTAACGCCTCCTCCATTTGATTGGCCATGGAAGTAATGGCTATTACTCGGCCACCATTGGTTACCACTTTATCTTTGTTCAGCTTGGTGCCTGCATGAAACAGCATGCTTCCGCTCACTGTATCAAGCCCTTTTATTTCCTTGCCCTTGTCATATTCTTCCGGGTAGCCCTTGGACACTAGCATTACCGTAGTAGCTGTGCGCGGGTCGGTTTCTATATGGTGCTCGCCCAGTGTACCGGTTGCTACACCTTCTAGTATGTTTAATATATCGCTTTTAATGCGGGGTATTACCACCTCTGTTTCCGGGTCGCCCATGCGGCAATTGTATTCTATTACATAAGGTTCGTTGGCTACTTTTATTATTCCAAAAAATATGAAGCCCTTGTAATGAATGCCCTCAGCTTTCAGGCCTTTCATGGTAGGAATTATTATCTGCGCATCTATTTTGTCTAAAAACTCAGGCGTGCAAAAGGGCACAGGACTTACAGCGCCCATGCCTCCGGTGTTTGGGCCGGTATCGCCCTCGCCTATGCGCTTATAATCTTTGGCCTCCGGCAGTGTTTTATAAGCATCGCCATCGGTAATTACAAAGGCCGACATTTCTATGCCTTTCAAAAATTCTTCAATTACTACTTTGCTGCTAGCAGCACCGAATTGCCCGTCCAGCAGCGTTTTCAGAGCCTGCTGAGCTTCTTTAAGTGTCTGTAATATGAGTACTCCTTTGCCCGCAGCCAGGCCATCGGCTTTTAGCACGTAGGGTGCTTTCAGTGTGGTTAAAAATTCTTGTCCTTCTTTGAGAGTTTTCTTTTCGAATGTGGCGTATTTGGCTGTAGGTATATTGTATTTCTGCATAAACTTTTTAGCAAAGTCTTTGCTTCCTTCCAGTTGGGCTGCATGCTTGTTTGGCCCTATTAACCCTACACCTTTTAAGTCTTTGTCTGCTGCAAAAAAGTCTGCAATACCCTCTACTAATGGCTGTTCAGGACCTACTACCACCAAGGTTATTTTTTTTTCCAGTACAAATTTTTTGATGGCTTTAAAATCAGTAACGCTAAGGTCCACATTGGTGCCACATGCTGTAGTGCCAGCATTGCCGGGGGCTATATATAAATTGGACAGGAGTGAGCTTTGCGTTATTTTCCATGCTAATGCATGTTCGCGCCCGCCCGAGCCAAGTATTAAAACATTCATTGGAGGAGGTAATTATTTGCAGGCAAAGTAACGCAGCTAAGGGCAGGGCAGAGGCGCTAAGTTTTAAACAGTTTCAACTTTTTGATTAAAGCGGGTGGGTTAGAGGCGCTGCGTGCTATGGCAGTGGTGGAAAGAACAGCAAATAGTTTTGCGCAAGTTTTTTAGCTCAAAAAGGCCACACCGTCATACTTCACCTTTATCTCTTCCAGCTTAGAAAGAATGCTTTCAGGCTCTTTGGTCATTACCAAATCCATGCGGTCGTCTTTAAA
>JANOXJ010000149.1:0-2434 GCA_031418455.1 Flavobacteriales bacterium | reverse complement strand
AGCCACACCATGCGCAAACCGGTCACCTTCTCCTTGCTGCCTGCAAATTGGGTAATAAATGGCAAAAGCAACGAATAGGTCTTGCCGCTGCCCGTGGGCGCATTCACCAAGCCCTCTTGCCCGTCCAGCAAGGCATTCCAGGCCTCCTGCTGAAATTTTTGGGGTTTCCAGCCACGGCTTTTCATCCACTTTTGTGCCTCGGCAGCAGGTTCTTTCACTATGTTGTTTGACTTACGCAATCAATTGCTCATTTTTGCATTAAAATAGTACCCTCAAAATAAGTTGGCCTCGTTTTTGAAAACGACCCAATTCAAATACCATAATACATGAAAAAGTTTTTCTCTTTTGCACTTTTTATTTTTAGCATGGCCACCAGTGGCATTGCACAAACCGACAAAGATTATAAGGATCTTCTTAGCTTATTTGTGGATGAAAAATACGAAAAATGCCTTTACAAAGCCGAAGGCTATACGCTAAAGGACGAAACTAAAAAAGATCCGCTTCCATACTTATTTACCAGCATGTGCTATTTTGAAATAAGCAAGTTGGATGAAATGAAAGAAAAATATCCTGACGCATTTAAAAATGCTATGAAGTACCTGAGCAAGTATGGAGCTAAAGACAAGGAAAAAAAATATGGTGTAGACTATGAAGATTTTTTTGCTGAAATACGCACCACTGCTATGAACGAAGCAGAGTCGCAATTTGATGCTCAAAAATTTACTAAAAGCAAAACCATCTACGACCAACTTATAGATTTAGATGAAAAAGATGCTGGTGCTCATTTAATGTTGGGCCTTTCGTATGCCGGTATGAAAAGCAAAAAAGAATCAGAAGTTTCTATTAAAAAAGCCATGTCTATTTTATTAGAAAAATCTGCCGGCAAAACCAAAGAACAACTCAACTTATTGAAAAGCGCCATAATGCTGTATGCTGGCATAATGAACGAAAATGGCAACAAAGGCACTGCTAAAGAATGGTTAGACTTAGGTTTAGAATATTTTAAAGACGATAAAGAATACATGGTGACGTATGACACCATAGCAGGATAATTTTCTTTTCACCGCGAAAAGAAAAACATTCTCAAAAACGATAATAGAAACCGCTGCAAAATTTTGCAGCGGTTTTTTTTTGTTATTTATGATTAGAGAGAAAAAAAATGAGGTATTTACCTTATTTGTTTTGCTTTCAAATTCAAATACTTTTGAATAAACCAAAACTTACAGGCTTTATGAAAATTTTTACATTTCTACTTGCCGCCTTACTCTTTCAAATAACAACGGAGGCTCAATACAGCATAGGCTTTACCAGTGGTATTAATTTTTACCCTTCCGCAGGCCCCGACCGAATGATGACGGGTAAAAACGGAAGCAGTTTTGACCGCTTTGCGGCCAACTACAATAGTTTAAATACCTCTACACTTAGTTCAGATTTGTCGCATTTTAAAATGCGCCCAAGCTTGAGTTTAGGTTTAAACTTTATGACCAAGAGCTACTATTCTGAAGTAACCTACAACACCCTGCATGGCCACGCTGAAGCAGAATTTAATAATGGCAATAAGCGTGTGATGGATTTTAAAAGCAAAGACTTAGACATTGGAATGGGCCTTGGCTGGTCTAACGATAAATTTTTTGCCTACTTAGTTGGCCTCCTCACTTTTAGCATGGGCGACAAGCTTGAGTGCTATACGCAATATCCTGATGGTACAAAAAGTTTGGGCAGCGAAAACTATTTGAATGGCGTGTACCATGCCTCGCGCCTTTCTGCCAAACCTGCACTAAGGCTTGGCTATAAACTGAACCGCACCCTGTGGTTGTTCCTATACATGGATAAGCAGCGCGAAGGAGGCAACTCCGCAGCGTATAGAGATGAGCTTGCAGGAGACATCATTACAGAAACTATAAACACCGATTTGGAATACATAGGAGTGGATTGGAATGATTATATAAACCGGCCGGCAGACTATGTATTGGAAGAAAAAGAAATGGTAAAGAGCGGCTGGAGCGGATTGCAAATGAAAGTGGGTATTTGTATAAACCTTGTAAATCCTGAATAACAACAACATGAAAAACATACTGCTTTATATAGCTATTGCCACTTGCATGGTGGCGTGCCTAAAAGATGATAGCGAAGCTCCCAACAAGTTTATAGAAAAACAAGAAGGCCGCTATGCCATAGAAAAATGGACCAAAACCACATACACCAATGGCGATGAAACTGCCACAGAGTCTGCCACAGATATAGGAGTAGCGGTGCTCAACGTAGTCAACTTTGGATTTTTCAGCGAGGGAACTTTTGAAAAAAATGCTACCATAAACTCTGCTATATTTAATGGCGTGGACCCTAACAACCAATGCTTTCTTACCTTTCTGTGGACAGGCGATGAACAACGTATAGCCTTTCAGTTTGGGTGGTGCAACCAAGTGTATGACTA
>JANOXJ010000148.1:0-5623 GCA_031418455.1 Flavobacteriales bacterium | reverse complement strand
GCCAACAAACGCACCACTAAAGCTATAAGAATAATATTTCTTAATGGCCTGGCATGAAATTTTTGAACCCACTTTTCTATCATCGCGTTGCGTTGTTTAATCATTGTTTTTTTGCAAGTTTCAAACTTATTAAATCCAACTCCACTTGCTCATAGTGCTCAGGTATTGCTTCGTCTTTTTTCAAAATATAATATTCTAACTCTTTGCCACTTCTGTCGAAGGCTATAAAATAAAACCGCTGAAAATATCCCATAAGCCTCCAGTCAGGATACAACGCTTCTGAGGCAGAAATGGTGGCGTGTGGCCCTATTACATTGCCTATGGCCATCACATCAGGCAAGTGATTTTTATCTCTTGATATTTTGCCAAAAAAAATGGCTGCTACTAAAAACGGAACCACAATAAGTGAAGCTACGGCAATGCTAAATGTTCTTTTGTATTTCCAATTTTTTGCACGCTCGGTAAGTTGCATTGCCATAGGCAATAGCCAAATGGAAAGCGCTAAACTAAAATATACCAAACTAGGCATAATATAAAAGCCCAGCTGCTTTGGGCTAATGAGCATGGGCAGCAAGGCGCTTAAACCCACCAACAAAAACATCCAGGCCAAGCCTTTTTGTGTAGAGGTCAACTCATTTTTTTGCTTCACTATTTTTTTGTGCGCTACATACACAATCAAAACCAATGCTACATGCGCCAACACTTGCATGGCCAACACTTCCAGCAAAATGGTTCTGCGGCCTACTACAGTTTGGCCTGTTAAACTAGGTGATACTTGCACCTGCAAGTAGTTTTTAAAATTGTCGGCAAAGCCTGTAGTGAAATAAAACAATGCTGCTACCATTAAAAACCCCACTGTGGTAAGAACGGATAAATAGAAGCCTCTGCCCAAAGTAACCGACCGCGTGCACAAGGCAATAATGAATGGCGCTGCCAACGGATACATAGCAGGAAATCCTTTAGATAAAAATCCGCAAAAAATAAAAGCACCTGCCAGGACATGATACATAGAAAAAATGCGCGCATTGTTTCTTTGTTTGAATAGGATATAAAACGCCAGCATTGAAAACATCGCCATGGTATTCTCCAACATATTGTTGCGATAACACCAAAAACAAATAGGCACTGTAATCCACAGTATCAACGGCATCCACCAGCCGCTGCTCTGGGTTTTGTCATCTCCACTCGCTTCTTTCCACACTTGTTTTATGAGTGCAAGCATGGCCAATGCCATAAGCAGCGAGTACATTTTTTCTATCAGGTAAGAGTGGCCCAATAGTTTGAAAAAAACACTTTGCATACCTAGTGCAAGTGGAGGGTGCTCGTAAAAAGGATTGAGCGTGGTGGTAGAAAAAACTGGTGTCCAAAAAGTGCCAATACCATTGGCCATATTGTGCGACACTGCAGAATAAATAAGGCCATCCATAAATAAACCTTGCTGCACCATGGTGGACAGAAGCAAGGTAAAGAACACTGCATAGCTTAGCAACGCGAAGGAATTCTTCGCCATGTAATCACCTAATTTTTGAATAGAGAAATTCAATGCTGCTTATACTTATTGCAATGAGTGTATTGTTTACTGCTATTTAGATTTTGTTTGCTCTATTTCTTGCGCCCACATTTTTTCGCCCTTCGCATTCCACAATGTTATGGTAAGCTTACGCGCTTTTAGTGCACCACTAAAATCAAGCGTGGCAAAATTGCGCTCGGCATACAGCGTGCCTGGCACACGCAGTGTGTTTTCTTCTTTGGCATTGTCATAGGCCTTGCTTGTAAAAGGCGATGCGGTGAGGTCATACACTTCTATTCCGTTGCTCAGTTTTATCATGCTCAGCTCTGCACAGTGCCTGTCGCCCGTTAAAAAAACTACTCCTGTAATATTATTTTTTTCTATGGCATCCAATATCCATTGGCGCTCTTTTGCGTAACATGCATAGTTTTCAAATTTGCTTACAGTATTTAAAAACTGACCTCCCATGGCAATCATTTTAAAGGGTGCCTTGCTGTATTTAAGTGCTTGTATTAGCCAGTCTATTTGTTCCTTGCCCAGAATAGTGCTGCTGTCAGTTAGTTGTATGCCATTTACCACACGGTTGGTTCTATTGTCAAGCAAGAAAAAATCTACATCGCCATATTTAAATTGAGTAGTTATGGTGTTTTCATCTTTCGTATTTGGAATACCATAAGAGGGATTGGCCCAAAACATTTTGAATGCATCCAATGTCCAGTTTTTGTGCAGGTAACTTGCATCTCCATCATTGGGTCCATAATCGTGGTCGTCCCATATGGCATAGTGCGGACATGTTTGCATAAGCCTTTGCATAGCCGGCTGCGAGCGCATGTGTGTGTAGCGGTAGAGTATTCCGCTTTGGCTCGTGTAGTCCACCTCGCGCAGGTATATGTTGTCGCCCAGCCATAGCATCATGTCAGGTATTTTGGCTGCTATGCTATCAAAAATAGCCATGTTACCGCCATAGGGTTCGCCAGGCCTGTCGTACTGCTCATCGTTAGTATAAGAGCAGCTGCCGGTGGCTACTCTAAAGGCAGGTGGGTCGGTGCGAAATTGCCAAAGCGGTTGGGTAGTTAGTTCATACACCTTAGCCAAACCATCTGCTGGCGTTGCAAATGAGTACTCATAGGTGACACCTGGCTCTAATTCTGTGAGTATAAGGTGGGCAGTAAAAGCTTGCTCAGCATTGGTAGTAGCGCTTGCTACTTTAGGCACCAGCTTATCGTGATTGTTTTTGGGCCAATAGTATAGCGTTATGTTTTGCGCCTGCTCGGTTTGCACCCACACACACGCCTCGCGCATGTCTACATAGCCAAGCATGGGACCACTTTTTAAAGTGCTTTGTGCTAACGTGGCCAGTTGGCACAGCGCTATTAGCAATACAATCGAGAGTTTTTTCATCATATTTAGAAACGTGAAATGTGTGGTCAAATCTATTGGTACAGTGGGCCAAACCCACCACATCTTTCTACACTACTTTTATAGTGCACTGCACTTTCCAAAAATATTTATAGCACTTTTTCAAAATTTCAAATTGTCTTGCTTCTAATTTGGCTTTTCTTCGCCCTCATGTATCCAACTCTTTATCATGCATTTTACGACATGTTTGGCGTGGACTGGCCCTGGGCCAAATTGCTAAATAGTTTCGGTTTTTTTGTGGCACTTGCCTTTGTACTTGCCAGCATGGCACTCACACATGAGCTCAAACGCAGGGCCCAAATTGGACTTTTTAAACCACAAAAAAAATCCATTACTGTGGGCACAGCTCCGCAATGGCCAGATATTATAGTAAACGGTGCCATTGGCTTTTTTATAGGCTGGAAATTTGTGTACCTCATAGCTAACAGCGGCCAATTGTTTGCCAATGGCAGCGCCCCTCAAAAGCACATTTTCTCTTCAGAAGGCTATTGGATACTGGGCATATTAGCAGGAGTTGGTTTTGG
This sequence comes from Flavobacteriales bacterium, assembly GCA_031418455.1. Classification (GTDB taxonomy): domain Bacteria; phylum Bacteroidota; class Bacteroidia; order Flavobacteriales_D; family Sanyastnellaceae; genus JANNVZ01. The sequence goes on along the minus strand of JANOXJ010000148.1, from coordinate 2,170 downwards.
CGCATGGCGCTGGTACGAGTATAAAAAGCAGCAGTTGCCCAAACCCATTGTGCAGGAAATGGATGTGTATCCGCACCACCTCAGCGGCAATATCACTTTTGCATCAGCCATATTTGGCCTTTTGGGTGCCAAACTGTTTCACTTGCTGGAAAATCCTAATGAATTTAAAGCGTTTTTCCAAGGCCCTACTTTTCAAGATTTTGTGGGCGGACTAACCGTTTACGGTGGCCTTATAATAGGTGCCGCGGGTGTGCTGCTATATGCCCGTAGCAAAAAAATAAACCTATGGCACCTTATGGACAGTGCCGCTCCTGCTATGATATTGGGCTACGGCATAGGCCGCATAGGCTGCCAGGTAAGTGGCGATGGCGACTGGGGAATAGCTAACACCGCCCCTAAACCCGGCTGGCTGTCGTGGGCGCCTGACTGGCTGTGGAGCTACGACTATCCGCATAATGTAAATGGCGAGGGCATCAACCTATTTCCGTGCGAAGCGGCCTACCAGCCTGACCATTGTACACACCTTGTTCCTTCGGTTTTTCCTACGCCTGTGTACGAAACCACTTTGGCGCTCATCATCTTTTTTGTGCTGTGGCAGCTGCGCAAAAAAATAACCACACCGGGGGTCATTATGTCGTTATATTTGATAATGAATGGAATAGAGCGCTTTTTCATTGAAAAAATACGAGTAAACAACAAAATGGACTTTTTAGGAATGAAGCTTACTCAGGCCGAAATCATTTCGGTATTGTTCATTATGGCAGGCATTGTCATGTGGATATATGTGCACAAAAAATATGGAAAAGGCAGCGCTTCAGTTCCTCAAACCAGTTGAAAATGAGGCAAAAGGCTACCACAGGTCAACTATTGAAAAATGTATGTGGCCCAACTCTCTTATACTCCTACTTTTGCCCTCCCATTTTGTTAGGTGCCTGCATTAAAGCAAATAACCCGACTGAATGACAGAAAAGGCTTATTGGCCCAATGGTTGACACAACGCAATAACGATTTAGATAATAATTTTTTTTTTAAAATAAACAATAAAAAAATGGCAGTAGAAATCACAGATGCAAACTTCACCGAACTGGTGCAGAACAGCGACAAACCAGTAATGATAGATTTTTGGGCAGAATGGTGCGGACCATGCCGCATGGTGGGCCCAATAGTGGAAGAAATGGCTAACGACTACGCAGGCAAAGCAATAATAGGCAAAGTAAACGTGGACGAAAATCCAGATGTAAGCGCCAAGTTTGGCATTCGCAATATTCCTACTATCCTATTTGTAAAAGGCGGACAAGTAGTGGACAAAAGCGTAGGTGCTGTTCCTAAAAATGTATTGACAGAAAAAATTGAAGCACTTCTTTAATAGATACTTTTCAATTTTAAGAATATATAAACTTGAACCCAGGGCTTGCGCCTTGGGTTTTTTGTTTGCCTTAATAACCACCTCTCAAATTTCTATATCACATTTCAATTAACAATTATCAATATCACCACAATTTAATTGGACGGTTAACAAAGGTCACGTGTGCGAGGAAATGCTGCAAGGCATATTTGCGCCATTAAATTTTTAATCCATTTAAAATAAAACACAAATTAAAACAGTTATGAAAATTTCTCAAATTATTACTGCCTCTGCCCTAGTTGCAGCTACTATGTTTACTTCATGTTCAGATGCACCTGTTTCGGCACCTGCTATTACTGATAATATTCCTGCTATTCTTAAAGGCGACAAAAACCTATCCTTAGACCTTGCCGGCAGCACATTGCATTGGAAAGGCGAAATGCTTGGCCTATACAGCCACGATGGTAACGTTAAGATTGCTAGTGGTTCAGTAGGTATGAAAGATGGTAAAATAAATGGTGGTACTTTCACCATAGACATGGCTGCTATAGAGCCATTGGACAATGGTTATGATGAGGCTGACCATTCTAAAGCTAACCTTATAGGTCACCTTTCATCTCCAGACTTTTTTGATATTGCTAACCACCCAACTGCTACATTCACTATCACAGGTGCTACAGCTAATACTGTTACAGGTAATTTAACTTTAAAAGGTAAAACAAATCCTGAGACAATAGAAAACGTAACTATAACTCCTGATGTAACAGGTGCTAAAATCTCTGGTAAAATGAAAATAGACCGCAAGAAATATGATGTAAACTTTGA
>JANOXJ010000147.1:0-2097 GCA_031418455.1 Flavobacteriales bacterium | reverse complement strand
CCAATTTGCTAAGGTTGACAATATACTCCATGGCGGGGTTGCCATATGCAGGGCAAGCTCAGTATAATAATGAAGATGAGTTTTTTTATCATTCTACTATCAGCGGAAAAGTAGTTATTAGTTCCGATTAATCTTCAATATGACCAGTTAGAGCATCAAAACGAAAAAGCCTACTTACTTCTTCTCCGCGTTCATGTTTTTCATAAGGTCTTTTATTTGCCCCATTAGCTCTGGCAATTTCATAAAACCTACATACGATTTTTTGTAATCCATTATGGCAAAGGCTGGCGAGCCCTGCACTATGGTATTGGGTTCTGATATGTCTTTGCCTACTCCACTTTGAGCGGCTATCTTAGTACCATCGGCTATTTTAAGGTGGCCTACTATACCTACCTGGCCGCCTATCATACAATTTTTGCCTATGTGTGTAGAGCCTGCTATACCTGTTTGCGCAGCTATTACGGTATTCTCTCCTATTTCCACATTGTGCGCTATTTGTATCAGGTTGTCCAGCTTTACACCTTTGCGTATAATGGTGCTGCCCAGAGTAGCCCTGTCAATGGAGGTGTTGCTGCCTACCTCTACATGGTCTTCTATTATTACATTGCCTATTTGCGGCACTTTGCTGTAGTTGTTTTCGCTATTGGGTGCAAAACCAAAACCATCGGCCCCTATAATAACTCCACTGTGCATGGTGCACTCAGCACCTATTACACAATCAGCATATATGCGCACACCGGGGTATATAGTAGTGTCTTTTCCTATGCGCACATTGTCGCCTATATAACAACCGGGGTAAATTTTTACACCTTCTTCTATCGCTGCATTTTCGCCTATGTAAGTAAAAGCACCTACATAAATGTTTGCTCCCACTTTAGCTGAAGCAGCTATTTTACTCTGTGCATCTATTTGTGGTTTTGGTTGGCGAAATTGATTGTAGGCCTCCAGCAGTTTAGCAAAACTGCCATACGCATCGGCCACGCGAATAAGTGTGAGTGTGGGAGGCAATGCCTTATCAGCAATAAAATCGTTGCCTACAATAGCCACCGAAGCACCTGTGGTATATATGTATTCTACATACTTAGGGTTGGCCAAAAAAGTAAGAGTGCCGGGCTTGCCCTCTTCTATTTTAGAGAGGTTGCTCACCTGTGCATCACTATCTCCTTCTACCTTACCGCTAAGCATACCTGCTATTTGAGCTGCTGTAAATTGCATGTTTATTCTGTTTTGTTTTATACAATGAATAGGCAAAAAAACCTCTACCCTTTGTGCGAAGATATTTGTAAGTGTGTGTACTCCACAATAAAAAAAACCTACTTGTCAAGAGGCAATTACTTTGCCACCTAAACTCTTTATGTCCTCAAAAAAATGTGGATATGATTTAGCCACGCACTCCGCGCCTTTTATTGTCATTTTAGCACCTGCCAGGCCAAGTATAGCAGCGGCCATAGCTATGCGATGATCGTTGTGTGCATTAATAATGGCTGGGCGAATGGCGCTTGGATATATTTTCATTTCGTCATCGCGCAGCGTTATTCTAATGTTAGCTTTTGCAAATTCTTCTTGCAGCACTTTAGCTCTGTTGCTCTCTTTGTGTACCAATCTTTTAATGCCATATATAGTGCTTACACCATTGGCAAATGCTGCCAGTGCAGCCAATGGCGGAAACAAATCGGGACATTGGTTGGCATCAAATTCAAATGCATTTACAGTAGCTGCGTGCACACTGTAACTATCTTTTGTTTTAGTGGCAGTAATTCCAGCCATTTCCAAAACATTTAATATTTGTGCATCGGCTTGTGTAATGGTGGTAGACAAATTATTTATTACTACCGCACCTGCATCGGCACACAAAGCGGCAGCCACAAGTAAAAACGCAGCACCGCTCCAGTCGCCCGGCACAGCTATGTTTTGCGGCACATAAGTTTGCGCAGCGTCTATATTAAATGTTTCAAAGTTTTTGTGTTTCACCTTTACCTCAAATTGCTTGAGCACTTCCAAAGTCATTTGCAAGTAAGGAGTGCTGGTTACATTTTTTACCACCACCTCCGATGCTTTAGCAGAGCGTGGCAAGGCCATAAGCAGACCGGTAATAAA
>JANOXJ010000146.1:0-1537 GCA_031418455.1 Flavobacteriales bacterium | reverse complement strand
TAGCTACATAGGCAGCGGAATGCTTGATGCGCAATTTGATTTTAACCTATATGATGCAGCTGTAGATGCATTTGCAAAAAACGAAACCAATTTTGAAAATCTGCAACGTGTGATGAACGTGAGTATGAAATATTATGGCAGCCACCACCTTATGGGAAACATAACCGGCAATCAGGACAGAGCGCGATTTACTTCCTATGCAGATGGCTCAGTTCAATTTAGCGAAGATGCAAAACTGGCAGGCTGGACGCGCGACATTGAAAACAAAGACAGCACAGGATTTCAAAAAATGAAAATGCTAAGCGCATTTTTAATGACCACACCGGGCATACCCTGCATATACTATGGCGATGAAATAGGCATGCCAGGCGGCAACGATCCTGACAACCGCAGAATGATGCATTTTGATGATTGGAATGCCTGGCAACAAAAACTATTTGATGCGGAGAGCACACTTGTAAAACTGCGCAGAGAAAACATGGCGCTTATTTATGGCGACATTATAACTCTCTATAGCGATGATACAAGTTGGGTATATGCCCGCACCTATTTTGGACAAACAATAATAGTGGTGCTGAATAAAAGCAATGAGACAAAAACTATTTCGTTTGATGTTCCAAGCGCTCTTAAACTGAGCAAGCTTACTTCGATGAATGGTAAAAGACTCGTAGATGTGACAACAAAAGTTACGTTAGAAATGAAGCCATGGGATTTTGAAATACTTAAATAGATAATCTCTTCAGTCGCATATATGCCAATCATGACTGCTCACATTTTTTTCTCTTATGAATGGCCGATTGACTTATAAAGCCTTTGGCGCTTATTCATTTAGCAACACAGGACTTTAGTCCTGTGGTAAAAGCACCAGAAGTGCATAGCAAAGTGCAGTAGGCACTACATATATTCACTAGCCCATATGGGCCGAGCCTATGGCTCTCTTGTTTGTGTTTGGTTACTTATCACAACGGATTGAAATCCGTTGTTAAAAGATGGATCGAGCCTACGGCTCTTGCATTTTGAAATTTTGTAAATTACTATTCTGAAATATTCAATTGCATAATTTGGGTTAAAAGATGAACCGAGCCTACGGCTCTTGCATTTATTATATTTGAAAATAATTCAAAATAAAATGCTACGTGCTATATTGTTTCTTAGCCTTATCACTTTCATTCGCTGCAACCCATGCGGTGATCTTAGGCCTTTATATTTTTATACTTCCTTCAACGAAGCCACGGCAGGCAATGGCGACAACGAACAATTTATAGCTACGACCAACGATACTATTTTTTCTACTGATGCCGCCATTAAAATTTCTTTTCAGGAGCACAATATTAGTGCGTTAAGCTGGGGCTTTACCGCTGCCTACGCATGCTCTCCAGCAGAATACAATACCAACGCTGTAGACTCTATATTGGTGTTTACACTAGATTCGATTAACGGAAACATAGCTCCCAATACATCTATAACACACCTCATGCACTTTAAAGAAAGCAATTCTTATACATTGGAACTAAATGCATGGAATGCAACCACCAAC
>JANOXJ010000145.1:0-8271 GCA_031418455.1 Flavobacteriales bacterium | reverse complement strand
TTTTGGGCAATTCTTTGTGGCGTTGGCTATGCAACACAAATTGTGAAAATAAATTTTCCTATTTCAGTTAAGAAAAAAAACTACTTCGAATAATTAGCAATTTCCATTTTTGAAATAACTGCCCTACATTTGACTTGCCCCTATGGGGTAATTCTAAAAACCCCCATCGCGCGAGTTTAGCGCAGCGTAACTCGTGTGTGTTATGCAGGCAGTTTGCAACTGCCTAAAACAGCAAGCCTCTTCACACGGGCATCTCTGGCGCATGCTTAACGCATTATAGCCAGTGCCTGTTACTTTAGTTGGTTAGCCACATTGCGGCCATTTTTTTGGGCCAAAATGTTTTCTATCATTTCTAACACTCATATTCATCGGGTACAACTGTTGCTTTGTTCATAATTGCTGCGCTTGTTACAAATTTTCTATAGGTGTTGCAAATAGTTTTACACTCTTAACGTTGCTGCTATTAGCCCAACAAAAAAGGAAATTTGTATTCATGAAATCAACTTTTGTTTTTATATGTATTACTCTGGCATGCGCTGCACAAGCGCAGGTGCAAGAGTTTAAAGACTATCACCCTAACGGCAAAGTGCGCAGCCAGGGCAATTATGTAGGTGGTTTTGAAGACAGCCTGTGGCGCTATTTTTATGCTGATGGCACCTTGCAAGAAATGACGCATTATAAAAAAGGAAAACTAAACGGACAGGTAATGCGCTACCACCCCAATGGTAAGCTTATGGTGGAGGGTTATTTTAAAAATGATATGCAAGACAGTGTGCAGCGCTCATACTCGGCCAATGGTATTTTGGTAGAAGAAGGCTCTTTTAAAAATGGAAAAAAAATAGGCCGGTGGAATTATTTTTTTCCAGAAGGCGACACACTTATGGTGGAAGAGTATAAGCCTGATGCCATGTATCTGTTGACCATGTGCACGGCTCCTAAAAAGGCAGTGGTAGCAAATGGTAAGGGAACAGTACAAGAAAATTTTGACTCAGGAAAAATTAAAAAATTTGCCAACTACTCAGGCGGTTTGTTGCATGGTGTATATGGCGAATATTATAGTGGCGGTAGTGTAAAGGTAAAGGGCGAATATGCCATGGGAAAGGAGAATGGTGAGTGGACAGAAAATTTTCCCTCTGGCAAGCTTAAGCGCATAGCCAATTACAAAGCAGGTGTACTGGATGGCTTGTTCAACGAATACTTTACCAATGGCAACACAAGTGCGAAAGGCCACTACATAGCAGGGCTTAAAGATGGCCACTGGCTATGGAATATAGAAACAGGCGCTAAGGACATGGAGGGCGATTTTGTAAACGATGTGCAGCAAGGCGAGTGGATATTTTACTATGGCAATGGCAACAAGCACTACTGGGGCAACTACACCGCAGGCAAAATGAATGGCCTGTGGAACTACCAATACTTTACCGGTGAAAAGTGGAAACAAGGCACCTATAAAATGGGCAAGAAGGATGGCAAGTGGAGCTACTGGTTTGAAAATGGTAAGCTGCTTATGGAAGGCAATTTTAAAAACGACCTGGAAGAAGGCGAGTGGAAAAGCTACTATGAAAATGGCAATGCAAAAGATATAGGCAACTATACAGCGGGCAAAATGAATGGCAAGTGGGAAGGATTTTTCCCCAATGGTGTGCGCCAATACCAAGGCCAGTGGACTATATACCAAGGCACCGACAAAGAAGCTCAAAAATGGAAGGAGCTGTATAAAATGCCCGACTCTACCAACACATCTAAAACAGGCGATATAAAGACAGGCGCATGGAGCTACTGGACCGAGAAGGGAATACCTGATCGCAAGGAGACATACAATACCAAGGGAGAACTTAACGGCCCATCTGAAGATTATAATGCCAATGGAAAAGTAACTACCAAAGGCAGTTATAAGAATGGCAAACCGGATGGTAAGTGGGAATATTATTTTCCTTTTGGCGGGCCTATGCGCACATGCAACTACATAGAGGGCAAGCTGGATGGCAAGAGTGTGGTGTACAACGAGAAGGGCCAGGTGATAGAAGAGAGCCACTACAAAAACAATAAACTACACGGCCTATATACCAGCTATGACGAACGCACAGGCAAGGTAAGGCTTAAGCAAGAGTATGACAACGGCAAGGTGATAAAGGTGCTGGAAGGAAAGCCGGGAATGTAACTAGCACATGTGTAAATTGTCACTAGGAGTGAACGTTTAACGCGCTAACATTCTTTCCAAAACTAGTAAATAAATGTCCGTTTGTATGCGGCAAAAATCCCATCCCTCACCCTTTCCAAAGGGAAGGGAAGTTCAGGTTTTGCATTGCAAATTGAGGGAAATTTATTCATTTACATCCAACCAAAAACTAAATAGCAGACTTCTCTTCCAGCCTGCCCATATGGGGTTATGGTAGCGTTATTAATTGGAAGTAAACCGATGAATCGCGAAAAGTATGCGGTGCGTTATAGCACGTTAACGCGCTCACTAAAATCGTCTTTGTACAAATTGCCTATAGGTATGGCTTTGTCTAAATCTACCACCACCAGCTCTGTGCCTTGTATGGAGGCTATCTTGTCCATATTTATTATAAACGAACGGTGCACACGCTGAAAAATATTTTTGGGCAGCTTGCGCTCCACATCTTTCATGGTAGCGTGTATTGTATAGCGCTGCGCTGTTGTATGCACCTGCACATAATCTTTTAATGCCTCCACATAGTATATGTCGGAGGTGTTCACCTTCAAAAGCTTGCTGGCGTGCTTTATAAAAAGATACTCGGCCGATGATTTAAAACTGGTAAGCGAGCGCAACAATTCTACTTCCACTTTTACATTCTTCTCCTGGCTGTGTTTGTGCATAGCCATTTCTATGTTGCTACGCAGGTCTACTTCTTTAAACGGTTTAATGATGTAGCCATGTGGCTCTGTGTGTTTTGCTTTTTCCAGTGTGGAGTCGTCACTAAATCCGGTAAGGTATATTACTGGTATATCCATTTCCTGCTTTATAGCCTCCGCAGTTTCTATACCCGTCATATTGCCTTTTATGTTTATGTCCATAAGGGCAAGGTCGGGTTTTTTTTCGCGCGCTAGCTCCAGGGCCTTCTCGCCATTGTCGGCTTGGGCCACCACGGTGTAGCCCAATTTAGTAAGGCTGCGCTCTATGTCTTTGCGCACTATGCTCTCATCTTCTACTATCAGAATTTTTACCGACATGGCCTAGTTTTTTAGAATTATACACGTGCAAGTTATATCTTTTTTGCCCCAACTTGTTCTATTCTTTGGGTATAATTATTTTTTCGCTCACAATGTCTTTTTTTTGCAAATGAATGGAACCGAAGAAAAAAGTAATGCTGGGTCTTAAAATGGCCACCGACCCAAGGTGGGTAAATCTGGTAGAAAAGAATATAGAAGAAATACTTACCGACCACGCCTACTGCGAGCAAAAAGCGGCAAGCAATGCCATTAGCTGCATTATCCGCTTTCCGGAATATACTGATATGGTGGACGAAATGGTGCGCATTAGCCGCGAGGAAATGGAGCACTTTGGTATGGTACACACCGAGTTGCAAAAGCGTGGCCTTAAGCTGGGCTACGAGCGCAAAGACGATTATGTGCGCGACTTGGCAGCCTTTATACGCACAGGGGGCAACCGCACCCAGCAGTTTGTAGACCGTATGCTATTTGCAGCCATGGTAGAGGCGCGCAGCTGCGAGCGGTTTAGACTGCTTAGCGAGCAAATAAGCGATTTGGAATTGCGCGAATTTTACAGGTCGCTTATGGAAAGCGAAGCCGAACACTATACCACATTTTTATCCTTTGCACGCAAGTATGCCAAGGGCATAGATGTGGACAAGCGCTGGTCAGAGTTTCTCTTATTCGAAAGTTCGCTTATGGAAAAATATGGCAAAAGCGAAACCATGCACGGGTAAGGAATAAGTCTATTTTTAAATGGACTTATTGCACCACAATTAACCTCGGTGGTGGAAATAAAAAGATGGTTGTAAAGGATTTTTTTTTAATCACTTATGCAAAAGAATTTTTCAATTGCATAATTTGGGTTTAATACAACTTGCTTGACTCCAAGCGCACAAACCTGCGCACAGCAAAGGCCGTAGCTAACCATGATATGGCAAGGCCAATAATAATAACGCCTCCACATAGTATAAGCAGTCTGTTATTTTGCTTGAGTATTTCTATTACATAGCTAAACTCTTGGCGCATGTAAAACAACACACCAAATAGTATGAGCAATGCAAACACTGCCGACACAAAGCCATACCATAGGCCTCTGCGCAAAAATGGTTTTTGTATAAACCAATGTGTAGCGCCCACCAGCTGCATACTTTTTATAAGAAAGCGCTGCGAAAAAACTGCCAGCTCTATGGTATTTACTATAAGCACTATGGCTATTATAAGCAATAGCAAACCTATAACTGATAGAGCAAGTGTCCACTTGCTCAGGTTAGCATTCATTTGCTGCAGCAAGTCTTTTTGATATACTACCTCGCTCACTAGGTTGTTTTGTTTCCATTGGCCAATTAACGACTCTAAATTTTCTGCCTGGTTGTAGCCCGCATTCAACTTTACATCTATAGAGGCGGGCAATGGATTATATCCTAAAAAGTCTACAAACTCTTCGCCCAGTTCTTCTTCCATTATTTCGGCAGCTTGCTCTTTGGAGGTGTAGGCTACTTCTGCCGTGTACGACTCGCCCTCCAGGCGTTTTTTAAACGATAGTATTTCGTTTTCGGTGGCTTCATCATGTAGCATTAGCTGCACCACTATTTGGCCATGGTAGTGGTTGCGCAGGGAGTTGCCCAACAAGAAAACAGTGAGCAACAAACCCACCAGCAGCAACACAAAGGTGATGCCCACTACAGTGGATACAGAAGAGATGGTGCTGCCCGATGTTTTGAAGAGTGATTTTGCCACAGTGGAAATTTGAATTTTACTACAGCGAATAAAAATGATGGACCGCACTGTTGCACACGCCCTGCATCTCTTTATCAACATAGGGCACAGAAAAACCATGCAGCCTATATGCAATGCAACACAAAGCAGTGCCGCCAGGCACTGCCGTGTGTTGCAATAAAATTATTGAGAAAATTTTTTAGTACCGAGGAGACTATCCTACGGCAATTATTTCGCCCTCGAAATACAGGTCCTGACCAGCCAATGGATGGTTAAAATCTATAACAAGTGAGTTCAACTTTACCTCAGCTACTACACCCACTACCTCTTGTCCATCGGGAGTTTGCATAGGCACCACTTCGCCTTCCTGAAACATGTCTTCGTCAAATTCGCCTTCCTCGCCTATAAACATTTCTTTAGGAAATTCCATGTACAAACTTTCGTCCTCATCGCCATAAGCATCGGCCGAAACAATGGCTACTGTAAATTTTTCGCCAGCTTGTAAGCCTTGTAGCGCACGCTCAAATTTGGGCAACATAGGGTCTTGACCCAGCACAAACTCCATAGGGTCTGTAGTTTTTGTTTGTTCTATTACCTCGCCCTCTGGGCCATCGGCTCTTAGTATGTAGTGTACTGCTACTTTTTTTCCCGGTTCTACTCGCATGGTTTTTCTGTTTTTTTTATTTTTAGAATTTTTATAAAAAGATATTTTTTTTATTGCTGCAAATGGAAGCACACACAGGGCTGAAAAAAAATAATGTTTGCAATAGTTGAAAATTATTTGGCAAACATCAAGAGTATAAGAAATTTTGACACAGCACGCTTTGTCTAGGGCTGGCTTAATTCAGTGTAGCCATCAATGATGAGCCTTTTCAAACGAATCAAATCTTCGCTTTCTAATTTTAAAAACTTGCTTTGGGTTTAACATTGCACCCTACTGCATTTTTTTTACGAATAATATTACGCTCATGCCACGCCTCATTCTTGTTCCCACTCCCATTGGTAATCTGGAGGATATTACGCTTAGGGCGTTGCGCATGCTCAAAGAGTGCGACTTTATTTTAGCAGAGGACACTAGGCAAACAAAAAATTTGCTCGCACATTTTTCTATAGACAAACAAGTGTATAGCTATCATTTGAACAACGAGCATGCGGTGGTAAAATCGCTCACCCAACGGATAGCCTCTGCACAAAATGTTTGTTTGGTAACCGATGCAGGCACACCTGGCATAAGCGACCCAGGCTTTTTGCTCGTGCGCGAGTGTATAGCTAAAGAGGTGGAGGTGGAGTGTTTGCCGGGCGCTACGGCCTTTGTGCCAGCGCTTGTTATAAGCGGCTTGCCCTGCGAAAAATTTACTTACGAGGGTTTTTTGCCCCACAAAAAAGGAAGAGAAACTATTGCAAAAAAAATTGCAGCCAGCGATGTCACCACAGTCTTGTATGAGTCGCCTCATCGTTTAATTAAAACGCTGGAGCTGCTTATAAAATTTTGTGGAGAAGAAAGGGTGTGTTCTGTAAGCAGAGAGCTGAGCAAAAAATTTGAAGAAACAAAACGTGGCGCGCTTGCTGAGGTGCTTGCACACTTTCAGCAACACGAGCCACGCGGTGAGTTTGTAATGGTGGTGGCAGCAGCAGAATAGTTATTTATTCAGGTGCTGCGTTTCGCTGTGTTAACCGTCCAATCCTAAATATTCTTTCAGGTCTTGTGTGGTGCTTACTAACTGTGTTATGTTGTCCATTTCAAACTCGTAGTTACCACCTCCAGTTAAATCCATTTGTTCCATTCTGCTATGTGGGCATGCATATATATCGCCACTCTTAGTAAATAGTAGCAATACATTTTTACCCTCCGCACTGCATGTAAAATATTGGGGATTAAAACTAAACGCACCGTTGTACTTTAAATCAATCAGCGAAAGCACATGGCCATTTTCTATTTCGTTGCCTGCTTTGTCTACATACTTTGCAGCTATAGATATAGGGGCTTTTACACGGTATATCTGGTCACAGTTGTACACGCCAAAATTGCGCACCTGCAAGCCACGCACCACATCGGGGTAGGAGTGGCCGGGATCTACATTCATGCCTCCACCAAGCAGTGTGGCTGTGGTTCGGTCGTTGGGGTTGTCTACAAAGCCTACGGCATTTGCCTGTACATTTCTATTAAACAATTTTGCTCTGTCCAGTTGCGCTTCTTCGGCTGTTTTGCCCCCCAGCATTTTCCACTCAGCTATGTCTTTTTCGCTCCAGTCTTTAGGTGTTTTTAGTTCTTCTTTTTGTAATACTACTGGCATATTATTTAGCGCATTTTCAGCTATGCCTTGTGGTGGTAGAGTTTCTTTTTTTACTGCTTGCAGCGTATCACAATTTTTCTTTATCACCTTCACTGCACTTTCAGCCACGTTAGCAGGAGCTTCTTTTTTTATTTCGTGTAGTTTGGTCCACTGCTGTGTGTTTTCATCCAGTGCAAAAAAGTGTAGGTCCGGATTTTTTTGTGCTAGTTCGTAGTCCACATTGAGTGCCATGCCTTGTGCTATGTTTACTTCCTTGCCTGCTGAGTAGCCTTCTATTTCAAACATACCCGCGGAGCTCATGCGCAACTCTTCTTCGCCATTTTTATATGTCATGGGTATGTTAGAAAAAGCTATTTCAGCACAGTTGGTATACTCTCTAAATTTTATTTCCACAGGTGTGGTTACAGGGCTGCCTGCCTCATCTACAAAGGCATTAGGAGGCACGTGTATTTTGGTGCGGCTATTGGGCACTGTTATAGTTTGTGCGCTGTGTGGCTCTATGGTAAATGATTGGAAGGGTACTAATAACTCAGCAGGGATTGGCTGCGCTGCGGTGGCAAGGGGTGCTTGCTGTGCAGTGGCAGTAGTGTTGTCAGACATGGGTGAGGTGGGTGGTGTGTCGCTGCATGATGCAATGAATAGCGTCATGAGCGCTGCACACAGGGTCAATTTTGTTTCCATAATTAAAAAAAGTATTTTGGTTTTTAATGGTTGGAAAAGGCAAAACGTAATCGTACCACTTAAAACTTTTTTATTCTTTTTTTATTTTATTGGCAGGGAAATAAAATTGTTTGTTTCACCCCCTTCCCTTTGGGAAGGGCTGGGGATGGGAGTCAAATTTCGATAGAAGAAATTGAAATCAAAAGTTCTAATTGATAGACTTCTGTCATTACAAATTTTTTTTAGAAATGGTTTTGTACATAGCGGATGTAAGTCCCATCCCTGACCCTTCCCAGAGGGAAGGGAAGTCGGTGTTGGATTAATATTTTTCATACAGCAGAAACGCGCAAAATTTTTTCGGTTGTTTTTCTTTAATGCCTAACCCCCTTCCCTCTGGGAAGGGCTGGGGATGGGAGTCAAATTT
>JANOXJ010000144.1:0-3612 GCA_031418455.1 Flavobacteriales bacterium | reverse complement strand
GCCCCTGCGTGGCTTTGCGAATTTTTGGGATTGCTTGTGTTTTTCCAATTTACCAATCTACCAAACTGTCGCCCCTACGGGGCTTTGCGAATTGTTGCAAATTATTTGGATCTACCAAATTGTCGCCCCGCTGGGGCTTGGTGAATTGGTATGATAGTTTGGTAGAACAAATCCAATTTGCAATAAAGCCCCGTAGGGGCGAAAGTTTGGTGGAGCACGTTGGGTGCAATAGTTTGGTAGAACAAATTCGATTTGCAATAAAGCCCCGTAGGGGCGAAACTATGGTAGATTCGTATGTATGAGAATCAAAAAAGCCCCGTAGGGGCGACAGTTTGGTGGAGCATGTTGGGTGCAATAGTTTGGTAGAACAAATTCGATTTGCAATAAAGCCCCAGCGGGGCGAAAGTTTGTTGAATGAATTCCGATATTTTAATCACATTGATCTAATGAGGCTAAAACATTTATTTTGGTTTGCATAATTACTAATTTTGAAAATAAATGGCATAAAAAAAATAGACATGGCTAATACGTACACTCAAATAAATATCCATTGCGTTTTTGCAGTAAAAGGTCGTGAAAATTTATTGGATAGGGCTATCAGAGACAGAGTTCATCAATATATAAGTGGCATTATCAGAGAATTAGATTCTTATCCATTGGCCGTTGGTGGATGGTTAGATCACGTGCACGTTTTTTTAGAACTAAATCCTAACATATCTATTTCTCAGATGATGCAGAAAGTAAAAGCAAATTCTACTAAGATGATAAATAATGAGAAATTAGTGTTAGGAAAGTTTGAGTGGCAATCTGGGTATGGTGCATTTTCTCATTCAAAATCCCAAAGGGATGATGTAATCAAATACATTATGAATCAGGAATTACATCATAGCAAAGTAAAGTTCAAAGACGAGTATTTGGAAATGTTACATAAATTTAATGTGGATTTTGATGAGAAATATTTGTTTGAATTTTAGTGAGGGGTTATAAGGTAGGTAATTGGGAATTGTCGGTTATGTCGCCCTTACGGGGCTTTGCGAATCGGTTTGATTGTTTGGGTTCTACCAAACTACCTAGCTACCAAACTGACGCACAGCTGGGGCTTTTTAAATGGGCTGATGTGTTTGTCGATGAAAATATCTTGCTGAAATATTTCGTGAAAGTCTAAAATGAAAATTTGAAATTGTGAGCGATTTCAAATGGTGTATTTCTTTAGCTTGCGGCAATTCTATTTCATATATCACAGATTTCAACGGGTTGACCAATCAACTTAAAGCACATATAGCCCTTGGCGCAGCTGCCACCATTTATGGGGCAAACTATATAATAGCTAAGTCTGTTATGCCTCACCCCATTGGGCCTAACAGCTTTATTGCGCTAAGAGTAATAGGTGCTTGCATTTTGTTTTGGGCCTTGGCAGCGCGCAAGATGCGCGTGCCTGATAGAGCTGACTGGTGGCGCTTTTTGGTTTGTGCTATTTGTGGTGTGGCCACCAATCAGTTGCTTTTTTTTAATGGGTTGGCTCTTACATCGCCTATAAATGCAAGCATTATTATGACCAGCAACCCAATAATAGTAATGCTCATTAGCGCTGTTTTATTAAGGCAAAAAATAACCTCGCTTAAATTGTTGGGCGTATTTCTTGGGGCTGTTGGGGCTATTTCATTGTTGTTGCTAAGCGAATACGACACCACCCGCACCAGCTCTGTAAGAGGCGATATATATATCCTAATCAATAGCACTTCTTGGGCATTTTATCTTGTGCTTGTAAAACCACTCATGCAGAAATATCATCCACTTATAATAACCGCCTGGGTGTTTCTTATTGGTATTGCCTTAGTGTTTCCTTTTGGTGGCTTGGGCATACATGCGGTAGATTGGGCAGGACTTACAAGCTGGCAGTGGTTTAGTGTGCTGTATGTAATTGTTTGTACTACTTTTCTTACCTACCTTTTCAATATGATTGGCGTGCATTATCTCTCGCCCACCACGGCCAGTGCATACATTTATTTTCAGCCAATGCTAGCAGGATTATTCGCATTTGTTTTTTCATTTTTTCTACATCAAAATTTTGCAGGGGACATTACCTGGCAAAAAGTGGCGTGTGCTATGCTTATTTTCTGCGGAGTTTATTTGGTGAGTAGGAGTGACAATAACCAAATTAAAACTTAAATTTAAAATCAAAGATGAATTATTATTTACAAGCTGGAAATTGCACAAGTACATGCACGATTTTAAGAAACCTGTTGGAACAACACTGCATATTCGTGTTAATGCAACAAATTCATGCGGAACTTCTGCTTGGCAAGTCAAACAAGGTACAACTCCTTTAACTCCAATATATCCAGGTTGCAATGGAAACTAAATTGAAATTAATTTTCTGTAAAATTATATGCTTGTTGGTTATTAATTCTTGCTGCCATCAGATTTGCCTCGCACAATTTGCTCTTGAGTCCAATAAGATTTTTATGTTTGCTTATATAGGTACACATTATGGTCAAGTAAGTATGGATGCGTTGAATAGGATAAATGAATATTCAAAGAGTAAATTTTTTTGGCATAATGGTGTAGGTGTTGGTGTGCGTATATACGGATATCAGCCCAAATACACAACCAATAATAATCATGAAGGCACTTTGTCATTTTCTTATGTCGGGTCTTTTAATAATGTTGTAGAAACGCCAGCACAGCCTGATGTTTTGCAAACAGAGCGAATTTCAATACAAACATTGGGACTACAATTTCTCCATAAAAAGTGGATGAAGAAGTATTATTTGAACATGGGCTTCAAATTGAATTATGGTTGGAGAAGCGTAAAATCTGAATTTAGTTATGTGCCCACAGGGGAGTTTTGGATTCCACCATCTTCATACCATTCTTCCGTCTATGGAATTGCCCCAATAGTTCAAATAGAATATCCGTTGCCAAAAAGGAATTTTGGGTTATTCGCAGGCATTCAAATGGAAATAATGCGTTTCAACTGTGATGTTCTTTATCATGGCTCATTTGGTTCTATACTTGAAAATTGTGTTGCAGCATGGCCAATGATAAGTGGTGGTGTGGTCTATAGATTTTCAAGGGTTAAAGGAAAATTGTAAATGGAAAATTATTCTTCTTATTCCTTGATTAATTAAGATAGTCGTTGTGGAATTGTAATTCTACAACTTAACCCCCAAACTCGCCATAAAATTTCTGCCCGCCTGCGGATAATAAAAACGCTCTGTAACACGCGTGTCATATATATAGCTGTAGGTATAGCCATTGCTTGAATACAAACTGTTTAATAAATTATTTACAGTAAGGTTGAATGTAAACATGTGATGATTTTTCAAAATTAATTGGTACGTGAATCGAGCATCACTCGCAAAATATGCATCCAGCGCAGTAAGCTCATTCTGTGTATTGTCCATGTATTGTTTGCATACATACTTAGTCATTAGAGAAAATTCCATGGCATCGCGGTTGGGGTAATTTTTATCGGCTTCATATCTGTAACTTAGTTGCGCAGCGGCTATTACAGCAGGCGAAAAGGATATGTTAGTGTTGGTATGCGCAATGTTTTTTACTTCATAATCTACCGTATAATCATAGATTGTTTCGTTGAAATTTTTTATC
>JANOXJ010000143.1:0-12092 GCA_031418455.1 Flavobacteriales bacterium | reverse complement strand
CCAAGCCCCAGCGGGGCGACAATTTGGTAGATCCAAATAATTTGCAACAATTCGCAAAGCCCCGTAGGGGCGACAGTTTGGTAGATTGGTAAATTGGAAAAACACAAGCAATCCCAAAAATTCGCAAAGCCACGCAGGGGCGGCTCCAAATGCCAACATTTGAATAAAAAAAACTGCTTCCAATCATTCTGCCACAATGTATTCTTGATTCAAATGTGTTTTTTATAACTTCGCCCTGTAATGGTAACACAAGAAAAAACCGATTCAGATACCAAAGCTGGCCTTACAAGCGATGTTTTGCTCAAAGCATGGAAGTTAATGTCCACCGCTAAAAGCATGTCAGACTTGTATGAAGAAAATGCTAAGGTGACTTCTAAATATGTGCATGCTACCTCGCGCGGGCATGAAGCATGCCAACTGGCATTAGGGCTGCAGCTTAAACCACAGGATTTTTTAAGCGCTTATTACCGCGATGACAGCATCTTGCTGGGCATAGGCATGCGTCCCTACGAACTTATGCTTCAGCTTTTGGCTAAGCGTGACGACCCATTCAGTGGCGGCCGCACTTACTACTCTCACCCATCGTTGCGAAGAGATGATATGCCAAAAATTCCGCATCAATCATCGGCTACAGGCATGCAAGCTATACCTACCACAGGCATCGCTATGGGTATACAATACAAAGAAAAGCAAGGAATATCGAATACAGATGGCGAAGACCACCATGGCGCCCCTGTAGTGGTTTGTTCTATAGGCGATGCTGCCATGACAGAGGGAGAGATAAGTGAGGCCTTTCATATGGCCACGCTAAAGCAATTGCCTATTATTTATTTTGTGCAAGATAATGAGTGGGACATAAGCGCGCACTCTTCCGAAATAAGATTTGGCGATGCTGTTACTTTCTCACGCGCATTTCCGCGAATGAAAGTAAAAAGTCTGGATGGTACCGATTTTATAGAATGTTATAATGTAATACAAGAAGTAATAGATGATGTGCGCACACATCGCAGGCCCTGGCTTATACACTGCAAGGTGCCTTTGCTGGGCCACCACACCAGTGGCGTGCGCAAGGAGTGGTACAGAGATGATTTAGAAAGTGCAGCGCGCAGAGATCCATTTCCGCGTTTCAAAAAAGACTTAATGAAACTGGGTTTTGGCGAAAAAGAATTGGATGCTATAACACAAGAAGCGCGCGCTGTGATAGATGCGGACTATGCTCAAGCTCTTGCTGCTGAAGACCCACGCCCTGAGGATTTACAAAATTTTGATTACGCCCCCACGCCTATAACTGAAGAAAAAGGTACACGCGAACCCGCAGGCAAAGAAGCCACTGTAATGGTAGACTGTGCTCTTTTTGCAATGCAAGAAATTTTGGCAAAACATCCGGAGGCTTTGCTCTACGGTCAAGATGTGGGCAAAAGACTAGGCGGAGTTTTTCGCGAAGCGGCAACACTGGCCGAAAAATTTGGCGACAACCGTGTATTTAATACTCCCATACAAGAAGCATTTATAATAGGCAGCACTGTGGGCATGAGTGCGGCAGGTCTTAAGCCTATTGTAGAAGTGCAGTTTGCAGATTATATATGGCCTGGTTTGAACCAACTTTTTACCGAAGCAAGCCGCAGCTATTACTTAAGCAATGGCAAATGGCCGGTGAGCGCTGTTATGCGTGTGCCCATAGGAGCATATGGCAGCGGTGGCCCCTACCACAGCAGCAGTGTAGAGAGTGTATTGGCTAACATAAGAGGAATAAAAGTAGCATACCCAAGCACTGGTGCTGATTTAAAAGGGTTGCTTAAAGCAGCATACTACGATCCTAATCCTGTAGTAATGCTGGAACATAAAGGACTTTACTGGAGCAAAGTAAAAGGCACAGAAGATGCGCGCACCATAGAGCCAAGCGAAGATTATGTGATACCTTTTGGCAAAGCGCGCAATGTGCTGTCGGCCACGCATGATGTGTCGGCAGCTATAATAACTTATGGCATGGGCGTGTATTGGGCCAAAGGTGCAGCAAAAGATTTTGCAGGTCAGGTAGAAATAATTGACCTTCGTACAATTGTGCCACTGGATGAAGAAACTGTTTTTGAAGCTGTAAAAAAATGTGGCCGATGTTTGGTTATTACAGAAGAAGCCACACAAAACAGTTTTGCGCAATCGCTTGCCGGCCTTATTTCAGAAAAATGTTTTGAATATTTAGATGCACCAGTAATGACCCTTGGGTCGGTGTGCACACCAGCCATACCACTCAACAGTACTTTGGAAGCCACATTGCTTCCAAATGCGGAAAAAGTGGGTGCAGCCATACAAAAGTTACTTAGTTATTAGAAAGAAAATCCAATATGACCGTAGAATTAAATTACATAGCCAACGTACAAAAAATATTTGCCGACTATAAAAGCTTAGGTGAAAAAGCTATGGCACAAGTGGAAGACCAACGCCTATTTTGGATATTCAATAACGACAGCAATAGCGTAGCTAAAATTGTGCAACACCTCAGTGGCAATATGATGTCGCGCTTTACTAATTTTTATGAAGAGGATGGCGAAAAACCTTGGCGCAACCGCGACATGGAATTTGAAACCCTTTGCACTACCAAAAAAGAAGTGTATGATGCATGGGAAAAGGGATGGCTTTGTTTCCTAAACGTAATAAATAATTTAAAGCCCGAAGACCTTACTAAAACCATAGTAATACGCAGCGAAAACCACACAGTGCTGGAAGCCATAAACCGACAAATGGCCCATTACAGTTATCACATTGGCCAAATAGTTTACTTATCTAAAATGCTCAACGAAACAGGTTGGCAAAGCTTAAGCATACCCAAGAACAAGTCAGACGAGTTCAATAAGAAGATGATGGGTAATTAGTAAAAGCAGTTGTTGGCATGAAAAAAGAAAACACACCAGCTCGTCCCTTTTTAAAATGGGCAGGTGGCAAAAGTCAGTTGTTGCAGCAGTTTAGTTCTCTTTATCCAAGTGCGCTTAAGGAAAATGAAATCAAAAATTACTACGAGCCATTCTTAGGCAGCGGAGCAGTTTTCTTTGACATTGCCCATCAATACACCATTAAATCTGCACAGCTTTCAGATATAAATCAAAATTTAATAATCACCTATCTTACCATTCAAAACAAGGTGGATAAACTGATAGAATCGCTTTATCAAATAGAAAAAAAATACCTGGCACTTAATGCGGAAAAGCGAAAGGCGTTCTATTACAAGCAGCGCGAAAGTTTTAATAGCGAAAGAAAAGAAATTAATTTTTCAAAACAAAATGATGGGTGGATCAGACGTGCAACACAAGTTATTTTTCTTAACCGAACTTGTTTCAATGGTCTTTATAGAGTCAATTCAAAAGGGGATTTTAATACTCCATCAGGTGTGTATACAAACCCCACCATATGCGATCACGAAAATTTACTAAAGGTTAGCAATGCTCTATCCATAGCAGTAATAAAATGTGCTGGCTATACTGAGGCATTAAGAAAAACAAAAAATAACTCTTTCATTTATTTAGATCCTCCATATAGACCGCTCACCAAATCGGCAGCATTTACGGCCTACAGCCATCAAGGTTTTACAGATGTGCATCAGAAAGAATTGGCTAACGTTTTTACGCAGCTAAGCAATAAAGGAAATTTAGTAATGCTGAGCAACAGCGATCCAAAAAACGTAGATCCCAACGATACCTTTTTCGATGACCTATATGCTAACTTTCGCATAGCGTGCATTGCAGCACGCAGAGGTATCAACTCAGATGCCACTAAGCGCGGTGCAGTAAACGAAATAGTTGTAATGAATTATTAATCTAATAAAAAAAAAGAGGCTTTATGTACTAATACATAAAGCCCTTTTTTTTAATTGATTTGCCACAGAGCAATTATTCTCGTTGGCAATTCAATTTATTCTATTTACTCCACAGGTTGCATCAACCAAGTTTCAAACTTTGCTGGGTCCTTCACTATCATTGGGTCATTGGCATATATTTCATATCCATCCCAACGTGGTTTCAAACCGTCTTTTGCTATTTGCGTCATTAGGTTTGTCCATGCAGAACTTGTACCATCATATGGGCCGTAATACACATACTTCGCACATCTGCCAGCTGGTATTTTGCCGGTTACCAAACCATCTGCTTTGGTTTCTTCAGTAGTTACCATGCCCATTTCTAAGTCCATTACTCCTTTATTGTAATCCATATTTCTAGCTATGCAAAAAGGCATATCCTCTTTGCTGCATTTGTCGCCTGCTGCTTTCATTACAGCCTCATAAGCACTTCCAAACATGCTTGAATCTACCTCACTCATTTTCACCGCAGCGTAGTTTTTGCCAAGGTACCATGAGTCTTTTATATCTACTATCTCGTAAGATATAGGTGCGGCTTTTGGTTTTGCTTCAGCTATTTCTTTTAAAGATTTAAGTCCAGCCTCATAATCGCTGCTCAAACTTTTTTCCATTCCCATTAGGGTCATCAATCCACGGAACAAGAATGGTGTATCAGCGCCATCATAAGTCCATGTTACTTTAGTAGCCTCACCCTCTGGAGTCAAAGTCATTCCCGCTTTGTGCACTGCATCCTTAGTCATTTCAAATTTCATGTCTGACATGTATGATACACTTGGAACTAACTCAATTATTGTTTGCGACCCTTTACCCATTTTTTCGCCACTCCAGCTATTGCTGTGCCCTACAGTTCCCGGAGTTCCTGTATAAGTATTTTTAGTGGTTGGGTCCATTTTAGCCCATGGGCTCCATGCCTGCATTTTTTCAAAATTTACCACCTCTTCAAAGATTGCATCTGGCGATGCATTTATAACGATAGACTTACTCACCTTCATGTTTTTACTGCTGGTAGCACACACTATTGCATATACACCCAGCAGGCCTAGTAGAATAAATAATAACGTCTTAAGAATTTTCATTGTGTTATGTTTTAATTGTTTTCGGCATCAAATGTAATATCCTTTTATATCTTACAACTTTGAATTACAATGATTCTGAGTGAATTTTAATAAAATTTAGAATCTTAAGTATATCAGAAAAAAACATGATTTTTTCAAATGCCTGAGAATCGCTTAAAAATTACTTTCTTTGTCTAGCATTATTCTATTTGAAACAAAAAGCGTTCATATGTCTCCTTGTTCTGTTTATAATACAGAATGCTACCGTCATGGCGCAAGACATTCACTTTTCGCAGTTCTACAATTCTCCCTTTAATCTAAACCCTGGTTTGAATGGCCAATTCAATGGTGCTTGCCGTTTTATAGCCAATCAGCGCACTCAGTGGCGCAGCATTACTTTGCCTTATTCCACTTTCGGTTTTAGTGCAGAGGCGCGTCATATTAGCCTGCCTGATGGGGTGCTGAATACAAAAGATGGCAATAAACTATCTACCAACTGGAATACTGCTATTTCGTTTTATGATGACAAAGCAGGAGATTCACGGCTTAAATCAAATTGCATACAATTAGCTCTGGGAAGGGAGTTTAGCACCGGTGGCAATAGCTACATAAGCCCATCTATTATGCTCAGCTATACAGGATTAAGTATAGATTATAGTCAGCTCAATTACGACAACCAGTGGAATGGATTGGCTTATGACCCCAACATAAATCCTTCAGAAAATTTCAGCAGAAACCAACGCTCCTATCTTTCTGCTGCCATAGGCGCTGTTTATGTTAACCAATGGAGCAATACCAAAAATTTCACAGCTGGCCTTAGCATATTTAATCTTACAAATCCCAAACAAAGCTTTTTCGACTCGCCCAGTGTAAAACTGGACACTCGCATCAACCTGCATGCTCAATACCTATTCCCTATCAATGAGCTTTGGCTTGCCGAACCTCTCTTTTTATGGTCGCACCAGGGGGCATACCGCGAGTTAAACCTTGGTGCACGCGCTTTTTATATTTTAGAAGAAAAAAAATGGACTTCCACCAGGCTATACACAGGGATAGTAGGCAGAGCGCGCGATGCAGGCTACGCTATAGCCGGTATCAAGCATAACGAATGGGAGGCTGGCATTAGTTATGACATAAATACCAGCAATCTAAAACCGGCCAGCAGCGGCAAAGGTGGTTTTGAATTTTCATTCATTTACATTTTGTCATCTCCCCCAAAACCCTTTCCTGTAAAGGTTTGTAAAGACTGGATGTAAAAAATTATAAGATAATTGTATTAAATTAATAAAATGTCCATTGTCTTTCCTCAATTGTCCATTTCATTTGCGCGCCCAATAAAAAAGACAAATTAGGGCAACAAAAAATTCACATGAAATATTTTCTTACATCTGCTGCAGCATTGCTGCTCATCACCATCAACTCTTGCAACAATGGGTCAGGAGTATCTGATGTTAAACTAGTATCACCTGCTGACAGTGTTAGCTACTCCCTTGGTATGACTATAGGCCAGCAATTAAATGACATGGATGCCGACATCAACCTAAGCGACATAGATTATAAAATGCTTCTACAAGGTATTAAAGACCAGCGTGACAGCAGCTCGGCTATGGAATTAGAAGAAGCAGGTAAGTATTTGGATACTGAGTTTCAGCGCAGATACAATGCTCAAAAAGAAAACAAAAACAAGCCGGCAGCCGATAAATACATAGCTGACAAAAAAGCTCAACCAGGTATTAAGTCAACAGCCTCTGGCCTGCTATACGAGGTAGCCCAGCAAGGCACAGGAAGTACTGCTGCACTGGGCGACACTGTTGTAGTTCATTACAAAGGCACCCGTATTGATGGTACTACTTTCGATTCGTCAGAAGGTGGCGAACCAGCAGAATTCCCTATTGCTCCAGGCATGATAGAGGGTTGGAATGAAGGTATGACACTTATGCCGGAAGGAAGCAAATTCACTCTATATATTCCTTGGGAATTAGCATATGGTTCAGAAGGCTCTCGCAGCATAGAGCCCTACACTGCACTTATTTTCGATATCGAAATTTTTAAAGTGAAGAAAGCGAAAATGTAAATTAAATGAAATATTGCGCCCCTTGAAAAGTTGTATTTTTCAAGGGGCTTTTTTTTTAATGTACAATCTTTGCTCAGGTTTTGAAATTGCCACCAGTTATCCGAATATTACTTTTTCCTGTGTCCATCATTTATGGTACTGTTGTTTTATTTCGTAACTTTTTATATGACCATGGCATCTTAAAAAGCTCATATGGTGCTACTCCCACCATTGTAATTGGCAATTTATCTTTGGGTGGCACAGGCAAAACACCACATACGGAATATATTATTGATAAATTAAACTCTAGATTCAAAGTTGCTCTCCTTTCGAGAGGTTATGGTCGAAAAACAAAAGGATTTTTACAAATAACACCTATCTCTGCGGCCAGTCAAGTTGGTGACGAACCGCTTCAAATAAGCCAAAAATTTCCTCATATAGTTGCTGCGGTTTGCGAAAACAGACTGCTGGGAATAACTAAATTGAAGCAAGAAAATCCCTCATTACAATTTGTTATTCTAGACGATGCCTACCAACACCGTCAGCTGAAACCAAATATTTCCATCCTTCTCACAGATTACAATCATCCTTTTTGGAAAGATTGTATTTTGCCTTCAGGCCACCTGCGCGACAATAAGTCTGCTAAAAAGAGAGCCGATTATATAATCGTCACTAAATGCCCGAGCCAATTACCTGATTTAGAAAAACTTGAAGTCATTAAGAAAGTTAATCCGGAAAAAAATCAGAAAGTGTTCTTCTCTACAATTTCCTATGGCAAACCCATTTTATTAGCTGGCCACGCTACGAATTTGCAATCAGACTCTAAGGTTATTGGCTTTTCAGGCATAGCTAATCCGTTCAAATTCAAGGAGTACCTGCAGCAGAATCATAATCTTGCCCGTTTTTTGAGTTTTCCAGATCATCACATTTTTTCACAAGCTAACCTCGGTGCGCTGCATGAAGAATGTAATACCTTTGCTGCCCAATCTAAAATTTGGATTACTACCGAAAAAGATGCAACTAGATTAAAAGAAATGGAACTACCGCCAGATGTTTCCATCTTTTATATTCCAATAAAAATAGAATTACTTAATAATACTGAAGAAACATTTATTAATGATCTTGTAGACTCTCTCTCAATCTCAAATAAAGTTTGAAAATATTTTATAAAAGAAGCTCAAATTACAAATGAAAAATACAACCATAATAGCCTTATTATTCAGTTACCTATTAATAATGTCATGCAGCGGAACTGGCCGTAAAGGAGCAATTTCCGGAGAAATAACGGGAGCTGCGGGCAAGACTATTTATTTACAACGAGCGGCAAATAACCGTTTAATGAAAACCGATAGCACCACCATAGGTGCTGACGGTAAATTCTTAATTGTCCCAAGTCAATCCATGTCTATGGATTTTTATGTTTTGTCTATTGATGACAAAAACATGATTACAGTAATAACAGACAGTACCGAGTCTCTAAATGTTAAAGGAGAACTAAACAATTTGCAGGCTACAGTACGCGCAAGTGGCTCGGCTAATACAGAAGCGCTGCGCGAATTAGAAATGCAATGTGCTCCTTTGAATAAAAAGGATCAGGAAACAATACAGAAATTGAGCAATCCAGCTATTAGCCAAGAAGAAAAAGATCAACATAGACAAGAGCTAACCGATAGCAGAAAGCAAAGAACGGATATTATTAAAACTTGGTTAGACAATAACACTACCTCTTTAGGAGCACTTATTGTCGTGCGTCAATTAGACCCAAAAGCAGATGGTGCCTATTACACTAAAGTTTTTGAGGCATTAAAGCCTATGTATGGTAGCATGCCAATGTATAAAGCGCTAAAGCAAGAAGCTCAAATGCTTAATACACCTACACCTCCGGCAAACGAGGCAGCCGAACAAAATTCAAACGTGGCCCAGGGAAAACAAGCCCCTGAAATAGAAATGAAAGATGTAAATGGCAATACACGCAAACTATCTGACCTAAAAGGAAAAACAGTGCTAATAGATTTTTGGGCAAGTTGGTGCGGCCCATGTAGAGGTGAAAATCCTAATGTTGTAAAAGCATATGATAAGTACAACAAAGATGGGTTCGAAGTATTTTCGGTTTCTTTAGACCGAGCAAAAGAGCCATGGCTGGCAGCTATAGAAAAAGATGGTCTCCGTTGGAAAAACCATGTAAGTGAGC
This sequence comes from Flavobacteriales bacterium, assembly GCA_031418455.1. GTDB lineage: Bacteria > Bacteroidota > Bacteroidia > Flavobacteriales_D > Sanyastnellaceae > JANNVZ01. Next base: position 2,946 of record JANOXJ010000143.1, on the reverse strand, counting down.
TAAAACACTGGGATAGCAGTGCCGCTAGAGCATATGGTGTTAATTCTATTCCAAAAACTTTTCTTGTAGATAAAGATGGAAAAATTATAGGTAGCGATTTACGCGGACCGGCATTAGAAGCTAAGCTTCAAACAATCTATGGGCATTAATTGTCCATTTTTGTAACAGTTGAAACGAAAAAGGGCTTGCACAATGCAAGCCCTTTTTCAAATCTATCATTTTTTTATTTCTGTCTAAAATACAATCGCACAGGAATTCCCGAAAAATCCCAATTATCACGCAGTTTATTTTCAAGAAAACGCATATATGGATCTTTCACATATTGTGGCGTGTTGCAGAAAAATGCAATTGCAGGGCTTTTTGTTGGCAATTGAGTTATAAATTTTATTTTTATATCCTTTCCTTTATATACAGGAGGAGGATTATTCTCAATTAGCGGCAACATTATTTCGTTTAATTCACTAGTTGGAATTCTTCGCTTTCTATTTTCCGCAACCTCCAGAGCTCTAGCTAATGCTTTAAGTACTCTCTGCCTTGTAATATTACTTGTAAAAAAAATAGGAATATCACTAAACGGTTGGAGCTTATCTTTTAAAACTTTAGTATAAGCATCCACACTTTTATGATCCTTCTCTACCAAATCCCACTTATTTACTAGAAGCACAACACCTTTATTAGCTTCCGTTATCTCTCTAAATATTGCTAGGTCACCTCGAGTCAATCCTTCTACAGCATCTATTAATAGTAAACAAACATCACTTGTTCTTATCGCCTTAATTGTTCTTATAGAACCATAAAATTCTAAATCGTCTGAATAATCTTTGCCCCTTCTCAATCCAGCTGTATCAACAAGGATTAGTTCCTTGCCAAAAGCTTTATAAACCATATCCACACTATCCCTGGTGGTACCTGCCTGATCACTAACTATGCTTCTTTTGGAGTCAGTCAAAGCATTAAGCATCGAACTTTTTCCAACATTTGGTCTCCCTACAATTGCGACCCTAGTTAATTTATTTTCATCCTCCTCTTCATCAGGAATATCCTTTGCTATTACCTCCATCAAATCACCGGTGCCGTAACCATTTACAGCACTTATTGGGAAAATAGTATCACCCAGACCCAATTGATAAAACTCGTTCACCCAAATTTCCTTATCTGAAGTGTCTACTTTGTTGCAAACCACAAAAACTTTACACTTCAGTTTTCTCAACCTTTTTGCAATATCCTCATCACCTCTGGTTAATCCTTCCTTACCATCCACCACAAAAAGTACAACACTGGCTTCTTCCATTGCCATGTTTACTTGAAAATTAATTTCTTTTTCAAATACATCCACTCCCTCATCTGCGATTCCTCCAGTATCCACCACAACAAATGACTTGCCTGTCCATTCACCTACCCCATATTTCCTATCCCTTGTTACTCCAGCAGTAGGATCAACTATTGCCTCATCTGTACCGGTCAGGCGATTATATAAAGATGACTTTCCAACATTTGGTCTTCCTGCTATTACGATTGTATAACTCATTTTACTAATATATAATTGGTTTTAAATATAAACCAAAATTTTTACATAAAGTCGCCTCAAAAAACAAAAGCCCCCTGCAAAATAGCAAGGGGCTTTCGAAAATTGGCAACGACATACTCTCCCAGGTGTTACCCAAGTACCATCTGCGCTGGTGGTCTTAACTTCTCTGTTCGGAATGGGAAGAGGTGATCCCCACCGCCATAGTCACCAAAAAAATAGATATATTGATAGAGTTTATATTTATAAGCTTTCGAGTAATTAGTACGACTCGGCTTTGACATTGCTGCCTTTACACCTGTCGCCTATCAACGTCATCATCTTTGACGACTCTCAATGAAACCTCATCTTGAGGCGAGTTTCGCGCTTAGATGCTTTCAGCGCTTATCTCATCCGCACGTAGTTACTCTGCACTGCAGCTGGCGCCACAACAGATACACCAGAGGTGCGTCATTCCCGGTCCTCTCGTACTAGAGAACGGTCCTCTCAAGTTTCAAACGCCCACAACAGATAGGGACCGAACTGTCTCACGACGTTCTGAACCCAGCTCGCGTGCCACTTTAATTGGCGAACAGCCAAACCCTTGGGACCTTCTCCAGCCCCAGGATGTGACGAGCCGACATCGAGGTGCCAAACCACTCCGTCGATGTGAGCTCTTGGGAGTGATCAGCCTGTTATCCCCGGAGTACCTTTTATCCTTTGAGCGATGGCCCTTCCATGCGGAACCACCGGATCACTATGCCCTACTTTCGTAACTGATTGACTTGTAGGTCTCACAGTCAAGCATGCTTATGCCATTGCACTCTGCGTACGATTACCGACCGTACTGAGCATACCTTTGGAAGCCTCCGATACGCTTTCGGAGGCGACCACCCCAGTCAAACTACCCACCAAGCACTGTCCCAGAGGTTAGAAACCAATTAAACAAAGGGTGGTATTTCAAGGTTGACTCCACGACCGCTGGCGCGGCCGCTTCAAAGTCTCCCACCTATCCTACACATCGTTTAATCGACTCCAATGCTAAGCTATAGTGAAGGTTCACAGGGTCTTTCCGTCCCGTTGCGGGTAATCGGCATCTTCACCGATACTACAATTTCACCGAGCTCACGGTTGAGACAGCGCCCAGATCGTTACACCATTCGTGCAGGTCGGAACTTACCCGACAAGGAATTTCGCTACCTTAGGACCGTTATAGTTACGGCCGCCGTTTACTGGGGCTTCAATTCAATGCTTCGCCTTACGACTAACATCTCCTTTTAACCTTCCAGCACCGGGCAGGTGTCAGGCCATATACATCATCTTTCGATTTAGCATAGCCATGTGTTTTTGATAAACAGTCGCCAGGGCCATTTCTCTGCGACCCTTCCGAAGAAGGGTGTCTCTTTTCCCGAAGTTACGAGACTAATTTGCCTAGTTCCTTA
>JANOXJ010000142.1:0-5685 GCA_031418455.1 Flavobacteriales bacterium | reverse complement strand
GGATTTATATGTTCTTTTTCCTCTATCATTGGGCTAACAAATAGGCTTCTATTTTATGCACGGCATGGTGAAAACTGGCCTTAAGAGCACCTATGCTGGTGCCTGTTATTTCACTTATTTCTTCGTATTTTTTTTCTTCAAAATATTTCATTATAAACACTGCCTTTTGTTTTTCGGGCAGCATGGTCATGGCTGTTTGCAGTTTCATTTGCACCTCATCGCCTGTATACATTTCGTCTTGCTGAAGGTGTGGTGTCAGTTTATGTTCCACATCGGCTATGTCCACTTTGCCTATGCGTTTTTTACTATTTAAAAATGTAATGCTTTCGTTGTAAGCTATGCGGTGCAGCCAGGTACTTAATTTGCTTTCGCCACGAAAGTTGTCCATAGCGCGCCAGGCCTTTATAAAAGTGTTTTGCGTAATATCATCCGCATCGTCATGGTCAAGCACCATGCGCCTTATGTAATAGTATATAGGTTTCTGAAATTGCCGTAGCACCGCACGAAAAGCCTCCTCGCGCCTGGCAGGCTGAGCAAACATGGTGAGTATTTCATTATCAGAAACTTGCAATGCTTTTTAGGTCTAAATTCAGGCAATAAGACTAGGGTACAAATAAAAGGTTTAATGCAAGCTACAAAAGGTTGGTACATTTGCCCCAAGGAAGAACAAGGGTTGCTTCATCGCTTGCTTGAAATAGAGTGAGAGGAAAGTCCGGGCTGCACAGAGCACCGCACCCTGTGAAAAGCGGGGGCACGCAGCGGGCGACCAATGCGCGACAGACAGTGTTGTAGAGATTTAGACTGCCATGCAAATGGCAACGGTGAAAAGGTGGGGTAAGAGCCCACCAGTAGTGTTGGCAACAACATTAGCTTAGACAAACCTTGCGGGTTGTAAGACCATGTATACCGGAAATGTGCGGAGTGTTTATTTTTTTCACTTCGCATTGAAGGGCTGCTCGCCCGGCTCCGGGGGGTGGGTCGCAATAGATAAATGATGAAGACCATTCTGTAAAAAGAATGACGACAGAACCCGGCTTACAGACTTTTGTTTTTTCTTATTCAAATCAAGGCCTCTTTCTTAACTGAAAGGGGCCTTGTCCTTTTTTTAGTGCATGCCATTGTTTGAAAAAACATTGAACAGAAGATTTGATATATATGAATATGTGTTTCATTTGACCATTCGCATATGCTATCATTTTTACTCAAAAAAACAGGTTATGGGCTGCTGGTGCTACTGGGTGTAGTAACAGTGGTTTTCTTTTTGTTTAACCTGGCCCCGGGCGACCCAGTGCGCAACCTTGTGGGCGAAAATGCCAGCGAACAAACGGTGCAGAACATGCGCAGAAAATTGGATTTAGACTTACCAATCGGAAAACGATTTGCTCTTTACCTCAACGATTTGTCGCCCATATCGGTGCACAACCCCACGGTGGCAAATAGCAGAATTCATCTTGACTCATCTAAATATAGTTTTGCCACACTCATTCCGCTTTCGGCCAACAGAGCGGTGGTAATGAAATGGCCATATTTAAAGCGCTCTTTTCTAACTGACAAAAACGTGAGCGAAATACTGGGCGAAGTAATACCAGGCACTGCTGTATTAGCTGTAGTTTCCATATTGCTAGCGCTTATAATGGGCCTTCTTATAGGCATAGTAGCAGCGCTTAATAAAGACACCGCTTATGACAGAGCCTTGCTTTTCATATCGGCACTTGGCATGGCAGGCCCATCATTTTTTGTGGCCATTATAGTAGCATGGATAGGCGCTGTCCTCTGGCGCGATCAAATTTCTATTCCTACTTTTCCATTCATTGCCATAGCCGCATACCTTTTTGTAAAATGGTATCTAAAAAAAAGAAATGCTTCGTCCAAATTGCTCAACCGTGGATCAATTGTTATTGCTGCAATTTGGGTGCTGTGGATGTTTATTCCCTTTCCTATACCTATGCGCATGTTTGCACATAGGCTGCACCTGCCCGGCACAGGCCTCAACATGACAGGTAGCCTGTATGATGTGGATGTATGGAAAGGCGAGTACTTGAATTTGCAGAACATGATATTGCCCATCATTACTCTCATGATAAGGCCTCTTTCGGTAATTGTTCAACTTACACGCAGCTCGCTGCTAGATGTAATGCAACAAGATTTTATTCGCACCGCGCGAGCCAAAGGCCTTTCAGAATATCAGGTAATTTTTAAACATGCCTTGCGCAACTCGCTCAATCCGGTAATAACCGCTGTGAGTGGTTGGTTTGCCTCGCTGCTTGCAGGAGCGGTGTTTGTGGAGTTTGTGTTTGGGTGGAAAGGCTTGGGCCAACAAATGTTTACCGCCATTGAGTCGCAAGACTTGCCGGTGGTAATGGGCGGAGTAATAGTAATAGCCGCTGCATTTGTAATAATAAATATACTGGTAGATATCCTTTATGGATGGATAGACCCGCGCGTTCGTGTTGGCTAAACGCTTATTTTTTCCCTAAGATGAAACAGATTGCTTGGCAGTGTAATCGTGCGCTGCTGCGTTAAGTATGCCAATTATTTTTTTGGACATCTCGTTGAAATAGCGCTTGGTTCTGTAGGCCATTACCCACTCTATGCCACGCGCTGCATTGGTCAAAAATATTTCGTCAGCACTCAGCAAGTTATGCGGATTGAGTGTGCACTCATACACTTTTATTTTATTGTCGAGCGCAAGGTTTATAATGTTCATGCGCATGGTGCCGGCTATACATCCGTCCTCAAGGGTTGGTGTGTATAGCACACCATTGCTTACTATAAATAAATTGCTTGAAGTGGCTTCTATTATAGAAAACTTAGAGTTCTGTATAAGCGATTCGTCAAAACCTTTTTCCCGAGCATATATGGCCGACAGTACATAGAGCTGCGCATTAAGTGTTTTGAAAAGTGAAAGTTTATTTACTTCCTTTTTATAGTCACCAAAAATGTCAACAGTTTTGCCCGTTGCGTTCAATGTATATTCATTGTCAAGCATTGGTTCTGCCTCAATGAAGTAGCCCAAATCATCGTGCTTAGGCATATAAAACCCCGTAGATTTTCTGAAAAAAGTAATGCGAATACGGCCTCCAGCGGTAATATTGTTGCGCGTAAGTAGTCCCTGAATTTGGCCTGATAGCAACTCTATCGAAAAATTTTCGGCAGGTGCCAGCTTAAGCGCCTTCATAGTATCTATAGCACGCGCATAGTGATTTTCTAAGAATAAAGCGCGTCCATTCATTACCCGTATGGTTTCAAAAAAACCATCACCAAAGCGAAAAGCTCTATTGTCACGCGTGATAGTCGCCTGATTTTCGCTTACATATTCTCCTCGGTGAAAGACGTAATTCATATTCACTTTTTGTTTTGCAAAAATGCATTCACATACTCCAATAACGGTGCGTTGGTGGGCATAAGTACACCTTGCACTCCTGCACCATTTGCGCACACCACATCGCGTTCGCGGTCTCCAATCATAACGCTTTGCGATGCATCTAAATTATACCTTGCCAAAGCACGTTCCACTAAAAGCGAACCTGGTTTTCGGCTAAGTGAATTTCCAAAATCGGGATGATGTGGTGAGAAATAAATGTGGGTAATTTCAACACCAGCCTCTTCACAAACCTGGCACAAATATCGGTGCATCTTATGCACTTCCTCTATGCTATATAATCCCTTTGCTATTCCACCCTGATTGGTAATAACAAAAATTTTGAAACCGTGGCTCTGCGCCAACTTGAGTGCCTCTACCACGGAAGGTAAAATAACAAACTCTTCTAACGACATAGTATAGTCGCCAGGGTCGTGGTTTATAACACCATCGCGGTCTAAGAAAATTGCTTTGTTCATGCGTTTTATTCTTCTACCTCTTCTATTATTTGTTCAACTTTCTTACCCTTAAGATTGTGCTCTAGTGTAAAGTAGGCTATAACCAGTGCGGTGAAAAGCAGTATGGAACCGGCTATAAAAGCGGCTCCGGGAAAAATTACCGTATTGCCGGATGTGTAATAACTAAAAATTCCTGCCATCATAGGAGGGCCTATTATGGCTGTTAAACTTTGTACACTTGTAATGATGCCTTGCAACTCACCTTGCGAATTTTTGGGAACCGAACTGCTCATAATGGCCTGCATGGCCGGCCCATTAATACCACCAAGGCAATAAGGAACAATGGCCAGCAACATATAAAAACCTGTAGGCGCCAGTCCAAAACTAAGCATGCCCAATGTGTATAGTACAAGACCTACTATGACTGCATTGGTATTGCCAATGCGCGGATTGAGCACACGCACTAAAAAGCCTTGCACAACCGCCACCATAATGCCCACCACCATTAGCGAAAAACTTACCTGACGCGCATTCCACTCAAACTTATACATAGCATAGTATTGCCAATTGCTCATAACTGCAGTGGCCGCCAGGTAAAGAAGAAAAAAGCAAATTAACAGCCCTATGATAGAACGGTATTTATTCATTTGATAAAATGCACCAATGGGATTAGCACGTTTCCAACTAAATGGTCGTCTATTTTCAGGCTTTAGCGATTCAGGCAAAACAAAATAACCATATACCCAATTGAGCAACGACAGCACTGCGCAGGCTATAAATGGCGCACGCACACCCAACTCAGCTAAAAAGCCTCCAATAGGATTGCCCAGTATGAAACCCAAACCAAAGGCTGCTCCCAGCATGCCGTAGTTTTTTGCTTTACTTTCATTAGTACTAATGTCAGAAATATAGGCAGTGGCAGTGGTGTAACTGGCCCCCATAATGCCCGCTATAATGCGGCCCAGAAAAAGCCAGCCAATGGTGGGCGCTACGGATAACAAAATATAATCCAGACCAAAACCAAACAGGGAAGCAAGCAAAATTGGCCTGCGGCCATACTTGTCGCTTAAGTTGCCAAGTACAGGAGAAAAAAGAAACTGACTAATAGCAAAACCGAACATCATCCAACCGCCTATAACGGCTGCATGGCTGAGGTCGCAATGCTCCATGCTCATTATTAAATCAGGAAAAACAGGAATGATGATACCAAAACTGATAGAGTCTATCAGCGCAGTTATAAGTATGAAAATAATGGCAGGTTTGCGAGCCGACATAAACTGATGAGGAATTTTCTTTTTGGGGGTGCCAAGATAGAAGCACAAGCACCAGCGAACCTATAAGGACTAAAATATTAAAATAGAATTAGCAATTACGCTATGCGCAGTCCATTGGTTACTGAGCGTTCGGGTTGCAACAGCACAACACTTCCGTCAGACTGCACTGCACCGAGCACAAGGCATTCGCTCATTATAGGTCCTATTTGTTTGGGAGGAAAATTTACGACAGCAACCACTTGTTTACCCACAAGTTGTTGGGGTGTATAGTGCACTGTTATTTGCGCGCTGCTTCTCTTTATGCCCACTCCTGGGCCAAAATCTATTAGCAATTTGTACGCAGGTTTGCGCGCTTCAGCAAATACCTCGGCACTTATGATAGTGCCTGTGCGCATTTCTATTTTTTCAAAATCGGTGTAGGTTATGCTATCCAAAAGGCAAGCGTTTTATATTTATAGATATTAAAGTCTCTATTCGTTTTTACTAAACACTATTATTCAATGGCAGGCATCACCATTCCTACACACTCACCAAAGCCCACGCGCACACCATCTTTTTCGGCATAGCCGCGCAGTATTACAGTGTCGTTGTC
>JANOXJ010000141.1:0-4517 GCA_031418455.1 Flavobacteriales bacterium | reverse complement strand
TATTTAGCCACACTCTATGGCGAAATACAAACTGATTACAACCAATACAACACATTAAAACCCATACCTTATGCCATAGTAGCGTATGATGGCGAAGTAGCTGTAGGCTGTGGTGCAATGAAAAATTTTGACGCCACCACTATGGAACTAAAGCGTATGTATGTGAAAGAAAAACACCGTGGTAAGGGAATTGGAAAAGCGCTAATAAAAGAACTAGAAAAATGGTGCAAAGAATTGAACCATACACGCTGCATTTTGGAAACAGGACCTTGGCAAAAAGAAGCTATAGCACTTTACAAGAAAAGTGGTTATATGGAAATACCAAAGTTTGGGCCGTATGTAAATATGGATTTTAGTATTTGCTTTGAGCATAAATTCGCGTAATCTTTTATAAAAAAATATTTTTTAATGCAGCAGGAAATAACACAACTATCACTTCTGGTAAAAGACTACGATGAGGCCATTGCCTTTTACACACAAAAACTACATTTTGAATTGATAGAAGATACCACAATGAGTGAAACCAAACGATGGGTAGTGGTGGCACCGCCCGGTGCTAAAGGGTGCAAACTGCTGCTAGCCAAAGCGGCTAATGAAGAGCAACTGAACAGAATCGGTAACCAAACAGGCGGGCGCGTATTTCTGTTTTTGCAAACAGACAACATAGCCCGCGACTATGAAAACCTACAAAAACAAAACGTAACAATAGTGCGAGAACCCTCGAAAGAAAAATATGGAACAGTGCTTGTTTTTTCAGATTTGTATGGCAATCTTTGGGATTTAATAGAACCTATAAAGGGCTAATTATTTTTATAGTCTCATACTAAATATTTGTTTTCTCATGGACAAAACAAATTTCAACACCATAGACGAGTACATAGCCACCTTTCCCAAGGAAATACAAAAGCGCATGCTGCAAATACGCAAGGCTATAAACCAGGCTGCACCCAAAGCTACCGAGGCTATTAGCTATGCTATGCCTACCTATAAATACTTTGGCAACCTGGTGCATTTTGCAGGCTACAACCTGCACATTGGTTTTTACCCTACTCCATCAGCCATAATGGCTTTCAAAAAAGAATTGGCTAGCTATAAGCAAAGTAAAGGCGCGGTGCAATTTGCGCATACCGATAAGTTGCCTTTGGACTTAATAAAAGCGATGGTACTTTTTAGAGTAAAAGAGAGCGAGGAAAAAGAAGCTATGAAAGCTCTAAAAAAACTGAGCGCAAAAAAAAACAACTACTGAAAAAACAAAAAGCAAGAAATAATTTCTTGCCTTTTGTAATTATCTATTTTCTTTCTGGAGGATTTATGCTACTACCTTCAAGGCATTCACCACCTTTTCTTTTAGCAGTGCCTTCTCCACTACTTCGTACATTTCTGTAACGTAGTGAAACTTTAGTCCTTTCAAGTACCGCTCGCCTATTTCTTCCACATCCTTTCGGTTGCGCTCGCACATTATTATTTCCTTTATACCTGCACGTTTTGCTGCAAGTATTTTTTCTTTTATACCACCCACAGGCAACACTTTGCCACGCAGCGTTATTTCGCCCGTCATGGCTAAATATTTTTTCACTTTGCGCTGCGAGAAGGCTGAGGCTAATGCAGTGAGCAGGGTGATACCTGCACTAGGACCATCCTTAGGCACAGCACCTTGCGGCACGTGTATGTGCACATTCCACTTTTCAAATATCTCTTGCTCCATGTCCAACATTTCGCAATGCGCTTTTAAATATTCCAAAGCAATTACTGCGCTCTCCTTCATTACATCGCCCAGGTTACCAGTAAGCGTAAGTTTACCTGTGCCTTTAGTAAGTGAGGTTTCAATAAAAAGAATGTCGCCACCACTTGGTGTCCAAGCTAAGCCAGTTACTACACCTGCTGTATCATTATCTATGTACTTATCCTTCTCGTGCGATGGGCCAAGTACTTTTAGCACTTCTTCTGCGTTAATGGCCACTTTAAATTTTTCTTCCATGGCTAATTGCTTAGCACGATTGCGCACTAGTTTGCCAATGCGTTTTTCTAACGCACGCACACCACTCTCGTTGGTATATTCTTCTATAAGTTTTACCAATATGCTTTCATCAAAAGTGATTTGCTTTTCTACCAATCCATTTTCTTTTAATTGCTTTGGCACAAGGTGACGCTTTGCAATTTCTGTTTTCTCTTCTACGGTGTAGCCTGTAACTTCTATTATCTCCAAACGGTCGCGCAGAGCGGGCTGTATGGTTTGCAACGAATTGCTGGTGGCTATAAACATTACCTTAGACAAGTCGTAATCCAGCTCCACATAGTTATCATAAAATGCATGATTCTGCTCTGGGTCCAACACTTCTAGCAATGCACTGCTTGGGTCGCCATGCACACCTTGTCCTACTTTATCTATTTCGTCCAGCACAAAAAGCGGATTGCTGGTGCCTGCTTTTTTTAATGATTGCAAAATGCGGCCAGGCATAGCACCTATATATGTTTTGCGGTGGCCTCGTATTTCGGCCTCATCGTGCAAGCCACCAAGGGCCATGCGCACATACTTGCGACCAAGTGCCTCCGCTATGCTTTTGCCAAGGCTCGTTTTACCCACACCGGGAGGGCCATACAGGCATATGATAGGCGCTTTCATATCGCCTTTTATTTTTAATACTGCCAAATGTTCAATAATGCGCTCCTTCACTTTTTCCAATCCAAAGTGATCGCGGTCCAACACTTCCTTAGCATGTTTCAAATCAAAATTGTCATCGCTCCACTCGTTCCATGGCAGGTCTAGCAGCGTGTCTACATAGTTAGCCTGCACACTGAATTCGCCTGCCTGCGGATTCATACGTTCTAACTTTCCTATTTCTTTTGCAAATGCTTTTGCTACTACCTCTGGCCATTTTTTATCCTTCGCGCGTTTTTTCTTTTCTTCTATTTCATCTTTCATAGGGTTGGCACCCAGCTCATCTTGTATTTGCTTCATTTGCTGCTGAAGGAAATACTCGCGTTGCTGTTTGGAAATGTCAGTATGAACTTTTTTCTGAATTTCATTTTTCATTTCAAGCAATTGAATTTCTTTGTTCAAATGCTCCAACACTCTTTTAGAACGCTCAGCCAGGTCAGCCTCTTCCAATAGCAGCTGCTTGTCGGCCGTGGCGGCCTTCATGTTAGACGAAATAAAATTGGTCAAAAAACTTAAGCCATTAATATTCTTAATAGCCATGCCTGCTTCATTAGGTATTTCAGGATTTATTTGAATAATCTTAGTAGCCACATCCTTTATACTCTCGTACATGGCCTGCTGCTCTTTACTTTTAGTGTCGCGGTTAGTTTCAGGAAAATCCTCCACTTGCACTTTAAAATATGGATCGGTTTCTACCAAACCTTTTATAGTAACACGCTTTTTACCTTGCAGAATAACAGTAGTGCTGCCATCGGGCATGGTAAGCATGCGCATAATGGTGGCTTGTGTTCCTATGGTATACAGGTCTTCAAAAGCGGGCATTTCTATGTCTGCATTTTTTTGTGCTACAACTGCAATAGTTTTATTGCCTTTGTTGGCCTCTTGCACAAGGCGTATGCTGCGGTCGCGGCCTACAGTAATAGGAATAACTACACCGGGAAATAACACAGTGTTGCGCAAGGGCAACAATGGCAGCACCTCAGGTGTATGCTCCTTGTCCATGCGCTCTTCATCTTCCGGTGTGATGAGTGGAATAAACTCGTGGTCAGACAATTCTTCCTCGCTCAGGTAATTAAATATTTCTTCTGTCATAATAGTCGTTGTATAAAAAAAAAATTGAAGGCACATGTGCCTTGCACAGCTGTAAATTAAAACATGCCTTGTTAAAACAATCGGCACTTACGGTCTGCTTATGCTTAAAAAATGTGCCCACTACCTATTCCTGACTTTGTGTCGGGGCTGTGCGGTGGTTGGCTGTCATTTCAAAGACATTTAAGAGCATTTTCTCTATAGTGTCTGACAAAAGGATGCCTCTGCGCGCATAAACTTGTCTAGCGGTGGCTATCATTTTATCAAAATTGTACTCCACAAAACCCTCGCTACCACCCCAGCTATACGATGGAATGTGCTTTGGCGGAAAACTGCCACCAAATACATTGGCTCCTACACCTACCACTGTGCCTGTATTGAACATGGTATTAATGCTGCACTTGCTATGGTCGCCCATAATCAATCCACAAAAGGTGAGGCCTGTGTTGGCCATGGTTTCTGTGGCAAAATCGTAAATGCGCACTTGGCTGTAGTTGTTCTTCAAATTACTTGTATTGGTGTCTGCACCTAAGTTGCACCACTCGCCCATTACAGTGTTGCCTATAAAACCATCGTGCCCCTTATTACTGTAGCCCTGCAAAACGGAGTTAGAAACCTCTCCTCCTACCTTGCAGTGTGGGCCTATGGTGGTAGCACCATATACTTTGGCGGCCATTTTTAGTTGCGAATGCTCGCCTAAATAAAATGGTCCACGTATGTGCGAACCCTCCATTACCTCCGCATCCTTGTCTATAAAAATAGGACCATC
>JANOXJ010000140.1:0-4260 GCA_031418455.1 Flavobacteriales bacterium | reverse complement strand
GCAAAACAGGGCCGTTTAGACAAGGCAAAAAAGGCATTCAAAAAATTGATGGAGCAACATCCCGAAAAAAGCGTTTATTTTGCCGCCCAATTAAAAAATTTAGACAAGTTTAAAAAACCATAAAATCATGTTCATAGTTATTCTCGCAGTTATCGCAGCCCTATTGTTGGCATTAGTAGTATTAGTTCAAAATCCAAAGGGCGGTGGCTTGGCTACCGGTTTTCAGGGTGTAGCACAGGTAGGTGGCGTGCAGCGCACTACCGATTTTCTTGAGAAGGCTACCTGGTACCTATGTGCCGCGTTGTTCTTGCTAAGCCTGTTCTCAGCACGTTTTTTCAGCACTGGCACTACAGAGGTGGTAGACGAAGGTGCACAGACAGAGCAAACCACTGACGGCCAAGGTGGCGACCAAACAGGTGGTGGCGAGCAGGGTGGCGAACAAGCCCCTCAGTAATTATCCGAAATTCTTTATTTAAGAAATATTGAACGAAATGTCAGTGAGGTATACCATCACTGACATTTTTTTTGCCATAAACTGACAGAATTTTACCAATTATCTGCCATGCTCGCTATGGCACAATAGCTGTTCAAAGGGCCGCACCGGGAAAAAGACTTTTTTCCCAACCATAGTAAAACTTAGTATTAACCAAATAAAAATTTTAAAAATTCTATGTCAGTTAAAGTAACACCTATAGCAGACCGCGTTCTTATAGAGCCATCTGCTGCTGAAACCACCACTGCAAGCGGCATTATCATTCCTGATACTGCTAAAGAAAAACCACAAAGAGGCACTATTGTAGCCGTTGGCGCAGGCAAAAAGGACGAGCCTATGACTGTAAAGTCTGGCGACAAAGTGCTTTATGGCAAATATGCAGGCACCGAAATCACTATTGATGGCAAGGAATACCTCATCATGCGCGAGTCGGATATCTACGCAATCGTTTAAATATTTTTGATTTTGTGACTTGTCGATTTGGATATTGAAATATTACAATCAACAAGTCTCCAAGTCAACAAATCTTTTAATACGTAAATCAACCCCATAAGGGCAAGCAAATCAATAAATCAACAAGTCAAAAAATAAAAAAAAATGGCAAAAGAAATAACCTTCGACACCAGTGCTCGCGAGAAATTAAAAGCGGGTGTAGATGCTTTGGCAAATGCAGTAAAAGTGACCCTTGGTCCTAAAGGACGCAATGTGGTAATAGACAAAAAATTTGGCGCACCTCAAATAACTAAAGATGGTGTTACCGTGGCCAAAGAAATAGAATTGAAAGACCCTATTGAAAACATGGGCGCTCAAATGCTAAAAGAAGTAGCTAGCAAAACTGCTGACATAGCAGGCGATGGCACTACTACAGCTACTGTGCTTGCACAGGCGATAGTAACCGGTGGCTTAAAGAATGTGGCCAGCGGTGCTAACCCTATGGACCTAAAGCGTGGCATAGACAAAGCAGTAGCTTCTATAGTAGAAGAACTAAAAAAATTAAGCAAAACTGTAGGTAACGACACTGCAAAAATTAAGCAAGTAGGTTCTATATCGGCTAACAATGACGAAACCATAGGTGCCCTTATAGCTGAGGCTATGCAAAAAGTAGGCAACGAGGGTGTAATAACTGTGGAAGAGGCAAAAGGTACCGAAACTGAAGTAAAAACTGTGGAAGGTATGCAGTTCGACCGTGGTTACTTGTCGCCATACTTTGTTACCAATGCAGAGAACATGGAAGCTGAATTGGAAAATGCTTACATCCTTATTTACGATAAGAAAGTGAGCACTATGAAAGAGTTGCTTCCAATACTTGAGAAGACAGCACAAACAGGTCGTCCGTTATTGATAATAGCAGAAGATGTGGATGGTGAAGCATTGGCTACACTGGTAGTAAATAAAATACGTGGCGCTCTGAAAGTGGCTGCTGTAAAAGCTCCAGGCTTTGGCGACCGCAGAAAGGCCATGTTGCAAGACATAGCTACCCTTACAGGTGGTCAGGTAATAAGCGAAGAAACTGGTTTGAAACTAGAGAACGCTACACTAGAAGACTTAGGCCGTGCTGAAAAAATAACCATTGACAAAGACAACACAACTGTTGTAAATGGTTCTGGCAGCAAAGAGGCAATAACAGCCCGCATAGCTGAAATAAAAGCACAGGTAGAAAAAACAACTTCAGACTACGACCGCGAAAAATTGCAAGAACGTCTTGCTAAGTTGGCAGGTGGTGTGGCTGTATTGTACATAGGTGCAGCTACCGAAGTAGAAATGAAAGAGAAGAAAGACCGTGTAGACGATGCATTGCACGCAACACGCGCAGCGGTGGAAGAAGGTATAGTACCCGGTGGCGGTGTAGCTCTTATACGCGCTTCTAAAGGGTTAGAAAAACTAAAAGGCCTAAACGAAGATGAGCAAACAGGTATCACCTTAGTGTTGCGCTCTATAGAAGAGCCATTGCGCCAAATAGTGGCCAATGCCGGTGGCGAAGGCGCTGTAATAGTGAACAAAGTGCGCGAAGGCAAAGACGATTTTGGTTACAATGCCCGCACAGAGGTGTTTGAGAACCTAATAGCAGCCGGTGTAATTGACCCAACTAAAGTAGTGCGCGTAGCATTAGAAAACGCAGCTTCTATAGCAGGTATGTTACTTACTACCGAGTGTGTTATTAGCGACATCAAAGAAGAAGGTCCAGCGATGCCTCCTATGGGTGGCGGTGGCATGGGCGGAATGATGTAAGATTGATAAATTTAATATCTAGATAATTATTTTGAAAAGAGGCTGTCTCAAAAGGGCAGCCTTTTTTCATTCTTCCATGCTCTTTTTGCAAAATGAAAAGTTACTGGAAACACCCCTTTGAATAAGTAAAGTCATCTTCATGTGCGCAAAAAGAAGCATGTGAATTTTGTACAATTTTAAAAAGTACACAGCGGCTATTAGTAATTGTTACATCAATGCAAACATATTGGAATTGATAAATCCATATTTGTAGTTTCATAGTAAATTTAGCGCAAGCTCTGGAATGCGAGTGTTACAATCGAAACCCCAATTTACTTAAATACATGCGATTGACCTTAATAAGAGGAACCATCATACTATCGTTGGTGTTGTGTTGCAATAGTATATTGTTTTGTCAAGACAATGGTTCAAAATTGCATGTAGAACTATCTCTAAATGGCTACCTTACTACTAGCCCTGTTCATGTAGGTCAGTCCATTGCACATTCTGAAATTAATACGCAATTAAAATCTTATTATAGGCAAGCGAGCTTAAACATAAGTTATATTCATAATCAAAAATTTGGCTATGGCTTTGGTATAAGTTATAACCAGACCAATGCATCATTCAATTATACCACCCAATTTGATGAACCCTTTCAGCAGGTTTTTCAAAAATACCCTTTGTCTTTTACCAGAAGCAGAATAGGAATAGGTCCATTTATTTCTTACAACACAAAATCATGGATTTTCCGAATAGGTGCAGGTGTTTTGAAAACAGTAAACCAATCTCCTAATAGGAGCGAACAATGGAGCTGTCAAAGTGCACAAATTACTTCAGAAAAAACTTACAGATTAATCGAAGAGACATCGGTTTACTCTGCGAGCAAAACTTTCAATGATTCTTACGCATTGTTGGCTGCGGATCGTAAAATTTCAAAATGGTTTAGCGTTGGTTTGTTTCTTAGAGCATATAACCTAAAACAGAAAAATGGCCCCAAACTATTCGATAGCCGACTTACTTCACTTAATCTTGAATATAACCAAACTGCTGATGAATATGAAGTAATTAGCGATATATCCTCAGCAGAATCCAAATATCTTGTTGGTCTATCAATAAATTTTTTTGTTGACTGCAAGAGAAGGAAAGAATAATTTAAGGCAATTTGAAATAATTCGCATTCTGCATAGTGAGAATACTTAACAAGTAACCTGTCCTTTTTTAAAACTACAATTTACCTTATATGGGCATTCATATAATCACCATTAATTGCTAGTGATTTAATTCTTTAGACGATTTTATTTACTCACTCCTTCTTCAACTCAAAAACTTCTTTACTTGTAATGGTGCCATCAGCATCGGTAGCTACATATGTCCATGTTTGTTTTTTGTTTTTGTATCCATCTAGCGTAAGGGTATAGTCATACACTTGGTTGCACCACCCAAACTGAAAGGCTATACGTTGTTCATCGCCTGTCCACAGAAAGGTAAGAAAGCATTGGTTGTTAGGGTCCACGCCATTAAATATAGCAGAGTTTATGGTAGCATTTTTTTCAAAA
>JANOXJ010000139.1:0-18455 GCA_031418455.1 Flavobacteriales bacterium | reverse complement strand
TAAAGAGCAACATGTTCAAAGAAAAAATATTACGAATAAATAAAATAATAAATTCAAATGGGATTGGAAATAACTAATTATCTGACTACACTTTTAATCCAGGTGCAAGATGCCTTGCCCGGCATAGCGGACGAAGTGGCTAAGGATGACAAACTGAAGCCGCTAGGTGGTGTAAAGCTTTTTAATGGCGAAGACTTGCTCGGTTTAATCATTCGCTTGTCGCTGCACATGGGGTTTATCTTTTTGCTGGTAAGAGTTATTTATTACCCCATTGCACGCAGAAAAGATTTTTTGTTTACCTATTTCCTTTTCAGCATTTCCATATTTACTATGTGCTTTTTGTTAGAAAGCGTAAAGTTGGAAATGGGCTTTGCCCTTGGCCTGTTTGCTGTGTTTGGCATTATTAGGTATCGCACAGATGCTATACCTATTAAGGAGATGACCTACTTGTTTATAGTAATAGGCATGTCGGTAATGAATGCGCTTATAAACAAAAAAATATCGCTAGCGGAGCTTTCGTTTGCCAACTTTGCTATCATAGGACTTACCTATGGTTTGGAGAAAGTGTGGCTGCTTCGCCATGAGTCGCAAAAACTAATTATTTACGAAAAAATAAATCTAATACAACAAGGCAAACGACAAGAGCTAATAGCAGATTTGACCGAGCGAACTGGTATTAAAATTAACCGTGTAGAGTTGGGTAAAATTGATTTCCTTCGCGATACTGTGGTGGTAAAAATTTATTTTTATGAAGACCAGCAGGATGCACAAATAGATGAAAGTTTTAGCTCCGGTTTCAACTCATAATTCAGCATACCCTTATTCATTATTCATTGAACTATGAAATTTTTTATTTCAATATTTTTAGTTTGCATAGCACTTGTAGCGTGCAAAAAGCAGGCAGGTGATGGTGGTAACTCCTCTATAAAAGGGAAGGTTCGGGTGATTACCAGAACAGTTATTGACAACCCACTTAGCAATACAGATACTCTTAATGCAGCTGATAGAGATGTATATATTATTTATGGCGACAACGTTTCGCCAGACGATAGAGTGCGCACCAACTTTGATGGCGAATTTGAATTTAAGTATCTACGACCAGGTGATTATACCATATATGTCTATAGTGATGATACAACTGGTACCGTTTCTCCTTTTACAGATGAATTTCATTTACTGGTTATTAAAACGGAGATTAACATAACAGATAAAAAGCAGGAAATAGAGATACCGACTTTAACGGTTTATGAAGAAATTTAGCCTGCTCATATTTATTGTTTGCCTAACATACACTTTGGCTGCTCAGTACAAAGATGCTGGTATGTGGCTTAACTTTAGCGTGTCTTCAGAGGTAAAAAAAAATCTTGAACTGTCATTAGCTACGGAAGCAAGGTTGGACGAAAATATAACCCACCTGTCCAGTGCGTTTGCTGACTTGGGTGCTCAGTATAAAATAAACAAGCAATTTTTTGTTACTGCCACATACAGATGTGGCTCTAAGAGCAGTGGAGATTTTTACGATCTGCGCCAACGTTTTCAACTTGGAGTATTATTCAAGAAAAAGTGGAATGATTTCACGTTTGCCTATCAGCCGCGTTGGCAGGCATCTGTTAGCAATAATCAAGTCGAGAACGATGCAGATTTTGTAACCATTATGCGCAACCGGTTTAAAATTCAATATGGTGGATTGAATAAAACAAACGTGAGCACCTCTTGTGAGTTCTTTAATTTGACATCACAGTATAGGCCTTTGCTATGGCAGAGTTGGCGCTGGGTTTCCGAAATAGAGCGCGACATTACTAAAAACAGTTCCGTATCGTTAGGTTACCTTATTCAAAGGAATATACTTTCATCTCCACAAGAAGTTGATTATGTTTTTCTGCTGTCCTTTCAGCAAAAATTGAATAGTAAAAAGAAGAAAGACAAGGAGGAAAAGAAAAACTAAGAGCGCTCATGCATCAAGCGCGCAATGTATTTGCCCACTATGTCAAACTCTAAATTTACTAAGTCGCCTGCTTTTAAGTCTTTAAAATTAGTGTGCTCGTAGGTGTATGGAATAATGCAAACGCTAAAACTATTAGCACTAGAGTCTACCACCGTTAAGCTCACACCGTTAATACAAATACTGCCTTTAGCTACGGTTACTAACACATGGGTTGGAGAATAATTAAAAGAGTATTTCCAACTTCCATTTAAATCTTGCACTCTCTCACAAGTAGCAGTAGTATCCACATGGCCCTGCACTATGTGCCCGTCCAATCTGTCGCCCACTTTTAGGCATCGCTCCAGGTTTACTCTGGTGCCTATTTGCCAACCGCCAAGGTTTGTGCGCTGCAGTGTTTCATCTATTGCTGTAACTGCATATTCGTTGTTGTCTATAGCCACCACAGTTAAGCACACACCATTGTGCGCTATGCTTTGGTCTATTTTTAGTTCATGTGTAAAAGGGCATTCAATGGTGAATTGAATATTAGAATTTAGTTGTTGTATTTTTTTTACAACTCCAGTGGACTCAACAATACCAGAAAACATAAATGATAAAAATGTAGTAATAAATAAGAATAATTATTGGCCACCTGAGCCCAGCACTTTGCCATCCATTAGCTGAATGCTACCCGCAAATTCTTCTGTAACAATACCGCTTAGTCGTATGGTATTTACACGTATGGTGTAGTAGTAAGCGCCATCATTGCTTATATTGTTGCTGTCTTTATTTCTGCCGTCCCAATTTATAGCGGGGTCAGTAGTTTCAAATACAACATTGCCCCAGCGATTATATATTTTGATATCAATACTTTCTATGTAGCGATATTCAAAAGGCACAAACAAATCGTTTATACCATCACCATTAGGCGAGAAAATATTAGGCAAGAAATAAATAGGGCAATTGTCTATGCAAATAACATTACCGTTTGAGCTTTCGTTTTGATGCAGCTGTCCGTCAGGCCAAATGTTGAGCGAGTCTAATGCTGTAACATAATAGCAACCCGCAATGCTGAATGGCTCTTGCTCAATTACCATATCGTAAGTAGTAATGTTGGGGTCGTTTATAGTAGCTATAAGTTGCAACGGAGTGCCTTGCACTGGTGTATAATAAATGTTGTATGCTGTTACATCATTGGTACATGTTAAGTTCGGATTGTTCCAAACCAGCTGCACAGTATGGTCTGCACAGTTGTGCACCAACTCTAATTCAGGCGGGCATGGTGGTGTTTGGTCGTAAGGTGTTACACAAATTTGTTGACTCCAGTTGTATAAGCTATCAGGCACACCAGGCGAGTTGTAAGTACCTAAAGTGAGTACACGATAGCAGTATGATTTATTGTTTTGCAATGAATCGTCTATATACACTGCTTCGCTGGTGATATCATAAAAAGTAAAATCACTTTCGCCAGGAGCTTTGCGGTATATATAAAACTCGTAATTGGTCCATGGTGTGTCGTGAGTAATGTTGAGTGTAATCTGATTATCGCCAATTACAGGCTCTAAGAATACAGTGGATGCAACTGCAGAGGAGTTGACCATAGTACCCGCTGCATAAAACTCAACGCGATAGCTATGAGCATTTTCTACAGTGTTTATGTTTTCATGTACATACTGTGTTGTCCCTTGAGCTAAAAATGTAAACTCTGCAGAGCTAAAAATTAATTGTGCTGGATTATTAAAACCATCTGTATGGTATAGTTTGTATTGGTAAGGAGGAAGAATAACAGTAGTGTCCAAGTCACTTGGTTCTGACCATCGTATGGTATCGTTGCCCAATGCCATATCGGTAGCACCAATACTTGCCTTGATTAATACAGGTGCCTCTTTTTGAATTGTTACACACGTTTCGGCACTGGCATAGCTTTGTGCGCCATCGGGCCAAACAGTTACAATAAGGTAGCAAAACTCTCCTCCAAAAATTACATCGGTATCTACAAAGCTATTGTTGTTAGCGCCATTTACAGTGCCTACCAAAACATATCCCGTAGATGCAGGAACGCCTAACTGGCACTGGTTGGGAATAAATCCGGTGGCGCCAACATGCCTGTATATTTTGTATTTTACATAGGGCTGCTCATATACTTCAAATGCATTTAAACAAGGCGTTACATCCCACTCCACCGTTACCTGGTTGCCTTGCGCGCTGGCAAGCGGATTCTCCACTCGTGGTGCTACTACAAGTATACTTACAGTCTCTATATCTGTCAGGTTGGGGTTGCCATTATCTGTTGCTGCAAACGATACATAATAGGGCTGAGCTCTTACTTCCTCGCACTGGGGTGCCCATGAGAAGTGGTGCAAATTTGGGTTCCAGTTAGCATCATTTTCTACATCGGTAAATATGCCGCTGTATGCGCTGTATACTATTGGGTCACCGTCCGGGTCAGTGGCAGTTACTGTAAATTCAAGCGGGGTGCCGTTAGCGTCTATACAAAAGTCTGGCAAGGGCTCTATTACAGGAGGTTGGTTGTTGCAATTCACTACAGTTATTTGCATGTCGCGCAATACAGAACCTACAAGTGTGCCGTTTCTAAACTCTTGGATGAGTATGGCAATATTGTATTCACCGGCTACTAGAGGCTCTAGCCATTGGATATCTCCAGTTTGTTCATTAATGGTAAAAGTGTCGCTATTGCTATCAGTATAATCATCTGGTGTTTCCCAGCCAGCAAGGGGCAATGCGCCAGCGCCAAGACACGATACAAGGCTATATACAAGCTCGTCACCATCTACATCATAAGCAGCAGGATTATGCTCCCATGGCTGAAATATGCAGGCTTGCTGTGTAGGTGGATTGGTGAGTATTACAGAGTTGTTGTGTCCATTAATTCCGGGGCTTATAACCAGCAATGAGCTAATGCTGAAAATGGCCATAACAGAGGTTGAAGTTTTTTGGTCTTGTGGAGTTATAGCGTTGCCATTATTTATATTAAGCACACCAGCATTGCGGTTAGGGTCTTCTACCGATATTTGGAAGGAGCCCGGTCCTGAGTAATTGTGCTCGCCTACATATATGTTTTTTTGAACATCGTCCGGCAACACTTCGCCATTGCCATTTACTCTGGGTAAACTATCCAGCTGTGCTTCGGTAACGTTAGAGGGTTCATCGCCCCATTTTATTTTAAGCCAGGGCCTGTCGGCTATAGCGGAGTTTTTAGTATATGTAGTTATAGTAACTCGGTACTTCAGACCCTCCACGTGCTCATAAGTTATTTCGCCCGCACGGTTGTGCGTAGCAAATAGGTTAGTAGAACTAACCACAATTATTAATAACACTATGGCACGAAGTGCGATTTTTTTCATGAGAGGTAACGAAAGTAATGCAAATTTTGCAGAGAATTAAAACAAATCAACGATAAAATTTTAGCAATAGTTTACCTGCTTAAGACTAATCTAACAGACCTAAAGTTGTATTGTTTGACGGTACACAGTTCTTTTTGAGTTAGTCTGTTTGATTTGTTAGGGCAAAAAAAAATCGCCTTGGAATTTCCAAGGCGATTTTAATATATTATCTTTTTATTAAGAGTGTGCGCTATTACTTAAGCTCCTTAGCACCTACCATTACCGATACGCAGCCCTCGTGGGTACTAACGCTCGATGATTGCTCGGGCACTTTTATTTTCACTATTAGCTGCTGAGTATTTGCCATTTTAAAGTCAAATATCTGCTTGTCGTCAGAGTTCCCAGAGAAAATTAATTCTCCATTAGTGTCTTTCACCTCATACTCCACCAGGCCTAGTATAGGGTGGGCACATAGTACCATGCGGTATTCCTTGCCACCATAAAAGGTAAGCAACAGTTCAGCCTCATCACCAGGCACCAATAGGGCAGAGTTGTAATTCTCATTTTGCACGTATCCCTGCAACTCTGGAAGGCATTGGTTTTTGGTAAAAGCTCTGCATTGGGCATTGGATACAAATGGTAGCAATGCGGCAAGCGAAAGTATAAGAGCTATTTTTTTCATATTCGTTCTATTAATGGGTGGTGCTTATAAAAATTAAAATGAGGTGTATTTGGTACGCAACTCCTCTGTTTTAGTTGCAATTGCCTTAAGAGTTTCGTCAGAAAGGCTTATGCTACTGCTGCTGCCTATAACGACCATTCCACTTGCGTCTTTGCTGGTGGTGGTTTTGCCCGTATTGCTGTTGCTTTGGTTAAAAATGGCCTGAAGCGATTTTAAGTCTTCACCCATTTCTTTCAAGTTGGGTTTATCACCGAATTTGGAGAAGTAATCTACCAGATTGTTGAGGGCATATTTCTGCTCAGCTATGCGCTGGCGAATGGCAGGGTTGCCATCTTGGCTATATATGGTAGAAAGGTGCAATGCCTCCAGCCAGCCGCCCGCTACGAGCAAGGCAGATATTTCTATTCTTTGACTTTCTTTCAAATAGCTGTTCAAGTCAGCATACGCTTCAGAAACTATTTTAAGTAGCGAGTCTCTGTTTTCCTGATTTTTGTCCAGACGCTCTATTATTTCGCCAGTTATAGCGCCATCTACGCCCATTTTACCAGCTAAATTTTTAGCGGCAGCAAAGTAGTTCATGGTCACCTGCTTCTCGTCAAAAATGGCAGCATAACTAAGGTCAGCACCATATATACCAAGGTTTATAGCCTGTTTGGTCTCACCGGTATATTTTTCTACATTTTCTACCGCATTCAGTTTTGAGATATCAAATCCGTAACCTTTTTCTTTAATTAAACTTGCCATTTCCATAGGCGATGGTATGGAAAAGAATATTTTTTGAAGTTCTTTTACTCTTGCTTCTTCTGCAGAGTCTGGTTTATTATTTACCGGAGGCAAGGTGTTGCCTTTGCCTGGCTCATCGCCACAAGACACCATGAGCACCGAGCATGTAACGGCTGCCATGAGTAATCTAATTGAGTTTTTAATCATAATTCTAATTGGGTTTGGGGTGGTAAGAAAAATTTGAAATTTTCTTAGTGTAATATTCTCAAACAGCCACTTCTTACGGGAGGCTGGGCCAATAAGTTTTGAAAATTGGAATGTTTATTTAAAATAATTTATTTCTTATTGATTTTGGGGACAAAGAATAGCCCAAACAATCCATCAATTCAGACTGTTTTGTGCATACCAGCTCCGATATAAATACCATGCGTATGGTAATAAGGTTCATTTTTTGGACAACAAGATTTACATTCGCGCTCGCTTTAGAGAGGCAATGGTCCCATAGTTCAATGGATAGAATAGAAGTTTCCTAAACTTTTGATGTGGGTTCGATTCCCGCTGGGACTACTAAGTGGCAGCCATGGTCTGTGCCGCCCAAAAAGAAGAAATAATTTTTACATAATTTTCAAAGCAGCCATACCGCCATCAACATGCATTATTTGGCCGGTTATAAAAGATGCTTTGTCGCCCAGCAAAAAGTAAATTGTTTCTGCAATATCAACCGGTTGGCCAATGCGTTTTAGTGGGTGGCGTTTAGCAGATGCGTCTAGTTTTTCTGGAGAATTAATTAATCTGTCGGCAAGCGGAGTTTGTGTAAGCGATGGCGCTACCACGTTTACCCTAATGCTTGGTGCAAACTCTGCGGCCAATGATATGGCTAGCCCCTCTACAGCAGATTTGGCCATGGCCACAGAACTGTGAAATGGCATGCCCTGTGCGGAAGCCACAGTGCTAATAAGCACTATAGATGCATTGTCGGCTTGCTTCAAATTGCCCAAATATTTTTGAATCACATTCACGGCATTCAAAGCCATAAGTTGATAGTCGCTTAAAAATTCCTCAGGGCTAATGCGTGCAAAGGGTTTTAGGTTAATGCTGCCGCAGAAAAAAACAAGACCGTCTATTTTTCCATCTATGTCGGGCAGGTTTTCTTTGCTGTAATTGGGTGTGCGGTAAAGCGCATTGAAACTGGCGTTTTCAAAATCTTTGGTTGTAATACCAATGGTGCTTTCTCCATTGTCATTTATTATGCCGGCAAGCGATTGGGCCATGGCGCTAGATGCACCGGCCATCAGGTATGTTTTAGCCATTATCTTTTAGATATTTTGTTGTTAGAGATAGACCGTTGTCGGGAGCATTTGAAACGAGAGGTGCTTATGCTGCGCTTTGAAGCATGCTTGGTAGTGCGACCCTCCATTCTTTTGCGCCACATTATAAAACTACTTTTTTGTGAATGCGACCGCATGAATTGTATTACACTTTTTTCGTCTAATCCAAATTGTATTTGAATAGCTTCAAATGGCGTACGGTCTTCCCATGCCATTTGAATAATGCGGTCAGTATCTATTTCAGAAAATGTAGATTTACTCATCTACCATAGTCAACACACCAGCAAGAAAAAAGTTTAGAAACCACTCATAACATCTACTATGCTTTCTGTGGGTTGTATATGATAGGCGTGAAGGCCCGCGCGCAAAGCGCCATCTACATGTTGTTTGCTATCGTCAATAAACAGTGTTTCGCCCGGCTCCATATTATTCCACTTGCATATTTCCAAATAGGTTTCTGGATATGGTTTCTTAATACCAATTTTGTTAGAATAATAAATGTGTTCAAATGCGCTTTGAAAATTTTCGATACCCATAGTATCGTCTATCATTTCTTCAAATTCAGCCACATGTATTGCGTTGGTGTTGCTCAACAAAAAAGTGCGGTATCCTTTGTTGCGCAATTTTTTTACAAACTCCACACGTTCCGGCCATAGGCGCAGCAATATGCAATTCCAGGCACGACTAATATCCAGCATAGTGGCATCTGGTGCTAAGGTGTGCAAGTATCTTAAAAACTGTTCGTTCGAAATTTTACCCGTTTCAAGCTGGTCGAATATTTCATTTTGATTAGCCTGTGTGTACACCTCATGAAAGGCAGGATAACCCAGCTCTGCAAATGCATTGATAGGAAGGTTGTAATCTATTTCAAACAGCACACCGCCAAAATCAAAAATGATGTTTTTGATTCCATTAGGATCAATCATAATGTGGAATAAAAGAGGGTTAGAAATGTTTCACCCAGGCACGGGCAGATTTATCTGTAAGTATGTTTTCAATGGCATTTTCGGCCTCAGCAGATGAGTTGTAAATACCATAAGCCACTAGCGTAAGGCCATCTTTTGTGCCTGCAATTTGTGCGTCAAAACCTTGCGCCTGTAGTTTTTTTACAAAATTAGTGGCATTAGATTTCACCTTAAAGGCACCACCAATAACCGCATATTTTCCTTTTAAAACAGTGCTTGCTGTTTTGTTCGGTACAGTGTCTTTTTTGTTGTGGTTTGCAGTATTGGTTTTTGGAACTGCTGCAGTTTTAGGCTGCTCTGCAGGCGCGGCCTCAGGTTCAGTTGGCACAGGTGCTGTGGCGGGTACAAACTCTGTTACTTGCCATGTACTATCTGCAGGTCGTGGGGTGTAATTAGAAACAACTTTGGCAGACTCAAACGGGTTGAATGAGGCCAAATGAAAGTCGCTATTTGAATTAAGTTGATTGCGCAAAAGCAATGCACCACCAATTAATAAAGGAATGGCAGCCGCTGCAGCAATTTTCCAAACGCCAGCCGCTGCTCGCTTACCGGCATCTAATGAAATTACCGGAGTGTCTTTTATTGGAAGCTGTTGCGCTACATATTTTAATTGCACAGGCCCCAGGCCGTAGCTACTTAGCAAAAAGTTTTCCTGTTCTTCAGGCACAAATTGAATCTGACCGGACTTGTCTTTAAAAAACACACCAATTTTTTCCCACACTATGCGGCCCTCCGTGTTAAGAAGGTGCTGGCAGTTGGCCACTTCCTCTTCTACTTTGGCAAGTGCCTGCGTGTACGTAATGCCCATTATGCCCGCTACATGATGCACCAACAGGCCATCGTTGTTAATCAAATTGCGATTATAGCCAATGTGCTTGGAAGGCGGCTGCACTATATGGGTGCTTCTGTTAAGACGGGCAGATCTATAATTAGCCACTAGTCCGCCAAAACCAGGTACCACAACACAGTCGTGTTCAAAAAGTAAATCGGTAATGAAAACTTGCAAACGCATGGCACAAAGATAATAGCGCAGCAGCCGTATGCCACAAACCAGTAGCGAAAAGAAAATGCCCTTATTTATTCACTGAATTTCAATGAACTGAGGGGTTTATAATGCAAATAACCCGCATTCTAATGGTATAGAACACGGGTTATCTAATCATGAAAATTAAAAAATCAACCGTTATTAGAAATATCTGGGGTATACGATACGCTTTTTCTTGGTGGATAACACATAGTTAAGAGTAAGCTCATGGCTGCCCCAATTAGTTTTTATAAGCTGATTGGTAGCAAAGTCAAACGAGTAGCCTACTTTGGTTTGCTTGTTTATTTGCCATTGCCCCATCAACCCTAGGTTTTCGCGGAAGTGATAGAAAATGCCCACATTAAAATCTTTGAATAGAATGGCATTGCCATACAACCCAACAGATAGTGGAGAATTCCACACTGCGCGAACCAACACGCTTGGCTGCAACTGAAGGTCTTTATTTACCTTAAACTGTTTGCCTCCCATAAGGAAAATTGTAGGCTCTTGTCTGCCCACCATTACATCATACAAAGGGCTATTTCTTTTCTCAAGTTTAGGTCTTATCATTTTAGGACAAGACAAACCAATGTAGTGGTCTTTCTTAAAATAGTAAGCGCCAAAACCTGCATTTGGCAGCAACAATCCTTTTACGTTATTAGCAAAGGCATCATCCTGTTGGTTGTAATAATCGCTGCTAAGAGTAAGGTCGGTAAGGTTGGCCTGATATACATCCAACGAAACTGTGGCTCCCCAAGAAAGCGTAGCCCTGTTACTTAAGCGTGTTCTGTAGGCAAAATCGCCATAAAGCCCAATGCGCGAGGTTGGACCCAACTTGTCAAAAAACAAATTACCACCCACGGCCAATTCATTTTTCTTAAGTGGCATGTCGAAGCCAATCACGGTGCTCATAGGAGCGCCTTTAAAACCTATCCATTGGCTGCGATGCACAAAGGTGAGGTTGGGCGCTTCTTTATAGCCCGCATAACCAGGGTTTATCATGAGTTTGTTCATCATAAACTGGCTGTTTACCGCCTCTTGCTGAGCCACCATTTTATCTGCTGCAAGGAGCAGCAAGGTTGCGCATATGATTCTAATTTTTTTCATAGTGAACAATGTTGTTTTTCTTGTTACCAATGTTTTTATTATCTGTTGATGAAGAAGTATCCTTTTATTGGCTTGGTGCCGTCTCTTAAGTCAAGTATGTAGTAGTAAGTGCCTTTTGGCAACACACCGTTACCTATAGTAACAGGAGAGTCTGACCTGCCATCCCAAGTGTTATCATAGTTGGCTGCTTCAAACACTTTGTGTCCCCATCTATTAAATATAGCAAGGTGATTATTTGGGTAGTCTTCCAGACCAATAATGTCAAACACATCATTCACACCATCACCGTTAGGCGATATACCTTCCGGTACTATTACGAACAAGAAGCACTCTACATCTACAAGCAAATAGCCTGTGTCGCAAGCGTTGTATTGGTCGCACAGTATGTATGTTATTGTGTCTCTTCCGCACCACTCTTCTGTATTAATGTCATAAGTAATAGTGCCATCGGCAAGCAATGTTACCTGGCCATGACCACCTGAAATGCTTGTAATAGTTATAGTATCACCATCTACATCAAAGTCATTTCCAATTACATTTATGTTCAGGTTGTCATCATCTTCACCAAAGAATACTACATCATCCACTGCCGTTGGTGGGTTGTTTACCAGCACACTAAAGCTGCAGGTATCAGCCAGTCCGTTTAGGTCTGTAGCCATCCAGGTTACGTTCGTGTAGCCATGCGGGAACATTTCGCCAGTGTTGAAACCATCTAATAGTGATAGCTCTGCACCACAGTTGTCTATTACCTCAGGCAATTCGTAGTCCACTACTTCCATATGGTCGGCAGGAGTTGGGTCAGGCTGAATTATATCGTTCACACAGATTATTTCAGGGGCTTCGTTGTCGGTAACATTTACTGTAAACGAGCACATGCTAATGTTGCCAAAGCTGTCCGTAATCTGATAGGTAACTACAGTGCTGCCTACAGGGAATATAGCACCAGGCTCAGGTCCACTTATAAGAACGGCCTCACCAGAAGTTTGACCACAATTGTCTATATAGCTTGGTACTGTATAGTTTACCATGGCACCACATATAGCGGCATCATTGTTTATATAAATATCTTCAGTACAAACCACAGCAGGCTGTTCGTTATCTGTAATGGTTACATAGAAGTTACAAGATGTAGTGTTGCCAAACATGTCGCTGAATAAGTAAATAACTTCTGTAGTACCCACAGGGAATAATTCACCACTAGGCAAACCAGCTATTAGTGTAGTATCTGCAATCAGACAGTTATCAGTTACCTCTGGTATATCATAGTTTATAATAGCACCGCATTGACCAGGGTCGTTTACTCCTGTAATAGTATATCCGCAATTTGGAGTTATAGGGTCCTCGGTATCTACTACCGTCACAGTCATTTCACATGTAGATGAGTTACCATTTACATCCGTCACAGTCCATACTATAGTAGTTGTTCCTAGTGTGTAGGTGCCAGATGCATTAGCAGTGAAGTTGTATGAGTTTATAACAGAGGCTACCGAGCAGTTGTCGCTAAATGTTGGAGGAGCCACATTTACATATATGTCACATCCACCAGGAGTATTGTCCACGGTAATATTAGCAGGGCAATTGATTTGTGGAACCTCTGTATCTTCTACCGTTACATTCATTGTGCAAGTAGAAGAATTACCTGACTCGTCTGTTACGGTCCACACTACCTCGGTAGTACCAACAGGGTATGTGTCAGTGGCATTGCCACTGTTGTTGTAGTTGTTGGTAATGCTTGCTACATCACAATTGTCTGAAATGGTAGGCAATGGTACAATTACACTTGCCTCACAAACACCCGCAGCGTTATTTACAACCACATCAGCCGGACACACAACTAATGGAGCCACTTGGTCTTGAACAGTTACTTGCATTATACAAGTGCTTACATTGCCATAAATATCAGTTACTATCCACATCACGTTGGTAGTTCCTACAGGATATACATCGCTTGCATTGTTAGAGCTTGTGCGGTCATTTGTTATGCTTGCAATAGCGCAGTTGTCAGTAGCACTAATTGGTGGCACAGTAACATAAGTATCGCACGAAGCATTGCCGGAAGCAACAGTAATATTAGCAGGACATGTTATCACAGGTTGTTCGTTATCTGTTACTGTAATGTTCATACAGCATGTTGCCACATTACCATACACATCTGTTGCGGTCCAGCATACCGTTGTTGTGCCTACAGGATATATTTCACTTGCATCAGAGGTGTTATTAAAGTCGTTAATTACAGTTGCTACAGAGCAGTTATCGTTTGCTACAGGGGCAGGTATGGTAATCATTGCACCGCATATTCCAGTGTTGTTAGCGGCAACAACATCAGCAGGACAGGTAATGGTTGGTGCCATATTGTCTATAACCACTACTTGCATAGTGCAAGACGCAGTGTTACCAAAAATATCCGTTACAGTCCATGTAACCAATGTGGTATCTGATGGATAAATATCAGTAGCATCAGCAGTACCATTAAAGTCATTTATAACTGATGCAATTTGACAGTTATCAGCCACAACCGGAGCGTCTACAGTTACTATAGCCTCGCACCATCCGTTGGTTACAAACGACACCACATCGGCTGGGCAAGTAATAGTGGGTAGCTCAGGGTCTACAACGGTTATAGCCATGCAGCATGTAGAAACATTTCCGTGTATATCAGTTACAGTCCAGCACACATTGGTGGTGCCTACAGGATATACATCACTTGCATCTGAAGTATTGTTATAGTCATTTACTATTGTAGCAACACCACAGTTATCGGTGACTGATGGAGCTGGCACAGATACAACAGCATCGCAAGAGCTTGCGTTGTTGGTTACCGAAACGTCAGCAGGACAAACCACTACAGGTAATTCATTGTCTACTACAGTCACTGTCATGCAACAAGTAGAAACGTTACCATTTACATCTGTTACTGTCCAGCACACATTTGTAGTGCCAATTGGGTAAGTACCACTTGCATCAGCAGTGTTGTTAAAGTCGTTTACTATAGTTGCAACACCACAGTTGTCAGCAGCAGTTATTGCAGGCACTGTCACTATTGCATCGCAAGAGCTAGCGCTGTTGTTCACCGTAATGTTTGCAGGACAAGTCACTACAGGAAGTTCGTTATCTGTTACTACCACATTCATGCAGCAGTTAGAAACGTTTCCGTTTACATCTGTAATGGTGAAGCATACAGTAGTAGTTCCTACAGGGTATACATCACTTGCATTAGCAGAGTTGTTAAAGTCATTTGTAATAGACGCTACACCGCAGTTGTCAGTAGCCACAGGGTTAGGCACAGTTACCATTGCGTTGCACGCACCGGTAGTGTTAGTTGCTGCAATGTCAGCAGCGCATGTTACTACAGGAGCTTCGTTATCAGTTACAGTTATAGTAGTTGAGCAAGAAGCAGTGTTGCCATACAAATCGGTTACAGTATAATTTACTACTGTGATACCTACAGGGTATGCACCACTTGCATCGCTACCACCACTTGTATAATCATTTACTATGGATGCTATAGCGCAGTTGTCTGTAGCCACAGGAGCAGGCACAGTTACCATTGCTTCGCACACACCTGCATCAGCAGTTTGTGTAATATCAGCAGCACATGTTATTACCGGCAATTCTGTGTCTACAACTGTTACCATCATGCAACAGTTAGAAACGTTACCGTTTACATCTGTTACAGTCCAGCACACATTGGTTGTGCCTACAGGGTATGTACCACTTGCATCAGAAGTGTTGTTAAAGTCATTTACAATAGTTGCTATAGCGCAGTTGTCAGCAGCGGTTATTGCAGGCACAGTAACTATTGCATCGCAAGAGTTAGCGCTGTTGTTCACCGTAATGTTTGCAGGACAAGTCACAACAGGAAGTTCGTTATCAGTAACTGTTACGGTCATTGAGCACGATGCTGTATTGCCATTTGAGTCAGTTACTGTCCACATTATAGTAGTGGTTCCAACAGGATATATATCCGAAGCATTACCTGTATTGTTATAATCATTCACAATTGATGCTACCTGGCAATTATCATTTACCGCAGGCACAGGAACTGTTACGTTAGCCTCACATATTCCTGAATCAGTATTCGTAGAAATGTTGGCCGGGCATATTATTGTTGGGTTAATAGAATCAACTAGAGTTACATTAAACGAGCAATCAGTTGAGTTGCCATTATCATCAGTAACAGTAATTGTAACAGCTATTATATTGCCGTTAGTATTAACCACGGTACCCGCAGCTGGTGATTGTGTATATGTAAGATTTAAATCACAGTTGTCATTAGCCACCACCAATGAGGTGTAGTCGGGCAACGAGATCTCACAGTTACCATTTAGTTGCTCGGTTACATCAGGAGCACATGTTGTAATAACAGGGCTGGTGTTGTCGTTAACTATTAAGTTAAATGTGCAAGTAGAGGTGTTGCCTGCATCATCGGTAACAGATATTTCAACCACTGTAGAGCCAGTAACTGTCATTCCAGCTTCAGGATATTGCACAAGGTCTGGCGAGCTATCGCAGTTGTCATTCAATACGACAAGACTTGTATAATCTTGCATAATGAAAGTGCAGTTTGCATCAGCCGCAACAACTTGGTCAGGCGCACAACTAATTATAGTTGGAGGAATAATATCTGTTAAGTTTATAGTCCATGCACAGGTAGAAATATTTCCTTGATTGTCATATGCATCTATAGTAATTAGTTGGTCCGTTGTTACCACCGTGCCTGGAGCAGGGGTTTGCAACAAGAATGGAACAGCATCGCAGTTATCAATAGCACTTATATTAAGTGTGCTTATATAATCTGGTATTACATAAGAACAAGAGCCCGTTACATTCACATCAAAGTTGCTTGGACAATTAATAATCCAAGGCGCAGTAACATCGCTTGGAGTTACATCAAATGTGCAGCTG
Source organism: Flavobacteriales bacterium (assembly GCA_031418455.1). Lineage (GTDB taxonomy): Bacteria > Bacteroidota > Bacteroidia > Flavobacteriales_D > Sanyastnellaceae > JANNVZ01. Next base: position 2,453 of record JANOXJ010000139.1, on the reverse strand, counting down.
GTGCTGTTACCATTATTGTCAGTGGCAGTAATGGTAATTACAGTGCTACCATATATTATAAAACCAGGAACTGGAGATTGTGTTATGGTAACATTGTTGTCACAGTTATCACTTGCAGTTATTCCAAAATCGGTAATGTAGTTTGGCAATGTGAAATCACAATCATCAGAATAGATTACTGCCTGGTTGCCCGGGCAGTTGGCTAATACAGGATTACTGTTATCAGAAAGTATTACATTAAATGTGCAAGTAGAAAAATTACCAGCATCATCGGTAGCAGTAATCATTATTGTAGTATTGGCAAATACTTCTGTGCCTCCAGCAGGCGACTGGGTTAATAATACATTGCTATCACAATTATCAGTAGCGCTAGACATGGCCGCATAGTCAAGCAGCATATAACTGCACGTGCTTGTTGTTGTTACATTTTGGTCAGCGGGACAAGTTACCACAGGGTTTTCGTCATCGCTTACACTCACGGCCATAGAGCATGTAGATACATTACCATGCACATCAGTTATAGTCCAAAGCACGGTGGTTGTACCAATAGGATACATGCCACTGGCATTATTAGTATTGTTGAAATTATTTACAACGGTTGCAATGCCGCACTCATCGCTTGTAGCAATTGCAGGTACGGTTACGTTAGCAGAGCATACGCCAGCATCAGTGCCCACACTAATGTTAGCAGGACAAGTAATTTCTGGCGCCTCATCGTCCACAACGGTAACTGTCATAGTGCAAGAGTTTGTATTGCCATTTACATCAGTTACAGTAAACATAACGTTAGTGACGCCTACCGGATAATTGCCAGAAGCGTTTGCACCACCGCCATTGAATGTGTTAACCACCGAAGCTACTGCACAGTTATCACTAGTTGCAGGCGAAGGCACGGTTACAGCCGCATTACACGAGTTAGCATTATTACTTATTGTAATATTAGCAGGGCAAGTAATTGAAGGAACTTGATTGTCAGTTACAACAATTGTTTGTGTGCATGTAGACACATTACCGTGTATGTCAGTAGCAGTCCATGTCACAAGTGTGGTGCCTACAGGATATACATTAGAAGGATGTGAACTAACCACAGATGCAACACCACAGTTATCAGTGGCAGTAGCAATACCGATATTTATGATTGCTTGGCACACACCAAAATCTGCATTTGCAGTAATGTTGGCCGGACAAGTCACTACCGGATTTTCATTATCATTTACCGTTATTGTTTGTGTACAAGTAGCAGTGTTGCCAGCAGTGTCAGTCACTGTCCAAACGACAAGGGTAGTACCTTGTGGGTACACACCACTTGCGTTTGCAGTGCCATTGAAGTTGTTCACCACACTTACTACCTGGCAGTTGTCAGTAGTGACGGGTGCAGCGATAGTTACGCTCGCGGAGCAAAGTCCTGCATTTGTATTTGCAGTTAGGTTGGCAGGACAAGTTATAGTAGGATTAATATTATCATTCAAAGTAACATTGAAAGAACAAGTAGCAGCGTTGCCATTAGCATCGGTAGCAGTAATAGTCACAGTTACTACAGTGCCGTGTCCAGAATGTACAGAGCCAGCTAAAGGCGATTGAGTTAGAGTAACCGCACTACAGTTATCAGTAGCTGTTACAGAAGTAGTATAGTTAGGCAGGGTGTATTGACAAGAAGCATTAACGTTCACAGTTTGATTAGCAGGACAACCGCTTAACACAGGAGCAGCGTTGTCAACAACAATCAATTGGAACGAGCAAGTGATATCATTACCAGCATCATCAGTAGCAGTGATAGTAACGGTAGTAGTACCGCTCACGGTAGTTCCCGCAAGAGGCGACTGAGTGATAGCAACAGAAGCATCGCAGTTATCAGCAGCTGCAGCAAGACCAGTGTAGTCAGCCACTACAAATTGACACGCAGCATTTGCTGGTACATTTTGGTTAGCTGGGCAAGTAGTGATAGTTGGGTCTTCATCATCACTTACAGTCACAGTCATAGAGCAATTAGCCGAGTTACCATGTATATCGGTCACCGTCCAAATCACCGTAGTAGTACCGCTTGGGTAATTACCCGAAGCATTAGCAGTACCATTAAAGTTGTTTACCACAGTAGCCACCGCGCAGTTGTCAGCAGTGGTAGGAGCAGGCACCGTTACGTTAGCATTACACACACTGGCATCAGTACCAATGGTGATGTTAGCAGGGCAAGTAATGGTTGGGTTTTGGTTGTCTACCACAGTCACTGTCATAGAGCAAGTAGCAGTATTGCCACTGGCATCAGTAACGGTATAATTAACGGTAGTAGTACCCACAGGATAAGTACCCGATGCATTAGCACCGCCACCATTGTATGAGTTTACCACCGAGGCTACAGAACAGTTATCAGTAGTAACAGGTGCAGGCACAGTTACACTGGCAGTGCAAGCACCGGCAGTAGCATTTACAGTAATGTTAGCCGGACAAGTAATAGT
>JANOXJ010000138.1:0-2304 GCA_031418455.1 Flavobacteriales bacterium | reverse complement strand
ATTGAAATTTTCAATTGCATAATCTGGGCTAATAAAACAACTGCAAAGTGCAGTTTGAAAAAATAACAACCGATGCTTTTATAGAAATATAAATGCATCGGTTTTTTTTATGTGCGCAAATGCGTTTGGTTTTATTTACTGCAAAAAAAACTCTGCCATGGGTGAGCTACTCACGCTTTCTAAAACTTTTCGTTTTAGTTAGAAATATTAGTACTTTGGCGTTTGGGGAAAACGCGAGAAAATTTCCTAAAACCAACCAGAAATGGTTGGCTTTGTGCCATTTTATGTTATGTATATGCAAGTTATAGCCAATTAACAAGACACAAACAATGAACAATGCTTTTTTGACACTTATCGCTTTTATTATCTCCTTCATGAGTTTTTCTCAATCAACTGTTGACCTGATAGGCAAAGCTGATGAATTCGTTAATACTCAGAATTACGATGACGCGATAAAAGCCTATTCTCAGGCGATAGAAATAGACTCGACCAATGCTGAATTCTACTATAAAAGAGGTTGGGCGTATTTATATTCTAAACAGGATTCGAAAGCACTCTCGGATTACAATTGAGCTGCAATTCTTTTACCTAATCACCCTGATATTTATTTTATGAAGGCAAAGGCCGAAGCATTTCTGGGTGATTACAATGCAGCCATTAATGACTACGCAAAAGTGATTGAACTTGATTCCAACTATGTTGAGGCATATGTACAAAGAGCTTATGCCTTCTTAAGCACAAAACAGAATATGGCTGCCTTTGTATTCTTTACTAAAGCAATTAATAAAAATCCAAACCAACCTGCAGATGTGTACTTCGCTCGTGGATTTACATATCAAGAAATTCGGGCTTACCAACAAGCATTAGATGATTATAAAAAGGCAATAGAATTTAATCCAAATCTTGCTGGCGCTCATCTGAATAGTGGTAATTGCTACTATGCATTAAAAGAATATTCAAAGGCGCTGGATAGCTATACTATATCCGAAAAATTACAGCCTGATAATTCAACTGTTTACTACGCGCGGGGGTTCGTATACTTGGATACTGGATTCATCGACAAGGCTTGTGAAGAATGGAACAAGGCTTTGAAAATGGGCAATACATATGTGAAAGAGTATATCGATAAGAATTGTGGCAAGAAATAACTGGCTATAACAGCACCTATCCAAAAGGTGGGGTTTCGTGTTCCAAAGACAGTTTTGTAGTTAATCAAACATTAGTTTTTCAAATCTATCCCGATAGCTACCGGGAGTGGTAAAGTCCTGCCCTTCGCGCGAGCTGTAAAAAAAAATTAAAGTAAGTATAAACAACCATGAAAATAAAATTAGTTCTCTTATTGATATTGATTTCAACCATTGGGAAAAGTCAAAGCGGCAGAAACCAAACTATAACTGTGGAGCCTTATATGGTAGTAAGAAATGATGCCTTCTTTAAAATACTAACTATTAAATCAAATGACTGCTATGCTGATTTTATTCAGGGATTTGATTTTCAATGGGGATATGCCTATAAATTAAAGATTAAAATAAAAAAGATAAAAAATCCTCCTCAAGATGCTTCAGACACAGATTATATACTACTAAAAACAATCTCAAAAACTAAAGTTCCGGATGATTATCAGTTTAAAATGTTGCTTGACAAGGACCTTTATCTGGGGCCAGGAGAACAAGTGAGTAACTTTGAATCAATAAATGATAGTACTTATACATACTTTGATAAAATAGAAATCGAAATAGCATCAACACTAAAAGATGAGTTTAATAAAATCATTAATGAGGGTCAAGTGCGCTATGGAAATTTTATTTTTATCAGCCCTACAAAAATTAAATTAATAAAATTGGATTAGGAACACTTTGTTTAAAATGAAAATATCTAGCGCTAATGGCACATTTGCAATAGGCGAGGTTGGTGCTCTGTAGCAATCCCGATAGCCATAGGGATGCTAAAATACCGCCTTTTGCAAGTCAGCCAAACGTGCTGAATGACGAGTCTATCTTATCAAGTGAAGAGAATGGATGAATACTAATTAAGTTTGATAAATGAATATCTTGCGCATATTGTGGAATCTTATTCCAATAAAATTTGGGGAGATAAAGTTGAAGACAAATAGGGAGGGCTTTGCCGATGCGCTTGTAGATCTCACAGAAGACGATTATCCTTTAATTCCAATCATAATTGCTGACACGGAAAATCTGAAAGATTATGGCCGCAATATGTATGATAATAAATTTATGCTATTTAAAATTCAGAAGTCCGGAAGGTTTTATTCTTTATTTTTCACAACAATTCATTGCCGTCTCG
>JANOXJ010000137.1:0-7724 GCA_031418455.1 Flavobacteriales bacterium | reverse complement strand
GAACAAACGGTGCCCAAACACTATGTTGTAGTCAATGTGGCAAATACCAACAAGTCTACTACTCCCAAAACGCCCGCAAGACAGACTGCACCAAAATGATTGTAAAACTGTTAGTCAATAGTTGCGGCATTCGTGGTATTGCTCGTGTGCTGGGCATTTCGCCCAACACCGTGCTCAAAAGAATAATCAATGCAGGAAATAATAACAATTATGAATCCTATTTAATTAGTTGCACTTTATTTGCTTTTACAAATGCTACCTATGAATACACAAGCAGATAATATCCTATTTATGGATGAAATTGAATTGGGAATGTTTCAGCTGGAAAAACTTGAGACGCTCAAGGAAAAGTATTATGACAAACTAATTAATATTGACTATTGGAGGTCGCTTGAAATTTATTATTCCAATACTTTAATAGATACCACCACACTGAATATATTGGATTTGGGCACATTTACTCTTAATGCAATTGGCGAGAACATTCAAAAATATGGGAATGTAAATGATAGCGAACTGTTTTATCAAAAAAGTATAGAGGCAGATACGGCTGAGAAGAATCCTTTTGCTAATTACAATTTAATTGCATTTCAATACTTTGAAAAAAAAATTGTTACGTATGAAGAAACACAAGCGAATATGTTAAACCTCCTGATGGAGCATAACAGTAGAACAGTGTTGGTTTATAATATTCTATACGTAATCATTTGGGAAAATGAGAATAATGAGGAAGTTAGAACTCTGCTAAATAAATTTGAAACACTGCTAGTCAAATGTCCTGATATGTCATTGTTTTTATTTGCAATCATTGAAAATTTTTCAAATAATTTTGAAAAATCGCACGCTCTACTAGGTTCTATCAACAACATCGAATCATTCCAAGATGAATATGCAGTAGCCATGTCTTCCAACATGTTACAGTTAGGTAAGTATGATGAAGCCATTGAATTGTTACATAAATATGAAGATTACTTTGCGAATGAAAAAATAATTTATAATTTAGGACTAGCACATTTCAATTTATCTCGCTTTCCCATTGCCAAACAGCTATTTGAAGAAGTTATCTCAATTTCAAATAAAGCACACGATTTAGTTCGCTATGAGTACCTTATTCAATATATGTACACCCTAATGAATATGAGGTATTTTACCGAGGCGTGCACCTTTTTTGAATCATTAAGTTTAGATAAATTTAGTCAGGCCGAAAAAAGAGAAATATATGCTTGTAGCATAGTGGCATACCAATTACTGAATCTTAGTGAAAAAGCTGACATTGCTAAATTTTACTATGAATCAATGCTACTTGGCGAAAAGAAATATTTAGAAGAAATAATGGAAATTTATAGATAAGGTTAATCCCCCAATAGTTCGAGCCCAATCAATTCACAAAAAGAAAATTTTCCTTTAAGTAGGTTTCCTCACTCAGCAGTCTTCGCAGATTTTTCGGTTAACCTGTGCAGCTCTTTTAATTCTGCAGCAGTAAGATTGCGCCATTTGCCGGGTGCTATGCCCTCTAAGGTAATGTGCATAATGCGCTCGCGTTTTAGCTTTAGCACTTCGTAGCCTAAGGCTTCGCACATGCGCCTTATTTGTCGGTTAAGGCCTTGGGTAAGCCATATTCTAAAGGTCTTATTGCCTTCTTTTACAATTTTGCATGGCTTGGTAACGGTGTCCAATATGTGTACTCCACGGGCCATGCGTTTTAGAAAATCTTCGTCTATATTTTTATGCACTGTTACCACATATTCCTTTTCGTGGTTGTTGCCTGCGCGCAATATTTTGTTTACTATATCGCCATCGTTGGTGAGCAGTATTAGGCCATCGCTCTCTTTGTCCAGTCGGCCTATAGGAAATATTCTGTCAGGGTGATTTATGTAGGTAATTATGTTTCCTTTTATATGCTCCTCGGTGGTGCATATAATGCCCACAGGTTTATTGAAAGCTATATAAACAGGCTCACTTTTATTGCCTATGGGTTGGCCGTTCACACACACCTTGTCGCCTGGCTGCACACGTGTGCCAAGCTCTGCACGCTTGCCGTTTAAGGTCACCTTGCCACTTTCTATAAGTTTGTCGGCCTCGCGCCTGCTGGTGTAGCCGGTATCGCTTATGTATTTGTTCAGGCGTATGCCGGTGGGTGTGGTGTGTTCCATAACTATTGGTGTGGCAATGTTAGTGGCAAAAAAAGGGAGAGCAATATTTCTATTGAAATTATGCTAACCTTTAAACCCAGATTATGTAATTGAAATTTACAATTGCATTAGTTAGGCTTAAACATTCAACCCCTCACGGGGTTGGGAGCTGCCTTTGATTTTTTCCTTTTCCCAACATACAACTCCTCACGGAGTAGTGCAGATACCTGGATGGGTTTGATGTTGGTATGTAAAACTCTGAACATACAACACCGTGCTGCTTAGGTTGACCCTGCGAAGGGTCTTATGTTGGTAAAATATGATGGAATGCAAAGCATAACGACTCTGCGAGGAGTCGAATGTTTTAACACTTAAAAAAATCGATGCTTTTATAGCATGATTTGGTTTCAAGAGACCCTGAATCAAGTTCAGGGTGACCTGCCGCATAAAAGGGTGACCTGCCGCATATAAGAAGACCACACCAAGAACATCAAAGAGCTAATTTCTGAGAAAAAACGCTTGTCTTAACCGATGAGGTCCGTCACCCTGAACTTACCACATAAAAGAAAACCACTACAAGCGCATGAAAGCCGACTAAGTCCTGAAAAGGAACACTTGCCCCAACCGGTTAGGTCCGTCACCCTGAACTTGATTCAGGGTCTCATAGCATGCAATGGAAATTTTCAATAGCATAAATGTTTGATAAAATCAACCATTTAGGCATCATAGCATTGCACTAAAAAGGTGCTTTTCTAAATCGGGATTATCTAAACTAATGAAGGTAGTTCAGCTCGTTCAAAGCCTCCAACTACATAAGTTGGGACAAAAAAAAGCCTGCACGTATGCGGGCTTTTCAATAGTACACAAGTATGTGTTTTTGTAATTATTTCTTCTTTTTAGCCAACGGTTTTGCTGCTGGTTTAGCAGCTTTTTTAGCTGGCTTTGCTGCTGGCTTAGCTGCTTTGGCTGCAGGTTTTGCTGCTGGCTTAGCGGCCTTGGCAGCTGGCTTAGCGGCAGGCTTTGCTGCTGGTTTGGCTGCAGGTTTTGCTTTTACTTCTGGCTTAGCTGCTTTGGCTGGCTTAGCTGCCTTGGCAGGTTTTTCAGCCTTTGGTGCTTTTGGAGCCTTTTCTGGCTTGGGTGGCTTTGGTGCTTTAGGTGCCTTAGGCTCTTTTGGAGGCTTAGGGCCTTTTAGCAACAATTTAGCGGCTTTTGCTTTGGCTTTTGCTTCTTGCTTTGCCTTTTTCTCGTTCACCCACACGTCATTTTTATGCTCGCCCATTATTACTACTTGTTTGGCTACGCCATATCTCCTAGCAATATCATGCATACCTGCTTCGGTATCGCTGCGCATCATTATTTTCATGTTGCTGCCTTTGGTACTTACTTCAACGTAGTATCCGTCTTTAAGCCTGGCAGGTTTGGTGGAGGGTCTTCCTTTTTTTGAGCTGTTTGTAGACATAATCGATTGTTGTCTTTAGGGTATTGTTTAAAAAAAAGCACAATTGCCTGATGATACCGCGGCAAATATGCCCAAATGTTACGATGAACTTACGTTTATTATCTCTAAAAATTAACAACTTATGAGCCTACGCATGAACAGGCACAAGGCACAGTTCAGCTAACTTACTAACAGCGAAATCTATATCGGCCTGTGTAGTGTAGCGGCTAAATGAGAAGCGTGTGCTGGCCGAACCTGTTTTTAATGCCCCTATGGCATCTAATACATGCGAGCCCTTGGCGGCACCGCTGCTACAGGCGCTTCCGCCACTGCAGGCTATGCCCTCTAGGTCCAGCAAAAAGAGCAACATATCGGCATTAGGATTTTCTGGCAGCGTAATGTTTACTACAGTATATAGGCTTTCAGGGCTTTGGCAGTTGCCATTAAATACAAGGCCGGGTATTTTATCGGATAGCTGTTGCATCATATAGTTTTTAATTCCTTGTATGTGGCTGGCATGTTCCTCTAGGTCTTGGTAGCCTAGCTCCAGGGCTTTGGCCATACCTACTATGCCATACAGATTTTCGGTGCCACCACGCATGCCGCGCTCTTGGCCACCGCCTGTAATGTCGGGGTTTATCTTTACTTGCTTGTTCACATACATAAAGCCCACGCCCTTGGGGCCATGAAATTTATGTGCCGATGCATTAAGAAAATGAATAGGCGTTTCAGCAAGATTAATAGCATAGTGCCCCATAGTTTGCACCGTGTCGCTATGGAAATAGGCGCCATACTTATGGCACAACTCCCCCACTGCCTTTAGCGATATCATGTTGCCTATTTCATTGTTGGCATGCATAAGGGTAACAAAACTGTTGGGGTGTGTGGTGAGCAGCTGTTCTAGGTCTGCCATATCCACATTGCCCTGTGCATCTAACTTAACCAAACTTAGTTTGGCCAAGCCCTTGCTCTCCACAAGCTGTGCGGTTTTTAGCACTGCGCTATGCTCTATGGGCGAGGTTATAATGTGCTTGCACCCAAGGTCATGTATGGCAGCGTGTATGGCCAAATTGTCGGCCTCGGTACCTCCGCTGGTAAAGAATATTTCGGCAGGGGTGCAATTGAGGTGCTTTGCTATGCTTCTGCGGGCATTTTCTATAGCCGTTTTAGTTTTTCTGCCAAAGGCATGCGATGAGGACGGATTGCCAAAATGCTCAGTAAAATAGGGCAACATGGCTTGCAGTACCTCAGGTGCCATGGGTGTGGTGGCGGCATTGTCTAAATAAACTTTCATGCTTGGTTAGAAATAAAAAAACACTATAAATGCTGGTAAGTATGTAATTTATAAGGCACAAAGTTGGGGCTACAAGCCCTAAAGGTGGTTACTTAAAATGGGTGCTCTATTGAAGTTTTATGCTAGGCTTTTACACCGGCTATGGCATATACGGCATTCATCAGTTTGGCAGCTAACTCATCGGCTGCTTGCTTTGATTTGTGCTCGGCATACACGCGCACTATAGGTTCGGTGTTGCTTTTGCGCAGGTGCACCCACCCATCGGGGAAGTCAAATTTTACACCATCTATAGTATTTATCTGCGCATCGGGAAATAGTGATTGTACCTCTTTTAGAATAAAGTCCACATCCATTCCTTCGCTCAGTTCTATTTTATTTTTAGAGGCTGTGTAGCTTGGGTAACTGTTGCGCAGTGCCGAAACAGTCATTTTCTTGGCCGCCAAGTGCGACAAGAAAAGGGCTATGCCTACCAGTGCATCGCGGCCGTAGTGCGCATCGGGGTATATAATGCCCCCGTTGCCCTCGCCACCTATAACCGCATTGGTAGCCTTCATGGTGGCCACCACATTTACCTCGCCCACGGCAGCTGCTGTGTACACTGCTCCATGTTGTTCGGTAACATCGCGCAGGGCGCGTGTGCTGCTAAGGTTGCTCACGGTATTGCCTTTTTTATGACCTAATATATAGTCGGCCACGGCTACTAGTGTGTACTCTTCGCCAAACATGCTTCCATCTTCGCACACAAAGGCTAGGCGGTCCACATCGGGGTCTACCACTATGGCTAGGTCGCATTTTTCTTTTACTACTAAGTCCGCAATGTCTTGCAAATTCTCTGGCAGTGGCTCCGGATTGTGCGGAAAATGACCATTGGGCTCGCAGTATAATTTGTGCACTTGTGTTACTCCCAGTGCGGCCAGCAAAGCTGGCACATATATGCCACCTGTGGAGTTTACAGCATCTACAGCTATGTTGAAGTTGGCTTGGCTAATAGCTTCTTTGTTCACCAGTGGCAAGGCCAATATTTCTTTTATATGCAGGTCTAAATAGTCTTTGGCAACTATGCTGCCTAGGGCATCTATTTCAGCAAATGTTACCTCGCCACTTTCAGCTAGTCGCAGCACTTCTTCGCCTTCCTGTGCCGATATAAATTCGCCTTTTTCATTCAGTAGTTTGAGAGCATTCCATTGTTTAGGATTGTGACTGGCAGTGAGTATAATGCCAGCTGTGGCGCCCTCTACAGGCACTGCTACCTCCACGGTAGGCGTGGTAGTAAGGCCTAGGTCTACCACGTGTGCGCCCATGCCCACAAGGGTGTTGCACACAAGCGAGTTTACCATACTGCCGCTTATGCGCGCATCGCGGCCCACTATTATTTTAATGGCCGTAGTGTTGCTTTTCTTCTGCATCATGGCGCAAAAAGAAGCTGTGAATTTTACCACATCAATGGGTGTAAGCCCTTGTCCTTCAGCACCTCCCATGGTGCCGCGTATACCAGATATAGACTTTATGAGTGTCATTTAATTTATGTCTTAATTTAATTTTTACTTAGCTATAAATAAGGTGCTAAACTACAAGCAATGAATATAAAATTGGTAGAGCCTTGTTGAGGATTTTATAACCCAATGTGTTAGACTTAAAAAGCCAGCTTAAATCCCGAATGAAACCTTGCACAAACGCTTGCGTTAAAAGCCAGTAATAATAAGTGGTCTGCAAACAATTTTCACATATCTAAATAACATAACCGCCCGTGTTATTGTGACGTTCGCCTTAATACTAGGCGCACTATCGGTTCATTCGCAAACCATGAATTGGCTGGCAGCATCTGGCAATTCCTTTACAGAAAAATCTAATGGCTTAGCTATAGACACCATAAATGGGTACACCTATGTAGTAGGCAATTATACCGTTGGAATACTCCAAAATCATATGGACAGTTTATTGTTCAACCGAGACAATATACCGGGTAATGAAATTCCATATCCTACAAATGGTATAACAGGCAGTGGCAATCAGATAGCTTATTTGGCAAAACTAGATGCAAATGGTAATTTGATATGGACTGCGGAGGTGCAAGGCTCAATAGCGGTTATAGGTAATGCAGATTACGTAGATGTGTGCATTGGCAAAGACGGCAATATTTATGTGACAGGCTATATTAATATGCCAGCAACTCTTACTAATGGCAATGGTTCTGCCTATACCGGAACGTTGCCTGGCACTTTCTCCTCATCAGCAATAGTGGTCAGCTATTCACCCGCTGGTTTTATTCAATGGACAAATTTTGTGCGCAGCTTTGGCGAATCTTCTGGCTTAGAATTGGTAGCTTCAGAAAATGGAGTTATTGCTAGTGGTGTGTTTACTAATAGTAATGACGGTTTCAATACGACAGATGATAGTTACATGTTCGGAAATGTGCTTACAGGAAACAACCAAAAAGGAAGTTATGTAGCCCACTTGGATGATACAGGAATTTGTGATTGGTTTAATGCATATACTAGTCCGTCTTTTAATTTCTCTCTAGCCAATGTGGACCGCCAAGGTGCTGGCATAGCCAACCTAAATAGCAAAACCTATTTTGCCACTCAATTCGGTGGCAATGGATATACAAGTTATAATTTAAATAACTTAACCGGAACTAATAATAGCTCGGGCAGCGGTGTTTTTAAATATGCTACTTTTTGTTATAACGATGCGGATGGCAGCACAGTATGGTCTAACATAGAAGACTTTGCTGCTTCCATACAGTTATACTCAGGTCCCTTTTTAGATGTGCATTGCGATAACGTATTTGTAACTGGAACGTTGTTAAGTAGTATTACGGCTCCCAATTTGGCCCTTGCGAGCGCAAGTGGATTGGCAC